>JBDGPY010000094.1:0-2832 GCA_042219425.1 Haloarcula sp. | reverse complement strand
GCGGGCTGACCAACTCGACACCGGTGTACACTGTCCGGCCTTCGCTGACCCGAAGCACGTTCTCATCTGCGAAGCGTGTGGCGACCTTGTCGCCCGGCGATATCAGGACTGCAAGCTTGTCAAGCAACGCGAGCAGTACCGGTCGAACTGCTGTGGCGCGGAGCTGGAAGTGAGTTAAGCCCGCTTCGATGGCGCAAGACGACACCATTGGACACACGTTGTCGTGTATCTGGACGGCTTCAATATTTTGTGCTAAGAACTAACATGCTTTGTGTCGAATAGTGAAGCGGCGTTCCAAGCACGTCGTGACACGCGAGACGAGCTTGGGGCCCAGAGCGACTTGCGCGAGGAGAGACAATGTCAACGACCGAAAACACAAACAAGGACATCGTCAAGCGGTACCTGCACGCGTTCAATGAGCGAGATCTGGAGACGCTGGAAGATATCCTGGCCGATGATGTCGTCGAACACGGTATCCACGAAGAACTACACGGCCCTGACGAGGTCATCGAGTTCCTGGAATCGTACTTCGAGCGGTTCCCGGATTACGATGGCACGACTGACGCGATGGTCGCAGAGGGCGACACGGTCGCTGTTCGGTACTCCGCGACTGGGACACACAAAGGCGAATATCTCGACGTCGAACCGACAGGCCACGTGGTCGAGTGGACCGGAATGGCGATGTACCGGCTTGCGGACGACAACATTGCCGAAGTCTGGGTCGAGGAGAACCGACTCGGGCTACTGGAACAACTCGAAGCCGTCAACCCGCCCGCACACCTCAGAATCTGAGACCAACATGGGTCAGAGGGAGCGCTTCCTGACCCGTAGTCAGGCAGTGCCCTACCGGTGGGAGCGGGGCGCTCCCACTCACACGCCGACTCAGAGCAGGAACCGAATCACCCAGAGGACACCCATCCCGGTCACCATCGTTGCGAAGACATCCTCAGTTTTCCAGGCCACGCCCGCCGCGAGTGCCCCGGCAACGAGTTTGTCCGCGGCGAAACTACTGGCGTCAAGCGTCACAAATGATGGGAGGACGAGTGCGGCGAGGACGGCGGCGGGGACGAACCGCAACACACGCTTGACGCCGGGTGGAATCTCGTCGAGGCGGCCAAACAGCGCAATGAACGAGAGGCGACAGGCATAGGTCAGGCTCCCGATCACTGCGATGACGCCAGCGATCTCGACCGGGCTGTAGCTAGTCGCCATCGGCCCCTCCTGCGAGCGATTCGGTGAGGACGCCGGCAGTGATGCCGACGCCCGACGCGACAAGGAGCCCAAGGTTGAGCGGAAAGCCAGCGCCGACCACGGCGACAGTCCCACCGACTACAGCGGCGACACCGGTCGACCGGTCCTCGATTGCCGGGACGAGGATCGCAAGGAAGACAAGTGGGATGGCGAACTCAAGCCCCCACGCGTCGGGCACGCCAGTCCCGAGCAATGCCCCAGCAACTGTTGCGACCTGCCACACCACCCAGAGCGTGACGGCGACGCCGAGGTAGTACCACTTCCGGTCGGTTTCGCGGTCGGACCGGTAGCTGGCGACCGACAGCGCGTACGCCTGGTCGGTCAGCACGTAGGCCAGAACCGCCTTCCAGCGATCGGTGAACGTCCGGAAGTACGGCGCAATCGACGCCGAGTACATCAGTAGCCGGAGGTTGATGACGACTGCCGTCGCGACAACGACGGAAAGTGGCGCGTTCTGGCCGAGCAGTTCCAGCATAGCGAGCTGTGACGCGCCGGCGAACACGACGACCGACAGCCCGACTGCTCCTGGCAGCCCGACCCCCGCGTTGACGGCGGCGATACCGGCGACGAGTCCGAAGGGAACGATGCCCAGCAACAGCGGGGCCACGTCACGAACGCCGCGACGGAACGCAGCAGTATCCATGGTGCTCGATTCACCGCAGGGGACGCTAAGGGCACCGTCTCGGACGAAGTGTGCTACGCCGAGACAGCACATGGGGTGTGCCGGCCGCACCGAACCGCGACGTTGAAGCCCGCCGGTACACGACTGGATGGCAATGAGCGACCACACCGACGATCGGGAGACGTTCCATCACGACCCCATCGGCCACGCGGAGGCCCGGGCCGGGATGACAGTCGGCGAACTGGCAGACAGCTACGGCGAGGCCGGCATCGGCGCGAGCGACATCCACGAGGCAGTCGACATCTACAGCGAGATGCTGGCCGATGACGTGACGACCTTCTTCGGGCTGGCCGGCGCGATGGTCCCCACCGGCATGCGGGCCATCGTGAGCGAACTCATCCGGGACGGCCACATCGACGTGCTGGTTACCACCGGCGCGAACTGCACCCACGACAGCATCGAGGCTATCGGCGGCAAACACCACCACGGCGAGGTCACGCCGGAAGGCCGGACCGAGCGTGAACACGACGAGACGCTCCGGGACGAAGGCGTCGACCGCATTTACAACGTCTATCTCCCACAGGAGCACTTCGCCCTGTTTGAGAACCACCTTCGCGACGAGGTGTTCTCGACGCTCGAAACGGAGGGGACCGTCTCAATCCAGCGACTGACCGAGGAACTCGGTCGGGCCAACAGCGAGGTCAACGACCGCGAGGACGTATCAGAAGACGCCGGCGTGCTGGCGGCCGCCTACGAGAACGACGTGCCGGTGTACTGCCCGGCGTTCCAGGACTCCGTGCTCGGCCTGCAGGCGTGGATGTACTCCCAGACCAGCGAGTTCACTATCGACGCGCTGGCTGACATGACCGGGATCACGGACATCGCCTACGAGGCCGACAGCGCTGGCGCGATGGTCGTCGGCGGCGGCGTCCCGAAGAACTACGTCCTCCAGACGATGC
>JBDGPY010000119.1:0-2881 GCA_042219425.1 Haloarcula sp. | reverse complement strand
ATGCCGAAGATAAGTGTCGAAGTCCCAGAGGAATTATTGAACGACCTTGACAAACATGTCGGCGAGGATGGAAAGTTCGTCAACCGAAGCGAAGCGATCCGCGCGTCCGTTCGGAAGACACTCGATGTCCTCGACGATATCGACGAACGCCAGGGTCGACTCGACGATGAGCAGTGAACGAGGGGAAGCCGTACGGGTCAGCCTCGTCGCACTGTTCGTGACGGCGCTGGTCACGTCGCAGGTGACCGCATCGAAACTGCTCGCGTTCTCGCTGCCGTTCTCGCTCCCGCTCGCCGGTGGGACGCTGGTCCTCCCCGGAGCCGCGTTGGCCTATGCACTGACGTTCTTCGCGTCTGACTGCTACGCCGAACTGTACGGCCGCCGGGCCGCGACGGTCGTCGTCAACGTCGGCTTCGTGATGAATTTCGTCCTGCTGGCGCTGATCTGGAGCACCATCTTTGCACCCGGGCTTCCGCAAGCGGCTCAGCCCGTCGATCTCGACGCCTTCCGAAACGTCCTCGGAGCCAGTACGGGTATTGTCGTCGCCAGCCTCACGGCCTACGTCGTTAGCCAGAACTGGGACGTGTTCGTCTTCCACTGGCTCCGGGACGCGACCGAGGGCGAGAAGCTCTGGCTCCGCAACATCGGGTCGACAGCGTCCAGCCAGCTCATCGACACGGTGATTTTCATCGGCATCGGCTTCGTCGTCTTTCAGGGCGTCCCGCTGGACGAGGTGCTGGCACTCGTCGTTGGCCAGTACTTCCTCAAACTCGTGATTGCCGTCGTTGATACGCCCTTTGTTTACGCAGTTGTCGGTTTTGCCCGGCAGAACGACGTCGTCCCCACCCCGGCGCGGGCCGATTAGGAGCGGAAAACCGGCTACTCGACCGGCTCAGCGAAGGCGTAGCGCGGTTTCACGTCGTCGACGCGAATCTCCACCGTCTCGCCGTCCTTAACGCCGCTGACGAACACGGTGAAGTTCTCGACCTTGGCAATGCCGTCGCCTTCCTCGCCGATGTCCTCGATGGTGACCTCGACGATGTCGCCCTCGCGGACCGGCGCGGTCAGGCGGTGTTTCGCTACCAGATACAGCTCCGAGGACGAATCCCGCGAGGCGTCGGGGCGGACCTCGCGGACGTACTCGAACTCCGGCTCGATGTCGGCGATGAGGTCGTCGAGGTCCTGACCGTCGAACACCTTCGCACAGAAGTCCCCACCGGCGTCGAGCAGGTCCGTCGCAACGTCGAAGGCCTGCCTGACGAGGTGGACCGAGCGGGCGTGGTCGAGGTCGTACTGGCCCGTCATGTTCGGTGCCATGTCCGAGACGACCACGTCGACGGGGCCGCCGCTGCCGTCGCTGTCGTCCCCGACGACTTCGCGGACCTCATCTTTCGTGCTGTCCTCGGTCATGTCCCCACGGACGTACTCGACAGTCGGGTCGGGATCGTCGAGATCGTCGATACTCTGTCGGTCGACGCCGACGAGGGTTCCCTCGTCGCCGAGGCGCTCGGCTGCGACCTGCATCCACCCGCCGGGAGCGGCCCCAAGGTCGACGACGGTCCGTCCCTCCCCGAGCAGACCTGCAGTCTCGTCTAACTGCTTGAGCTTGTAGGCCGAGCGGGCTCGGTATCCCTCCTGTTTGGCTCTGTTGTAGTAGTCGTCTTTACCGGACATGCTTACCTCACACCGCGCTGTGACACGTCTCGAACGCCGAGATACGGCGAAATAGTAGTCATACCTGTACTGACGCGGTCAGCGCTAAAATGGATGCCGACTCGGGATTTCGGGCAAATCGGTTCACGGCACCGCCAAGCCGTTCTCGATAGCGATTCGAGGCGGCTCACCGACCAAGACCGATGTTAGGCGTTCACATTCATGTCACACTATACATAACTGTGTCGGGGACGTTTCTGTAATTGTGATCCAATTATGAGTGAGACGCGTTCTGTTCTCGTCGTCGGCGCAACAGGTAATCAGGGCGGCGCAGTTGTCGACCACTTGCTGGCCAGCGACGAGACCTTCGATGTCCACGGGCTGACGCGGGACGCGACCAGCGACGCGGCAGCGGCGCTCGAAGACCGCGGCGTCACGATGGACGAAGGCGACCTCGACGATCCCGACACGCTCCGTGAGCCGGTCCGAGCCGCCGACGTCGTCTTCGCTGTGACGAACTTCTGGACACAGGGGTATGACGCGCAGGTCCAGCAGGGGAAGAACATCGCCACTGTCGCCAGTGAGGAAGGTGTCGACCAGTTCGTGTTCAGCGGCGTCGGCGGCCACGACGAGGACACGGGTATCCCGCACTTTGACTCCGCCGACGAAATCGACCAGTACATCCGCAGCCTCGACCTGCCCTACACCGTGCTCAAGCCGGTGTTCTTCTTTGAGAACCTCGAAGCGTTCGCCGAGGACATCGTCGACGACGGCACGCTTGCCCTGCCCCTTGCGGAGGACGTCGGCCTGCAGATGGTCAGCAACGACGACCTCGGGCATGCCGCTGCCGTCGCCATCGAGAACCCAGACGAGTTCGTCGGCGAGGCCATCGACCTCGCGGGCGACGAGAAGACGCTCGAAGAGACTGCCACGGTCCTCTCGGATATCACCGGTGTCGACGTCGAGGCCGTCCACGTCCCTATTGAGGACGCCTACGATACGTTCGGCGAAGAGTTCGCCGTGATGTGTGAATGGTTCAACGAGGTCGGCTACTCTGCTGACATCGACGCACTCGAACAACGCTTTGGCTTCGCGTTCGACACGCTCGAATCCTACCTCCGTGAGAACGGCTGGGCGGACAAGCAGGGCATGGCTTCGGTTCCCGGCTGGGTCAAGGCGATGCAGTAGGCCGGCTACTATCGGCGTGTAAATCGGTTCAATTGTTACT
>JBDGPY010000120.1:0-2948 GCA_042219425.1 Haloarcula sp. | reverse complement strand
TCCTGCTGAGCGACAGTACGCCGACTGTCAGGCCCGCCTCGCCGATCACTACGACCTCAATATCGAGTCACGGGTAACCGAGACGGACGCTACGGGGCGGGTTCACTATCTGGTCGGTGGGGACCCGGATGGCGACCCGGTGTTGTTGCTCCATGGGGTCGGAACGCCGGCAGCGACATGGCTTCCGCTGTTCCCGGCGCTCACCGACGAGTATCGGGTGTACGCTCCTGACCGCCCCGGACTCGGGCTGTCGGCCGCACCGGGCTATCGGAACCGGAATCTCCGGTCGTTTCTGGTCGCGTATCTGCTGGACCTTCTCGACGAACTCGGTGTGGACCGGCCCCATGTGGTCGGCAACTCTCACGGTGGCCTGCAGGCGTTCCTGCTCGCAATCGACCACAATCGGGTGGACCGACTGCAACTGGTCGGCGCGCCGGGCGGCGTCTCTCGGGACCTTCCGCTTCTCTTTCGCCTGCTTACCGTTCGCGGACTCAACCGCGTGCTGTTCTGGCTGCTCGAACGTGGTGACCCAGTTGCGAACGCCCGGGAATCGATGCAGCGGATCAACGTTGTCGATGATGCTGCGATACCGGCGGTGTTCTACGAACTGCTCGCAACAGGCCAGGCGTTGCCCGGGCGACAGGCTAGCCAGCGCTCACTGTCGACCGCACAGGGATCTTTTGGCCGAGCACACCCGCTGTTCGACATCCGATCCGAGATCGTGGGGATCGACCGCCCAACACAGTTTGTCTGGGGGACGCAGGATACCTTCTACCCGCCGGACGTGGGTCGCCCGGTCGCCCAGAAGATGCCCGACGCCGAGTTCCACGCACTCCCAGCGCATGGGCATACGCCGTGGCTGGAGCCCAGCGACGACGCCGCGGCTCTGGCTCGGTCGTTCCTCAACGGGTGAAATGTCTGCGTGTGGCGACCTGGGAACCACCGGAATGTAGTCTGGCGCTGTCCGGACCGGCACGGTCGTTCGTCGACTCACCTGACGGCTCGGTGTGGCTTGGGGTCTTTTATTTGATCGGATGTCTATCTTGGGGCCATGGACCAGCTATCGTCGTGTTACTTCTGTGGCGGCGCGCTCGATGTCTCGCTTTCAGAGTATCCGATTATCCCGAAAACCGTGGAACCAGACGCGGAGAAGCAAGGGACTGTCATTCTCTGTTCGACCTGCCGGGAGAAACTCGCAACCATCGTCGGACCGGTCGTTGAAGCAGCAAAGGCGGACGCCACTGACACTGCTGTGGCGGCTGGCGATGCCGGGGCCACGGAGTCGCCGGGACTGCTGGACGACTCCGGGACGCCGGCAGTCGACGAGCCGACGACCACCGACAGTGTGGTAGCCCCGACCGATGACGAGTCGCTTCTCGGCGACGATGCCGCAACTGTGGACGAACAAGCGCCGCTTGACCAGACACACGAACAGTCGAGTTCGTCGGCGCAGTCGGCGGAGACGGCCGATTCTTCACCGCAACCAGACGCAACAGAGACGACGGATGTCGACACTAGCGACGATACCAGCGACGACCCATCGCTGACGAGACTGGAGTACAACAAGGTGATGCGCTTGCTCCAGAACCGTGAGCTGCCAGTCGACCGCGGAGCGATCCGTGAAGTCGCGGTGAACGCTTACGACATCGAGAGCGAGCAGTTCGACACTATCATCGATGCCGCCATCGAGCGCGACCTCATCGGCCAAGAAAGCGGGCAGCTAACTGAGGCCGAACAGTAGAGAAAAGCATACCAGCGCCCCTGTCGAAGCCTGCGCTATGAACGCAGGAGATATCGCAACGCGTCTCGACGACCGACTCGACACGGCGACCTACACCGACAGTGATGCCAGTCCGAATGGGATACAGGTCGGGCCGGCGAGCCAGCCGGTTGACCACGTCGCCTTTGCGGTCGATGCGGCCGTCGAGACTATCGACCGAGCCGCCGAGGCGGGCGCTGACCTGCTCGTGACCCACCACGGAATCATCTGGGGCGGGATGGAGCGCGTAACTGGAACCAACTACCGCCGGGTCGCGCCGCTCGTCGATGATGACCTGGCGCTGTATGTCGCCCATCTCCCACTGGACGGCCACCAGTCACTGGGCAACGCGGCCGGTGTCGCGGACCTGCTGGACCTCGATAACCGCGCGCCGTTCGGAACGATGGGCAATGAATACATCGGCCAGCGTGGGACACTCACTGAGCCACAGACTGTCTTCGATCTCGCTACCTCTCTCGAAGGTGATCTGGACACTGGTGGGAAGGAAGTGCAGGTTCTCGACTTCGGTCCGTCGACTATCGAGGATGTCGCCATCGTCACCGGCAGCGGTGTCGACTGGCTACAGGAGGCTGTCGAGACGGACGCGGACGTGCTCGTCACCGGCGAGGGGAAACAGCAGGCCTTCCACGAGGCACGCGAGCAGGGAATCCACGTCATTCTTGCTGGCCACTACGCGACGGAGACGTTCGGCGTCCAGTCGCTCCAGTCAGTCGTCAGCGACTGGGGTCTGGAGACGACCTATATCGACTGTCCAACCGGCCTTTGAGTTGATGACAGACGCTGGTTCGTACGAGGGGATCTCATCTGATGCGGACCTCATCGCGTGGTCGCGCGAGTACTGTCGAGCGGTCCGACGGGAGCAAGGCGTTTCGGTCCGGTTCGACCTCGTCGACTGGGAGGTGTCCTATCGGGCAAAGCGCCGTGCCGCGGCTGTCAAGCGTCCGAAGTTGGGTGATGCTACTGTCGGAGAACAGTACGACTGGGACAGTATTGACGGGAGCGACGGCCGACCGCTGCCGTGTACCGTGTCGCTGACCTGGGACGCGTTCGCCGCCTTCGACCGGGACGCCTGGGAGGCGACGCTACGTCACGAACTCATCCACGTCGAGCAGTACCAGCGCGACGGAACGACTGACCACGGCCGGGCCTTTCGGAAGCGGGCTGACCA
>JBDGPY010000102.1:0-3296 GCA_042219425.1 Haloarcula sp. | reverse complement strand
ACAATGGCGAGGCGGTACCAGCGTTGCAGGACCGGTACGTGTTCGCCGACTGGCAGGCCAACGGTCGACTGTTCGTCGCGAGCGAGCGCGACACAGGACTGTGGCCGGTCACGGCAGTCCCCATCGCCGGTGACGCTGTCGGCTCAAACGTCCTCTCCTTTGGCCGAACGACGGCGGGAGAACTACTCGTCTGTACGAGCGATAGCGGCGGCATCAGCAACAGTAGCGGTGCGGTGCACCGACTCCAGTGAGCGTGAGTGGCGGCGGTCGGTGCCGTTCCACTCACCGGGCTCGTCTGTTGTCATCTGTATCCCGCCGGGCCATCCGCTCTGCTGTCTCGCGGTCGGTCTCGGTGCGCTGATTGTGCTCACTCCGGACCAGCGCGTACAGGGCCAGCGGCGCGGCGATGGCGAACAGCAGGATCACGATGAACAGCCCGGTTCCGGCGGGCATCCTCAGCCGAGGAAGATGTCCGCCAGGTCACTGCCTGCGGACCCGGTGTCCCGGTACAGCTCCGAGTAGCCGCAGTTCGTGCAGGTAACAACCTGGAACTGATTGGTCTGGATATCGAACATCTTTGAGAGGCCGCCGCCGGTCGTCGAAATCGTGCCAACATCGGTTCCGGTGTGGCCGCACTTCGGACAGCCGCGGTCATCGTCTTCAGAGGGAGTGTCGGAGGGCATTGCGCTTGCCTGTTCTCACCCCACCATAACAAATCTGGTGCCACCCTGTGTCGGCGTCTGGATAGCCGAAATGGCTCAGTCGTCAGCTGGAATCGGATCGCCGTGGGACACCTCGTCGCCGAGCAGTTCCATGAACTGCGCGAGCCACTCGGGATGATCGGGCCACGCCTGTCCGGTGACGAGGTTCCCGTCGGTGACGACCTCGTCAACCCACGAACAGCCAGCGGCCTCGCACTCGGCGCGGCAGGCCGGGTACGAGGTCATCTCGTAGCCGTCGAGCACGTCGGCAGCAGCGAGGATCTGCGGGCCGTGGCAGAGCGCCGCGACGGGCTTGTCTGTCTCGAAGAAGTGCCGTACCGTATCTAGGACCTCGTCATATGTCCGCAGGTACTCCGGTGCACGGCCACCGGGAACACACAGTGCGTCGTAGTCGTCGGGTGTCACTTCGGCCATCGTTGCGTTCAGAGCGAAATCGTGGCCGCGTGACTCCATGTAAGTCTGGTCGCCACGGAAGTCATGTATCGCTGTCTTGACCGTCTCTTCGGCTTCTTTGTCGGGACACACCGCGTCGACGTCGTGACCGACCATCTGCAGGGCCTGGAACGGGACCATTATTTCGTAGTCTTCACCGAAATCACCGACAATCATGAGGATGTCTTTGCCCATCGGTAACACCAGTCAGCGGTACGCACGCAGACGAAATAAAGCCGCAGGCGAATTACCAGACGAGTGTCACTACTCGGCCGCGGCAAACACCTGACCGATATCGGCGAGCGAGTCGATGACGTAGTCCGGCGTCACGTCGCTCCGTTCAAGCGTCCGATCATCGGTTATCCCGGTCCGAACGAGAGCGGTGGTCATCCCGGTTCGCTCACCCATCTCGATGTCGGTCTCCAGTCGGTCACCGACGACCAGGCAGTCCCTCGCGTCACAGTCAAGCCGGTCCAGCGCCGCCCGGACAGCTATCTCCGACGGCTTGCCGAGTATCCGGTCCGGCTCCCTGTCGATGACGCCGGACACCGCCCGGATTATCGCCCCGGACCCCGGTACCGGGTCGCCGTCTTCGCCGGGAAACGTCCGGTCTGGGTCCGTCCCGAGGAAGACGGTGTCATCATCGACGGCCCGGAGCGCGTCGACCATGTCGCGGTAGTGGAACCCGTCCGTCCACGAGGCCAGTAACACGTCGGTCTCGGCGGGGTTCTCCACCAGTCTCGCTTCCGTTTGTTCGACCAGCGTGTGAAGGCTGTCGCTCCCGATGACGAACACGCCATCGCCGGCGTGTGTCGCGTCAAGGTATTTCCGGGTGACAACGCCCGAGGAACAGGCTTCGCCCTCGCGAGCGTCGACACCCATCCTTCGCAACCGGTCAATGTACTCGCTGCCGTCGGGGACGGGGTTGTTCGAGAAGAAGCAGAGGCCGAGCCCGCGGTCTCGAATCGTGTCGATAGCCGTCTTCACTCCTGGCAGGAGCGTGTCTCCGTGATACACTGTTCCGTCCAAGTCGACGATAGCGCCGTCAAGTGCCATTAGCGCTACTCGGGGTGCTGGGCTGAAAAGTCCGTCTCGTCACACAGTTCGACACCGGTCACCTCGAACCGTGCTCCGCCGCTGTCGCTGTCCGTCACCGCTACGGACCACCCGTGGGCCTCAGCGACCTGCTCCACGATGGCCAGGCCGAATCCAGTTCCGTCTTCCGATAAGGAGTACCCCATCTCGAACACGTCATCGGTATTGTCAGCAATTCCCGTGCCGTTATCCGCGACATAAAAGCCGTCCTCTGTGTCGAGCAGTCCGACCTCGATTTCGACCTCGCCGTCGTTGTGCTCGATGGCATTCCGAAACAGGTTCGCAAGCAGGTCCTGTGCGCGCCCGCTGTCTGCGGCGAGTTCAGCGCTCGAACGGACCGACATCGAGGACTGCTCCGCCTCGATCCAGGTCCACGCGGTTGACGCTAGCGTTGACAGGTCCGTCTCCTGTGGGTCATTGACAGTTCGTCCCTGCCGAGCCAGCATAAGCACGTCCTCAATGATACACCCCATCCGGTCCAGCGACCTGTCAATCTTTGCGATCAGGTCAGTGTCCTCGCTATTGGGCGGGTCGTCAAGCAGTTCTACTGCGCTCTGGGCGACGTTCAGTGGGTTCCGGAGGTCATGGCTGACAACACTCGCGAACTCTTCAAGGCGCTCGTTCTGGCGCTCTAGCTTGCGCTGGTGCTCAACGCGCTCGGTGATGTCCCGGGAAACCAACTGGAACGTGTCGATCTCGCGATAGCTGTCGACAGGAATGTACTGGTTCTGGTAGTGACGGCCGTTGACAGCGTCTTCGGAACGCATCGCGGAGCCGTTCTCGACCGCGTTCCTGCCAGCTTCGACACGCTGGGCGGCCGCCTCGCTATCCATCACCTCGCCCAGCGTCTGACCAACGAGCGAATCGGGGTCGTCACCCAGCCTGCCGGCCATCGCGGGGTTGACGGAGAGGATGGTCCCGTTAGTCGTCAGATGGACGATGCCGTCCGGGGAGTCGGCGACCAGCGACTCGAACTTCCTTCGAGTACGCTCCTGTGAAACGACGTTCCTGATCCGGTTGGCCAGCCGTCCGTACTGTTTGTCTTCA
>JBDGPY010000063.1:0-3676 GCA_042219425.1 Haloarcula sp. | reverse complement strand
GCAGTTCCGCCCGATGGTGTGGATCATGCTGGTCAACATCCCGCTGTTCCTCTGGCTATACTGGATCGTCTTCGGAGCCGGCGTCGGCACAAGTCCAGTAATTACACTCCCCATCTTCGGCGAGGTTGAGGCGTGGAGCAACGGCATCGCCGGACCGATGCAGGCGTGGATCGTCTGGTACTTCCTGTGCTCGCTCTCGTTCACCCAGATAATCAGGAAGGCACTCAACGTCGAGACATCGCCGACCGGGTAGGCTCGAAAAGACAGCCCTTTCTATCGGGGCCTCCCGAACTCCTCTATGTTGATTACCGTCTCTGGTCCGGCTGGCAGCGGCAAGAGTACGCTTGCCAAGAGCCTGGCCGACGCGCTGAACTACGACCACGTCAGCGGCGGAGACATCTTCCGCTCGCTGGCCGAAGAGCGCGGGATGACGCCACTGGAGCTGAACAAAGCCGCCGAGGAGGACGACCAGATCGACCGCGACCTGGACCGCCGACTGCGAGATGTCGCCGCCGAGCGCAATGACCTCGTGCTGGAATCACGTCTCGCCGGATGGATGGCGGGCGAGCACGCTGATATGAAGCTGTGGCTGACCGCGCCACTGGACGTGCGTGCTGACCGCATCGCGAAACGGGAGAACAAGCCGTTCGAGCAGGCAAAGACCGAGACCCGAGAGCGCGGTGAGAGCGAGTCCCAGCGCTACAGCGACTACTACGACATCAACTTCGACGACCTCTCTATCTATGATCTGTCGGTTAACACCGCCCGCTGGGACCCACAGGGCGTCCTGAGCGTGACACTCCACGCTGTCGAGTCGTACAGTGCCGACGGCGATGAAGGGAAAGCGCCGGTCGAGAACGTCCGGTACGAGTTTTGAGCCGATGACGCTCCGCGACCCGCCCGGTGACCGGGACCTTGATTCGCTTCGCTCCTTCGGCGTCGTCAACCTCGACAAACCGCCGGGCCCGTCAGCACATCAGGTCGCGGCCTGGGTCCGCGACGCCGCTGGACAGGATCGGGTCGCCCACGGTGGGACACTCGACCCGAAGGTGACCGGCTGTCTCCCCGTTCTGCTTGGGGACGCCGTCCGACTGGCACAGGTTTTCGATGACGCCGTCAAGGAGTACGTCACCGTGCTCGAACTCCATGACAGCGCGCCTGCGGATATCGAAGACATCATCGCGGAGTTCGAGACTGAAATCTACCAGAAGCCACCCCGAAAGAGTGCCGTCAAGCGACAACTGCGCTCTCGACGGATTCACGCGCTTGATATTCTCGAACAGGGGGACCGGCGGTTACTCCTGCGAGTTCAGTGTGCTTCGGGCACCTACATCCGGAAACTGTGTCACGACATCGGGCTGGCGGCGGGGACCGGTGCACACATGGGCGACCTCCGCCGGACGGCGACCGGGACATTCGACGACGGGTCGCTGTCGACGATGCACGACCTCGTCGATGCGCTGGCGTTCGCCGAGGAGGGCGACGACTCCCCACTCCGTGAGATTATCCAGCCGGCGGAGCGAGCGATGGTCCACCTGCCACGGGTTACGATAGCCCCGAGTGCCGCCCGCGAGGTTGCCGAGGGTGCGCCGGTGTACGCACCGGGCGTCATCGAGGCTGCACCAGCCGAGGTAGGTACTGCAACGCCAGAGCCCGAGACACAGGTTGTCTGTGTCACCCCCGACGGCGCTGCGGTCTGTCTGGGCACGCTCGTCGCTGATCCCGACGCCGAGAGCGGCCTCGTCGTCGAACTCAGCCGCGTGCTTGTCTGAATCGACCGGGGCGGTGGGTATCAACATCGCGGGAAAGCATAAGCCGATTCACTTCATATTGCTTCCATGGAACGGTGGGTCGATCCCGACGAAACTGACCCGGAGCAATGGCGCGGAACACAACACGGTGACCTACGCCGGGGAAGCGAAACGGTTTCGGTGTTCAAGCGCGCGATCCAAACGCCGCTCCCGTACCAGTACGAGGTCGATATCCACCACACAGACGGGGTTTCGGACCAGTTCGAGACCCACGAGTACGAGCATGCTCGCGTTATCTACAACAGCGGCGTGGACACGAAGCGGCGTCTCAAACTCCTCGCTCGTGGGGTGTTCTGGGGTGGTGACGAGACGCACCAGCGCTTCCAGGCGCAGTATCGGCGGTCACCGCCACCCACCGACAGCGTGCCGTTCCAGGAGTACACCGTCTGGAGCCGCTACCGGTACGGGACGATAAAGCGGACCGACGACGGCATGACGTTTCACGAGAACGGCGATGGACCGGAAGAGTCGCTGCGGACGCTTGACTGGGATAAACTGTTCAACCCGGTCAAGGAGCGCATCGCGGAGCTGGAACTGATTCGAAACCCGCCGTTCGCGAAGTACCGGCTGGAGGAGATCGGAGAGTGGGAAGCGTACCGCACCCGGTTTCGGTACGACACTGATGTGTTCGCGACCAGCCCGTGATTGGCATCTATATAATAATTCCTCACGCTATCGCATGCAGACGTAATGATACACCACGTGGCTACGATACCGCTCCAGTTCGGTGGCGGATTTCTCGAACTGGCACTGCTCTTTCTCGTCCTCGCTGTCGTCGCCGGATTTGCTGGGCTTCGGGGAGTTGCCGGCCTCAGCATGCAAATCGCGAAGGTACTGGTCGTCGTGTTCCTCGTCCTGATGGTCCTGAGCGTTCTGTTGTAATGCCAGGCCGCTGTATCGGTGTCGCCGCCGCATTGTTTCTGAATCCTTTTATTTACGTGACGACTCCTACCGGGTATGACCGAGCAGGACGCAGCCGACGACACGGCCGCGACAGAGGAGTCGACCGCGCCCGACGCCGAGGCGGCGACCGAAGGCGAACCCGACGCCGCGACCGACGAGGCTGACCGCGGCGAGTCCGATGTCGACGAGGAACTGGTCGACCGAGTTGCAGACGCGGACCCCGAAGATATCGCACAGGAGCTCTCGGCGCTCCGGACGCGCGTCGAGAGCCTCGAATCGCAGGTCGAACAGCAGGACGACGATATCGAGGAGCTGGAGTCAAAGCTCAAGCGCAAGCAGGCGGAGTTCCAGAACTACAAGAAGCGGATGGAAAAGCGCCGCGAGCAGGAGCAACAGCGCGCCACTGAGAACCTCGTGACGCGGCTGCTCGACGTTCGGGACAACCTCGAACGCGCTCTGGAACAGGATGAGGACGCCGAGATCAGGGGCGGCGTCGAGTCCACGCTCCGCCAACTCGACGACGTGCTGGACGCCGAGAACGTCGAGATAATCGATCCTGATCCCGGCGAGGAAGTGGACCCGACACAGCAGCAGGTGCTGGCACGCGTCGAGAGCGACCGGCCCGAGGGGACAATCGCTGACGTGCATCGCCCGGGCTACGAGATGGCCGATAAAGTCCTGCGCGAGGCGCAGGTCACCGTCAGTGAGAGCGACGAATAGCCCGATGAGCAGTCGTATTGCGGTACATTAAATAATCACCGGTCTCGCTACCTCGGAAGGTATAAAACCGCCGGGAAGAGAGGCCACGGCGCGCTTTTCGAGTCGCTACGTCTAGCAACTTTTAACCGGCCCAATCCGCTATGGGCGGGTAAGATGGCGAGCAACAAGATTCTGGGTATCGACCTCGGGACCACGAACAGCGCGTTCGCGGTCATGGAAGGTGGCGACCCCGAAATCATCGT
>JBDGPY010000122.1:0-3790 GCA_042219425.1 Haloarcula sp. | reverse complement strand
CGGCCCTCACCCTCGGGGTCAAGCCCCGAGGCACTCGGCCTGTTCCGCCTGTAGAAATCCCGCTCGCGGTCCTCGGTGCCGTCGCAGTTGCGACCATCGAGCCGCTCCTGCCATATGCGA
Organism: Haloarcula sp.; assembly: GCA_042219425.1. Lineage (GTDB taxonomy): Archaea > Halobacteriota > Halobacteria > Halobacteriales > Haloarculaceae > Haloarcula. The sequence goes on along the minus strand of JBDGPY010000122.1, from coordinate 3,670 downwards.
TGGGCTTTGCGGCGGGCGCGATGCTGTTCGTCATCTCCGACGAGATCATTCCCGAGACCCACCAGCGCGGCTACGAACGCATCGCGTCGCTCGGACTCATGGCTGGCGTCATCGTCATGCTGTATCTCGATATCGCACTTGCGGCGTGAGTCCGTCGGCCGGTTTCTGCGTCAGCTCAGTCCTCGTAGGGCCAGTTCGGGTCGCGGTCGAGGTCGGTCGGCTCCTTGCAGTCGTCGGCCTCGTCGGGCGTACAGGCCCCGTATTCGCGGAAGTTCTGTCGCGCCGTCTTCAACGAGACGTGGTTCGTGTCGCTTACGAACTCGTCATCACCGAACTGGACGGGGTCATCGAGCCAGTGACAGACGGGGCACATCTCGTACGACCCGGGAGGCCCCTCCGGGAGGGTCTGGTAACCACAGCACGGGCAGTAACCGAGTTCCCGTGCTGCAGGGTTACCGGGTGTTTCGGTTAACATAAGTCATGGTATGTGTCGTCTCACCATAGAATTGTCGCCCCACAACCCCTTTCCTGTCAATGCGAAATAATCTATCCGTGCGGCCGAGACAGTCCCTCACTCGGACTGGGCGTCCTCGACCTTCTGGGCGTACTCTTCGAGTTCGGAAGCTAGTTCGCGGGCCTGTGCTGCCGACAGCGTCACCGAGTCCGCATGCGGTTTCACCGCGTCGAGGTCGGTGTTGTCCATCTCCAGTTGAAGTTCGACATGGTCCGGGTTCTTGCGTGGCGCAGTTACGTTTAGCACGGCCAGCGCTTCCTCGTCGAAGCCGTGGCCCTCTACCTCACCGTCGAGCAGGTCGAAGGTCGTGTACGCGTTGACCTTCATGATGCGGTCGACCATATGGTCGCGTTAGCGGGCCGGAGACTTAACCGCGGTTACTCGCCTGTGATGTCGCCGTCATATCCCACCTGCTCGGCGTCTGCCGCGGCGCGGTCGATGGCTGTGTCCAGGTCGAACTCTCTGACGATTTCCCCGTCTCTGATGAGCGGTTCCAGTAGCGACTCGGCGTCTGCCGGGCCGTCGCGATTCGCCAGGCCAATGTGGTGGCCGCCGTCAGCGGTGCGGTACACCGACTTCATCCCTGTGAGCTTGCCTCGTTTGGCCACCGGCTCGCCGTCCCGCTCGACGATGTCCAGCGCGAAGTCAAGCGGATCGGCGTTAGCGACGTAGCTCCCGACGCCGAAGCCGTCGGCCACGTCGCGGAGTTCCCGGAGCGTCTCCGGGGTAAGTCCGCCCGAAAGGAACAGGTCAACGTCCTCGTGGTTGTGGGCATCGAGTGTCCAACGGACTTCGCGGACGATGTGACGGAAGTCACCGCGGCGGGACCCGGTCGTGTCCAGCCGAACGCCGGCGAGGTCGTCGACGGTTTCCGCCGCCCGTAGCACTTCATCCGTCTCATCGCTGTAAGTGTCTGTCAGCGCGATGCGGGGCGTCTCCTCGGGGACGGCAGCGTCGAATGCCTGCCACGCCTCTTCTTGCTTCCCACGGCCAAAGCAAATGACCAGTGCGTGAGGCATCGTCCCACCGGCCTCGTGCCCGATAATCTCGCCCGCGGCGACGTTCGAGATGCCGTCAAGGCCGCCCAGCAGCGCCGACCGCTCGACCATCGCGCTGATCGAGGGGTGGACGTGGCGCGATCCGAACGAGAGCACTGTCGACTCCGGCGCAGCGTACCGGGTTTCCAGAGCCCGTGTCGCGACTCCCGTCGGATGCGAGAGAAAGCCCAGAAGCGACGTCTCCAGCCGACAGAACTCCTGATACGGGCCCTTTATTCGCATCACCGGACCGCCGTCGAACAGTTGTCCCTCCGGGAGCGCGTCCACGTCGACGGCCCGGCCCTCCAGCAACTCGGCGGCGTCTTTCAGCCCCGCCAGGAGCTTCCAGCGCCCTGTCGCGAACTGGTTTGCCGTCACCTCGGCAACTACGTCTGGATTCTTCCCCGCATGCGCCAGTGCCTCCATTGTCCGATCGAAGTAGGCGTCGGTTGCCTGCCCCTCACATATCGTCTCTGGCGAGACGATGTCGAACTTTTCAGTCATGCCCCATCGTTCGTCCGGGCGGGGGAAAAAGCGGTCCGGTCGGCGGTTCCCACGGCGACGGGGGTCACTTCGGAGGACGGCGCGCTCACGTAACCCTTTCTACGACGCCGTCGGTACCCGCGGGCGTGCTCAGTCCCCGCCGCTCCGTCGCCCTCCTCGGAGCCGGACGCTTCGCGTACCGTCGCATCGTCTGAGTGGCTCTCGCTCGTCCTGGCCTCTCGACGCGCCCTCTCAGCCGGCCGACCGATGAATCTCGTCGAGGTCGCTCACCGTCGGCCCGTTGACGATGCGGACGGTCTTGCCGGACCGGACCACGCGGAAGGCGTCGTTGAACTGGTCGTCCGCTGGGACGACGTAGACGTTTCTTCGGGGCTGGCTGGCGCCGTGCTCCTCGGTCAGTGCCGCCCGATACGCCTGTGAGAACTCCGCTGCGTCCTCCTCGGTGTCCCAGCGAGTCTCCCAGACGTAGCCGTAGCCGCCGGAGCCGTTGCGGTACGGGACGACGAGGTCACCACCCCATCCCGCTGATATCTCGCTCTCGTAACTGTAGCGGTCGCCTTCTGTCTGTCCGTTGTGATACATCGTCGCGTAAATCGAGGTCTCGCCGACTGTGTCACCCACTGGCTCGTGATCGAAGCGGCTCCACTCGTCGGTTGACCGGTCCGCGACGCTGACGTTCACGGGCTTTTCACCCGGATATTTCTCGGGGTGAAGCACCTGCTCGGTGCTGTCAGGGATGTCGTCGTGCAGCGCGTCGACGGCGTTCCACCCGCCGCCGGATCGTATCTGGTCAATGAACCGCGGGCCGGTGACGTAGGGCTGATACAGTACGGTGAACAGTCCGTCGTTGTAGCTCGGCTTCTGGCTACTGCTCTCCCCGTCGTCACCGTTGTTGGTCCGGTCCGGCAGTCCGATACAGCCCCAGCCGTCTCCACAGCGCTGCTCGTAGAGGATGCGAACGTAGTTCGCCTCGCCCTCGGTGACGCCTTGCCGGGACAGTTGCGTATCCTGCGTTTTCGCGGAGCCGTTCAGGCCGAAATGCTGGTCCTGCAGGGCGTGGACCAGCTCGTGCGACAGCGTGCGTCGGTCGATCTGTGGCGTCTCCGTCGGGCTGACGATGACGATTTCGCCTTTGCTCGATGAGTAGTACCCCTGGACCGTCGTCGAGAGCGTGTCGTCTATCTCATCGCTGCTGCCCGAACTTTCGCCGATGAGGAGGAGTGCCTCCCACACCTGGTCGTTCCAGGGGTCCTCCGGCGGACCGCCACCACTGCTTCTGTTGCCCTGTGATCGGTTCTGGTACTCGGCTCGTGAGATGACTGACACCGGGACCGACTGCTTGAACTCCAGGCCACGGATCTGCTCCACTCGGGCCATTGTCCGAGCGACGACGGCCGCTCGCTCGCTCTCGTTGAGGCCGTCGTCGGCCGTCACCGACACCGGATCGTCGTACCAGTACCCGCTCTCGTAGCCGATTGCGTCGTCGCCAGTCGGTGTCTCGGGATGATCGCTTCTGCCAAACGTCGGGACTGTACAGCCCGCAAGGACGACCGCTATGGCGACGAGCAGTTCCTTACGCATCGTGGACTTCGTCCAGTTCGGCGGCCGTTGGCGC
>JBDGPY010000114.1:0-3908 GCA_042219425.1 Haloarcula sp. | reverse complement strand
GGCGCGATGGTCGTCGGCGGCGGCGTCCCGAAGAACTACGTCCTCCAGACGATGCTGGTCTCACCTGACGCCTACGACTACGCCGTCCAGTTGACGATGGACCCGTCGAACACTGGCGGGCTCTCCGGGGCGACGCTGGACGAGGCCCGCTCGTGGGGCAAACTGGAGAAAGACGCCCGGAACGTCTCAGTGTACGCTGACGCGACTATCACGCTTCCGCTGGTCGTGGCGGCGGCCCGCGAACAGGTCGGCGAGTAAGCCTGAACGCTCCGATATGTACTGCTACAGATCTGAACGCGCTCGACCACGGCTACTGAGGCGAACATATCGTTCATATAAACGGTCTTTCACGACCGCCCGGAAGCCGTACCTGCCATGTCACAGTACATCGGTCGACGGACCTTCGTTGAAGGAACGGCAGCCACACTGGCAGGCGCAGGACTCGTGGGAAGCGCAACGGCCCAGGAATCGGACAACAGTGAAGGGGCCATCACCGAGGACAAGGAGATGCCCGACGACACGACGCTGATTGCCCACCGTGGGTTCGCGGGCGTCTACCCGGAGAACACGGAACTGGCCGTCGAAGCGTCCTCATTCGGCGGTCCGGGAACCGACTCGACTCACCGACGCGCCGACATGATCGAGGTTGACGTCGTCCCGACCGCTGACGGTACGCTCGTCGCGTTCCACGATAACGGGCTGGCCGAACGCGACGGCGGCGAGCGCGGCCTGACAGATACCCAGGGTCTCGTCTTCGAGACCGACACCGACACTGTGACCAGTGCGACTGTCCTCGGAACCGAGGAGACAGTCCCGACGCTCGAGACCGTCATGGACTCGATTCCGCCGAGCGTCGCCGTCAACCTGGAGTTCAAGAACCCCGGCAGCGAGGACCTCTACTTCGCCGAGTCGCTGTCGGACCAGACGCTGTCGACACAGCGAGAGGTGTGGCGGCCATACACCGAGCGTGCGCTCGACCTCGCCAGCGAGTACGACAACGAAATCCTCGTCTCGTCGTTCTACGAAGCCGCTCTCGCAACCGTCCGCGACTTCGACGACTCGGTCCCTATCGCCTTCCTTTTTTGGGACAACATCGAGGAGGGGCTGGAAGTCACCCGGCGCTACGACTGTGAAGCGATGAACGTCCCCTGGAACATGGTTCAGGGAACGCCTTTCTTCAACGACGACTACATCGAGTCCGAACTGAGCGACATCGACCTCGTCGAGATTGCTGACGACGAGGACCGGGAGCTGAACACCTGGACGGTCAACACGTGGTATCAGGCCCAGGAACTGGTTCGGGCCGGCGTCGACGGGCTCATCTCCGACTACCCTACCGTGCTCTGGTTCCAGGACTGACGCCCATGCCGAATGTTGAAGGGGCGACCGGTCGACGTCGCTAGTATGGAAGCACCGACCGGGGACGCAGGAATCTATGCCTGCGAGTCGTCGTATCTCGACCGGTACGTCCAGTTCGGGGAGGCCGGCGACCGGATCATCTCGCTGTCGTTTCCGCCTCAGCCTGAGGACGACGCTGGCGAGGACCACGCCCTGCTGGACCGCATCGACGAGTATCTGCGGGGTGCCGAGGATGACTTCGGCGATGTCACTGTCGGGTTGACCGTGCCGACCGATCAGCGCACGGTTCTGGAGATAGTCCAGCAAATTCCCTACGGCGAGGACGCGTCGGTAGCACAGATTGCACGAATGACGCCCGATCTGGCCGATGATGACGAGGAGGATCTGACGCAGATCCGGGAGGCACTGGCTGCGAACCCAGTCCCGTTGCTGATTCCGGACCACCGCGTCCGCGACGGGCCGAGCGCCGCACCACCGCCCGTCGAGCAGAAGTTGCGTGCCGTCGAGGGCCTGTAACGATATTCGGGAGCGACATCACTGCCGGAGAGTTTGAGCGGCGTCCACTGTTCGGGACACGTGAGGAGAAACCGGACCGGGATGCTACGCCCAGAGCCGCCCGACGCCGAGTCCTTCGTGGACGACCAGTTCGAGGGTGTTGACAAGATAGTGGGTGATGACGACTACAAGCAGGCTGTCGGTAGCGACGAACAGCGCTGCAAGCGCCAGCCCCAGCGCGCCCGTGACGACGATGCCGGCCCGCCCCTGTGCGCCGTGTCCCAGCGCAAAGGCGACGGAGGCGACGATAGCCATCGCCCACGCCGGCGCGCCCAGTCCCGCGACGGGGACGCCGATAGCCGCTGCCCGGAAGAGGAGTTCCTCGACGACGGCGATTACTGGCAACACGCCGCCCAACAGGACGACCCAGCCGGTGAGCGAGTTCGGGGCCAGCAACTCTCGCAGTGACTCGTCGAAGGCCACGCCGAAGCCGTCGGCCAGCGCGGCGGCGGCCTCGTTGCCCAGCCAGAAGACCACGCCCGCTCCGACGCCGACCGCTATCGCCGGTAGCCCGGTCGAGAGCGCGTCCCGCGTGATCCCGAGCGCGCTCGGTGGAATCTCGAAGTAGAACATGCCGGCAACCAGCAAGACGCCGAACAGTCCCTGTGTGAACGCGACGTTGGCCAGCAAGGCACCGGTCGAGAGATCGTCCGGGGCGAGCGTGTCGCTGAGCTGTTGTCGCTTTGCCGCCGCCTGTTGCGTCTCGAAGCGCGGGATGGTCGGATCCTGATGTCCGTTCGTCGGCGAGACACCGTCTGATGTCGCTGAGACGCCATCTGGCCGCACCGCTCCCTGTGAGAGCCGTGCAAGACCAAGTAAGGCGGTTAGAAGAAACCCTGTCAGGCCGACGAAGGCGGCCCAGTCGGGCATCTATTGGGGACTTGGACTGCTGCTTCCCTGTCGGCCGACTTCGTGTTCCAGCGCCTTGCCCGTGATGGACTTGAGGCGGTCGACCAGGGAGTCCTTCTCGGCCTCGCCGGTCAGTGCAACCTCCAGGACCTCGGAGATGTGCGAGACGGGGACGATCTCGATCATGTCCTCGTATTCGTCCTCGATCATCACGTCCTGGGTGTTCGCTTCGGGGATGATGACCGTTTCGAGGCCAGCCTTTGCGGCCGCCTCGATCTTGTGCGTGACGCCGCCGACCGGGAGCACGTCGCCCCGGACCGACAGCGAACCGGTCATCGCGAGGTTCTGCTCGACGGGCACGTCCTCCAGCGCGGAGATAACCGCGGTGGCGACCGTGATCGAGGCGGAGTCGCCGTCGACGCCACCTTCACCGGCCTGGACGAACTGGATGTGCACGTCCTTCTCGGAGATGTCCTCGTCGGAGAACTTCTTGATGATCGCCGAAACGTTCTGGACAGCCTCCTCGGCCATCTCCTTGAGCTGGCCGGTGGCGATTACCTGTCCAGGGCCCTGCGAGGGCGTGACCTCGGCCATCACGGGGAGGACGATACCGCTGTCCTCGCCCATGACTGCCAGCCCGTTGACGCGGCCGACCACGTCACCGGTGTTGACGGTGAGCTCGTAGTCCTTGCGGCGCTCGATGTAGTTGTCCGCGAGCTGTTGCTCGATGGAGCGCGAGCGGCGCTTGGCCTGCAGGACATCATCGCGTTCGGTGTACTCGCGGTCCTCGGCGCGGGCGATGTCGCCAGCGACGCGGACCAGCCCGCCGAGGTCACGGAACTTCAGGCTGAGGTGTCCTTTCCGGCCGGCGCGACGCCGGGCTTCGAGGATGAGTTCCTTGACGGCCTCCTCAGTGAAGGGCGGGAGCCGTCCGTCGTTTTCGACCTCCTGGGCGACGAAGCGCGCGTACTTGCGACGCATCTCGGGGTCGTCCTCGATGGTGTCGTCCATGTACACCTCGTAGCCGTACCCCTTGATACGGGAGCGTAGCGCGGGGTGCATGTTCTCCATCGCGTCGAGGTTCCCCGCCGCGATCATGATGAAGTCACAGGGGACGGGCTCGGTCTGGACCATCGCACCCGAGG
>JBDGPY010000058.1:0-4007 GCA_042219425.1 Haloarcula sp. | reverse complement strand
TCAGAGTAGTGCCCGGGGAGGGCTCCGAACCCTCGATCTCCGCATGGCCCAGGTCTGGGGCGTGACGAGCGCCCCGGGGTCATGACGGTGCACTGCCGCATGAGTCGAAAGACCCTATGAGTGCGGCGCTATGTCCAGCTAAGCCACCCGGGCGCGGGTGCATTCAGCCGTTGGCCGTTAGCCGTCTTGAAGGTTCTCATCTCCGGTGAGACTGGGTCGCCGTCTCACGGTGTGGGGCCGATTCGGCCGTGACAGCCGCTGATAATCGACCCGCGGATTTAAGCCACCACGCAGGTATGCAGGCAGTATGGAGATACCAGACCTCGTCCGGCAGGAACTCGGGGACGAGGAGGTCCGGTCCGGTGTCAACCTCGGTGACGAGGACGCAGCCTGTTTCACGCCGACCCGGACGCTCGTCTACCGCGGCGAGGGCCTTCTCAGCGACGAGAAGGTCGCCAGCTATCCGCATGACTTCGAACGACTCACACTCTCCGAAGGGCGACGCAAGACCAAGTTCTCGCTCGTCTACACCAGCGAGAAGCGCGAGCTGTCCGTTCCGGACAGTCGCAGCAAGGCCGTCCTCGAACGCCTCCTGGAGGGGAAACTCACCGTCGCCGGTAGCATCGCCGACGATGAGAGCATCGCCGGCATTTTCCGGTTCAGCGAACTCACGCTGGTCATCACCGACCGGCAACTGCTCAAACACATCGGCAACGTCACCTGGGACGCCGACCACGAATCGTTCTCCTTCGACGACGTGACTGGGCTGGAGTTCGAAGACGGCAGCGTTGCAACCGCTGTCGTCCTGTCGTTCAACAGCCGGCCGGAGCGCATCAAAGCCCCGTCGGAGCAGGCTCCGATGGTCCGCAAGACCCTCGAACAAGCGCTGTTCGCGTACCATGAGGTCGATTCTCTCGAGGAACTCAATGCTGCCGTCGCGGAGAGCCAGACGGAAGACGCCGACGAAGAGTCCGGCGGCCTCGGTCTCGAATCCGGTATCGACCCGCTTGTGAGCAGCGATAACGATGGCGACGGCAGCGAGTCGGCGAGCGCCGACAAACAAACTTCGACAGCCGCGGTCGACAACCAGACCGTGGCCACAAGTGTTTCTGAGGACACCCAGCCTGGCGATTCGGTTGGTGTAGTGTCCGACGCCGAGACAACCGACTCGACCGCGTCGAAGGACCCCGATATCGCCGAACTCGAAGCGCAAGTCGCCGAACTGACCGCCGCTGTCGAGCGACAGAACGAACAACTCCAGAAGCAGGAACGCACTATCAAACAGCTCATCAAGGAACTGCGGCAGGGCCGCTGAGCGGGCTTCTCACTTTGTTCGCGCTCTCGCTGCTCACGGCTGCGCCGTTTGCAGGACCGAGGTCCTGACCGCTGCCGCGGTCACGACCTCGCTACTCCCTCCCTAGCACCTTCCGAATACATGTCGATCCGAACGGCCCCAGTTCGCCGCCGTCGAACTGGACGAAGTGTCCGGTCCCGATATCGGCCCCGCAACGCTTGCACGTGAACTCGCCCTCGCGGACAACGACATCGCTCTCGAAGTCCACGTAGGAACCCTGTGATCGCGGACGGATGACCCCGTTCTCGCGCTGGATGAGGCCGCGCATCACCGCGGTGTCAAGTATTTCGCGTTGGACCTGCGGATTGGTTGTCACCGTCTCGATACGGTCGAGCGCGTCGGCGACAGACAGCTCTCCATGTTCGAGGTGGGCGAGCAGCTCGACACCGAGTTCGACCGGGTCACGTTCCCTCTCGGACACGCCCACCGATTCGACCTGACCGAAGTAAAAGATACCACAAAGCGTTTGTCGATTGCTGCCGCGTAGTTGGGTAGATGGACCGCCTCGCGAAGCGTCAGCTTATCGGGACGGCCGGGCTGGTGGCAGTCGTCGCCATCGCGACAACGCTGCTTACGCCCGAGCGGGTGGTGGCCAAGGCTCTGCACCTCGCCAACCACCCTGTCTATCTCGCTGGCGTCATCGTGGGGCTGTATCTCGTCCGCCCCTTCTTTGCGTGGCCGACAATGCCGCTGTCTGCATTCGTCGGGTTCGTTCTCGGTGTCGAGTACGGCTTCCCGGTTGCGCTGATGGGTGCACTTGTCACCTGTCTCATCCCCTTTCGGTTCGCACTCCGGGCCGGCGAACAGGGCGGGATGTTCGGCTGTCTGGGCGACTCCGGCCGGCGGATAATCGAGGTGACCGGCGAGACACGGGGAGTCCTCGCCGCTCGGCTATCCCCAGTTCCAGCCGACCCCGTTTCCTACGGGGCGGGGTTCGCCGGCGTCTCCCCGCGCTCGTTCGCAGTTGGGACGTTCCTCGGTGAGATTCCCTGGGTGGCTGTCGAAGTCACGGCTGGGGCGTCGCTACGGTCGCTGACGCTGACCGGTATCAGTGTCGACGCACTCCCACATGTCCTGTTGTTCTCGGCGGCGCTGGCCGTGCTGGTGCTGGCCGGGCCGGCCTATCGACACGTCAGTTCCCCGGGTTCGTCGTGAACTCGAAGCGCGCACCACCGTCGTCGCTTTCGGTCGCCGTGACCGTCCAGTTGTGTGCCTCCGCGACTTCCGTGACGATTGCGAGGCCGTATCCGGTCCCGTCCTCGCTCGTTGTGTACCCGTGTTCGAACACGTCGCCAGCTCCTCGTCGGTGTACCCTGACACCGCTGGAACAGTGTCGTTCCACCGTAGCAGCTCCCCGTCCGTCCCGATGAGGTAAAACACGTCGTCGATGGAGTCGATGAGTTCCTCCGTGAACGCGCGCTGTTGATTGAGCTCTTGCTCGCGAACCTTTCGCTCCGTCACGTCGGTGATGAACCCTTCGAGGATTTCGACGCCGTCTTCAGCCGTGTCGACGACGCGCCCCCGCTCCCACATCCAGCGGGTCTCGCCGTCGGCTGTCTCGACCGGGTAGGTGACCTCGAACGGTTCGTCGGCGGCGACAGAGGTCTGGACTGTCTGCCAGAGCCGCTCGGTTTCGGAGTCCTCGATCAGGCTCTCCCACGAGACGTCGCCGCGCTCGAGAGCCGACGAACTGTAGCCCAACATGTCCTCTGTGCCGTCGCTGACGAACTCCATCGGCCAGTCGGGCTCGTTCCGTGCGCGGTACACCATTCCCGGGAGGTTCGAGATGAGCGTCGACAGCATCCGCTCTGATTCTTCGAGCGCTGTCTTCGCCCGAGCTTCACCGACAGCGCGCTCGATGCGGTTTGCGAGCACCGTGTACTGGTCTGTTCCGACACCTTTCTGGAGGTACTCGGTGACCCCGGCCGAGATCGCATCGCTGGCAATTTCCTCGCTCCCTTTGCCGGTGAAAAGGATGAACGGTAGGTCCCCGTGTTCCTCTCGAACGACCTTCAGAAGTTCCAGACCATCCATACCCGGCATGTCGTGATCGCTGACGACACAGTGGAACGGCTCCGCTGCCAGCCGTTCCAGGGCGTCGGCAGCGCTCTGTTCGGTACAGACGGTGATATCTTCATGAATCCGCTGGAGGTGTAACGCGACAAGGTCTCCGAGATCGGGGTCGTCGTCGACGTGCAGCACCCGAATCACTCCACCGTAGCTACTCATTACCACACCGTCATGCTTCCAGCGTAGTGAACTACCCTATCCTACTCGCTCACGGCTGACGCCGTTCGCTCCTTGAGGGTGGGGCTTCCTGTATCCACGACGCGCTTTGCAGTGCCACGTTTGCGTCTCTGTCCACCTCGAAGCCACAGGCAGGACAGGAGTGTTCACGCACCCACAGCGGCTTGTCGGTTTCGACGCCACAGTTGGCACACTCTTTGGTCGTGCCTCGTGGGTCTACGGCGACGAAGTACGTTCCTTCGCGCTCGCATTTGTATTCGAGCATCCGTGAACCGCCTCGGGGTCAAGCCCCGAGGCTTCCCGTGGGTTAGTCGGACACTCCCATCCGACCATCGGCCTGATAGCCTCGAACGGTCGAGTGGGTCACGGTCGGGGCGTCCACGGCCCCCGATGCCTGCCGTCGCAC
>JBDGPY010000110.1:0-4140 GCA_042219425.1 Haloarcula sp. | reverse complement strand
GACTTGTCCCCCGTTCAAATCGGGGAGGGCGGACTTGGTTTTCAGCCGGTATCGATGTGGACCCTGTTGTTGTGAGTCTCTCGAACAAAGCTGTCGAGTGAGATGTATCGCACTACAGTACTCACTGTGTAAGCCGCATGAAACCGTCGGTGCCGGCGCGTGGCGTCAGAACTGTTCGCTCATCGCCGCCAGCCCGGCGTCCACGTCGACGGTTGCACCTTGCTCGCCCAGAGCGTCACCCAGCGCCGCGAGCAGGTAGCTGACATTCTGTCGTCGGGCCGAGTGGCCCATACAGCCGATGCGCCAGATGTCGCCCGCGAGGTCGCCAAGGCCGCTGGCGATCTCTAGGTCGTACTCGTCGAGCAGGTGCTGGATGACCGCCCCATCGTCGACGCTGTCGGGGACGCGGACGGTGTTCAGGCTCGGGAGCCAGAACTCTTCAGGGGCGTTCATTTCCAGCCCCATGCCCTCGACACCAGCTTTCAGTGCGCTAGCGACGCTCAGATGGCGCTCCCAGCGAGACTCGATACCTTCTTCGGCCACGAGTCGAAGCGCCTCGCGGAGCCCGTACACGTTCGTTATGGGGGCAGTGTGGTGGTATGCCCGCTCCTCTCCCCAGTAGCCTTCGAGCAGCGAGATATCTAGGTACCACGACCGGGGTTCGTGCTCGCGCGAGAGGACCTTGTCCATCGCGTCGTCGGCGAGTGTGAGTGGACTCGCACCCGGTGGACAGGAGAGACACTTCTGTGGGCCGGCGTAGGCCACGTCGATGTCCCACTCATCGACGCGGAGTTCGACGCCGCCCAGTGAGGTCACGGTATCGGCGATGACCAGCGCGTCGTTTGAGTGGGCAATGTCGGTCAGCTCGGGGACCGACGGCTGGAGGACGCCGGTGCTGGTCTCTGCGTGGACGAACCCGAACACGTCCGGACTGTGTCTGTCGAAGGCGGTTTCGACTGCCGCAGGATCGAGTGGCTGGCCCCAGGGGGCGTCGACGGTTACGACGTCGCCGCCGGCCCGCCGGGCCATGCTCGCCATCCGGTCGCCGAAGTAGCCGTTCGTCGGGACGAGCATCGTATCATCCGGTTCGACGATGTTCCCGATGGCCGCCTCCATCGCTGCGGACCCGGTTCCGGAGACTGGAATCGTCCACTTGTTGTCCGTCCGGAACGTGTACCGGAGGAGATCCTGTACCTCATCCATGACGTCGATGAACGAGGGATCGAGGTGACCGACAAGGGGTGTGCTCATCGCCTTGCGTACACGCGGATGCACGTCACTCGGTCCGGGCCCCATCAGTGTTCGGTCTGGTGGCGTCAACTCCCCGACAGCAGGCGGTCCGTCCATACCATATATTACCTGCTGACCGGACATTAAATTCCGTGGTCAGGACGCTGGTCGGCGTCGAGGGCTGACCCGAACTCTCGCTGGTCACAGCAGCGCCGCTCCAAAACGTACAGTGTAAATGTCAATGACTGTCACTCCCTGGTTTGTGGTTTCCTGCTATACACCCGGACACGAATGGTTCAACACACCTGTTGCTGATTCCCGGGCAACAGGATTTCTCCCGGCCAGTCAGCAAATGAGACTGTTGCATGACTCGTGTCCGGGTGTATAATACCACGCTCTCCCATAACAACAACCGCAAGACTGCGGCACCGTGAAGCACGTGAACGATCTATCCTATTTTTATCACTGTACTCCGAAGATCGAATGTGGTCGTCGATGGGATTGTTCACTAACGCGCGTACTGCGTCCCACCCTGGGGAGGAGCCGAAACGCCGGTACACCTGTCTAGTGTGCCGAACGTCGTTCGACGTTCAATACCACTCGTGCCCGGACTACGGTGCGTACGACATCCGCCGGACGAAGTGGATCAAATAGCTCCCGGCGTCAACGCTGGCACGTCCACCAGACTGCCTGCTATCGGGCTATACCGCCCTTTTCACTCGACTTGTTTCTGAGTCCCATAGTCACGTGACTGCCAGTGATATGCCCGTGCGTGAACCATCGACAGCTGGGCTACGGAGTTCGATGTGACAGAGGTCGGACTGGGGACCTGGAACATCGGCGGTGACTGGAGCAATGTCGCAACGGAAGGGTGTCGAGAACCGGTTCGAACCGCGCTTGACGCGGGCATCGACTTCATGACACGGCTGACGTGTACGGCGATGGCTTCAGCAAGCGACGCATCACGGAAGTGCTCGACGAGCGCGAGGCCCGAGATGGGGTGACTGTCGCGACGAAGGCCGGCCGCCGACTCGACCCTCCACACCGCCGAGCGCTACAACTACGACAACCTCTCGGAGTTCGTCGGCCGCTCGCGGGACCGACACGCTGGAACTGCTCTAGCTGCACTGCCCGCCGACTGACGCCTACTACCAGCCGGAGACGTTCGCCGGCCTCCCGGTTTCGACGCTGTCGACGAACTCCGCGAGCACGTCTCCGAGCGGATGTCGGTGGCCCAGATGGCGCTCCGCTGGATTCTCGACCACGACGCGGTGTCGACTGTCATTCCCGTGTCGATCAATCCGGGCCACATCCGAACGAACGCGGCGGTCAGCGATCTGGCCCCGCTCTCCAACCAGGTCCATGGCGTGGTTCGGGAAGCTACGGGGTGTACGTCTCTAACGCCATCCACCATCGCTGGTAGTCAGCTTTCGGGATACATCTATGATTTCGGATCTTTCTCTGTCTCTTGCGTTTTATATACTAGCTCTGCTTGGCAATATTTGGGAGTTTGCCGCCGCCCAGCAGGGGAGCACGGGGCGGCGACCATGGGGAGCCTACGAGCACACCTCGTGCCCGCATGTTTACTTCACGCTAGCTGATGTTTGTTATACGCCTCTTTCTCGGTCGCCAGTCTATCCGCGGCGACTGGCAGGCCAGCGCCTGGACGGCAGATCCGCTGTGACTTCGGACGAGGGCTGTTTCTGGGCTATCGGATATGTGCCCCCTGAATACCTACGACAGAAGCATTCTGTCGGGAACCGTGTTCGTGTGGTTCCGAACTGTTCTCAGACGCCGCTAGAACGGACTAGCCGGTCGCTACTTGATCAGATGCGAGTGTCATGACGGTTCAGTCGGCTCCTACTGTGATGGTGTTGCCGACAATGGAGTTTGTCGGACTTCGGCCGTCTCGGCGCAGTCACTCCTCTCTCGAGAGCTGTGGGCCGGGTTTCCAGGTGTTCCCTTCGAGGATGACAAGGTCGTACCGTTCGAGCACCTGAAGCGTATCCACAACCGCCTGTGCGTCGAATGAGACGGTCATATTGTCTGGCAACTTCTGTGCGATCGCACTCCGGGTGCCGCCGTCCATTCGAACCACCGTTTCCAGCAGTATCTCAAGGTCCTCAAGAAGTGGCGCAAGCGATGTCGGTTCCGACTCCTCCGTCGATAGCTTCGACATGACCTCTTCGTAATCCCCCGCTATTTCCATCGATACAGACACGCTCTCGTCTTCGATGTCGTCTTCGTCTCCCATACCAATAAATATGGGAATACTTGTAGAAATATGTTTCTATATCTGTTACAACAGGTGTATCAAACGGACGTTTCTTTGCAAAATCGCGTCTTATGTACGACCATATAACTGGAGATGATATAAACATGCTCGGATATACGGAATTGAATAGCAGGAATATAATCTCAGAATAAAGAATAGGGTCTAGTATGTGCGCAAATATTCACAGAATGCCTATACTAATCAGAGATTAAGATCTACCATGGCTGTGAATAGATATACCTTTCGGCGGTTGAGTCATCAGTCCGATGGTGTCGCTGGCCAGCGTAGGTGTTCGACCAGATCGAACGCTCGGAATTGGTTCTGCCGTGACGCGCCTTGAACTCGGTGAACTGGATTCCGTCACGACAGCAACTGTGTCCGGAACTCACGGGGTCCGAAGTAGAGAGCACCACCGTGCGATGGCGTCGCCGACGAACTGCTGTCTTCCGTTCCCCAGAACGACCGGATAACAAAAGTACGGTTATTATCCAACCCTGATGTTGACCTGACGTCGTCTCTCGGACTGAGCTGCTGGCTCTCGATCGAATGGGCTGTGTCGCCGTCTTTCGACACCCTGTTCCGATATACCGAACATCAGTGGTTGCTACGCTCATGTATTCGCTTTCTCGACGGAA
>JBDGPY010000022.1:0-4231 GCA_042219425.1 Haloarcula sp. | reverse complement strand
ATCGGACAAAGAGCGCAGCCTGACTGTCAGCAAGGGTCACTGTGTCGCTCGGATCAGCGATCTCCAGCCCTGGCGAGGAGAGCGCGACATCCCAACCGGTCTCGTCGACACCGGCGAGGTCAGTCGGCGTCACGGTTTCGGCAACGCCCTCCATTGTCCCCACAAACAGGAGTTCCTCTCCGTTTTTCGGCTCGTTGCGGTAGCCGTAGTACAGCACTGTCCCGTCAGTCGGGTAGACGTAGTCGAGTTCGTCCTCGCCCGTGAAATCCGTCGCCACCCAGTCGTGCTCGTGTCGGAACCGTCTGACGTCGAGGTCGAACGCGGTTCGGTCGTCGTCTTGTGCGTCCGCCCAGTGTGATAGCGTGGAGAAGTGAGCCACGTCGCGCATCCAGTCGAGACCCAGTTGTTCCAGGTCGTCGACGGAGAGGTCGTCGCCGATGGGCGTGCTGGCCACGGAGAGAATCGTCGCCATCTCCGCCTTGTCGTAGTCGGTCATACTGACTGCGTCGTCGAGACGTGCCAGGAACGCGGTCAGTTCCTCGCGGTTCTCGAAGCCCCACTCTTTGAGACGGGTGAAAAACCGGTCGTCCGCGAAGTCACGGTCCCGGATCTGCCACTCGGGGAAGTTCTTCTCGTCGGCGAGAACTTTCAGGTTCCAGATGGCGTCCGTATCGCGGACGAAGCCCCACGGGGCCCGCATGTTGGCGTGCGTGAAATCCATCGGACACCCGGGCATGAAGCCGTGAAACAGGATCGTAGCGGCGGGGTTATTGTATGCTCGTTCGAGTTGTTCTTGACGGCTGTCGCCGAGATACCGATTTATTTGTGGCTGGCTGAACGGTGGGTCCGGTTCGAGTTGTGTCCCGCGTCGGATCGTGTCATGGTTCGCGACCCCGGAGATCCAGTTCTCGCCCATATCTGCGACCTCGCGGACGCGCCACCACTTCGTCGCCCAGAACGTCTGGAGTGCCGGCGTGTTGTGGGCAAACGTGACTGGCCCCCATTGGTAGGCGTGGGGGTGCTTCTCGATGAGCGTCCGGTACGTCGACGCGAGTTCCCAGTCCGAGCGCGGCCACGGGCGGCCGTCCTCGTAGATCATCCACGGGCGGTACTCGACGTCGGCCACCTCCTGTGTCACCCGGTCCATTTCGGCGAGGTACTCGTCGTCGTGGTACTCCTCTTCCGCCTCGGGATCCCAGTTCGTGAAATCCTGTGCACCGTCGACACGGATCCCGTCTGCCCCGAAGTTCATCTTCCGGCGCTGGAGTTCGAGCAGGCCCGCACGGACGATCGGCTGGGTGTAATCGAGTTCCTGGCCGTACATCCCCGGTCCAGCGAACCACTCGTCGTTGAGCAGCGGGAGCGCACCGTTGTCGGCGTGACCCAGCGCAATATCGAAGACGACCTTGACCGGGTCGGGCATTGTGTGCAAGGTCGCGATGAGGTCGACGAGTTCGTCTGGCCTACGGCTCTCCAGGATAGCCGGATTAACTGTTCCGAACCCGGCGATGACGATGTCATACCCCCAGTTGATCATATCAGGTCGTCTGACCGTCGCTGTGAGTTGCTCGTCGCTTTCGGTCTGGAGAAGCCAGTAGCCCAGTTCGTCTTCGTTCTGTGTAACCGGGGCGACCGGCATCAGTTGGACGGCGTCGTACCCGGTGAAGTTGCGCTCGGCCGGCGTCAGCGCCTCGCCCTCGCGATGTTTCTGTCCGATCTGTTCGAATCGACTGGTGAGTCCCGCAAGCGTGCCCGATTCAGTTGCGGTTCCCGGATGGATTTCGAGCATGCTAGTCGCGGGCTCGAAGCGAGGCAAGCCGTCGTCCTCGTGAGCGTGCGGGGCAACGCCGTCCTCTTCGAGCGCCTGGAAATACTCACGATCGTCACGCTGTTTATCGAGGCGAGCCATGTCGTACAGCTCCGGGGGACCGTACGCACCGAAGGGGAGTGAATCGGTGAACGGATCGGTGATCGTCTCCCGTCTGCCCTCCTGCTCGTAGCTGAGCCGGTAGAGCGTCCCGAGTCGGTCGCGCGTCCCCGGCCGTGGTCCATCGACAGCGACCCACGTGAATTCGCCTTCCCGACGCGTCTCCACGAACTGTCTGTCGAAGGCAACGTCCTGCTCAGCGGCGGCCAGGTCTACCGGCTCGGTTGCTGTCAACAGTTCGAGTTCGACTGCTTCGGCTGGCACATCACCGATGAGCTGTGGCGTCCAGAACCCGAACTCGGCGTGACCGTCTCGCCAGTGTGCACCGAGCCGGGTCGTGATTTGCTTTGCCGCTTCGAACCGGCTATCGTGGTCGTCGAATCGCTCGCGTTGCCAGGTACAGAGCGATTCAGTTGCGCCAGTCAGGAAATCGAGTTGATCCATCAGAAATCCTCCCGTGGCATGTCCGGTTCGCGCATAATAGATAATGTCTCCCACGCGTAATATGAGTGTTTCTCCGTCTCTTTATACTATAGACCATCCCTAGAAGCCTGTCTCTTGCCCACAAGTTGAGCCGCCAGCATGGAATGCATCGCTGGCGAGAGAAGACGAGAACACCGACATTCGACGGTCTCGCCCGGAGTGAGAAGCGATCCCGGCTGGGAGAACAGGCCGATTCGAGCAGCCCCTATGACCGGTATTCTCCTTCGTCTCTCCGTCGTCTAAGAGCATCAGGGTCGAGGTGAGATTCAAGAGGTGTCGGGGATGTTGAGATGATCGTCTGTAGCCGGGTCGTCGGCTTCGGTGTGCTCGTCGGTGTGCTGCGGTCGAATGGCTGGGCTGAGTGTGTCGAGTGTTGTCCCCGCTTCCAGCGCCTCAACCACGTCGTGGGCCGTGTACGTCTCGCCAGCTGCAGTGTGGGGGACGACGCTGGCGAGGTCTTGAGAGATTGATAGGGCGAGACAGAGAACTGGGGTGACGAGTTCATGCTGGGTGTCCCCGGTAATGGTCGAGTCGACGTGGCGAACGGTGAACGGCGGGTGGATCTGCGCGTCGTGGCTCGTTGCCCACTGGTCGAACTGCCGGTAAACGTCGAGGACGCGGTCGTTGACCATGGCGTCGATTTTCTTATGAATAGAGAGCTGTCAAAACCGCGGTTGAGATCAACCTTCCGACTGGAAGCTAGCATGAGAGAATATTGTCTAAAATCATCTATAGCTACGGCACTGAAGAACGGCCTCATGGGAATCCCGTTGCAAACTCTGAAGCGGGAAGTACGTCCTGAAAATTCCTTCACACACCGCTATATTGAACCGTCCTGCTCGTGATGGACCGGGGTCAACCTGTCCGTTCCGCTGTACTGGGCGAAGGATACATACGCACAGGAAACCTACTTTTTTTATTGGGTCTTATGGCTTCTCCGTTTTTCGAGACGTCTTGGGAGAACTCTCTTGACCGCTGGACATCAGTATGGGCCTACATGCTGGAGAGTACCACGGCCGCGACCCGCGCCGCCTTCGCCGCTGCCGGTGTCCCTCCCACCGAGACCGACCCCTCCGAGTCAGCCGCTCGGATCGAGCCAGCCACCACGCTCTCTGACTGGGACGTTGAGCGGACTGTTGCCTCTCCGGAGTTGCTCAGCGTCGGTGACCGCGTCGCGTTCACGAAGACACTGGACGACGCAGATGTCCACCGGTTCGCCGCCGTTAGCGGGGACATGAACCCGTTGCATCTTGACGACGAGTTCGCCGAGAAAACCCGCTTCGACGGCCGGATCGTCCACGGCACGCTCGTCGGCGGGCTCATCTCCGCGGCGCTGGCACGGTTGCCCGGCGTGACGGTCTATTTCTCCCAAAACCTCGAGTTCCACAACCCTGCCCGCGTCGGCGATCAGGTGACCGCAGAGTGTGAGATCATCGAAGACTTCGGCGACAACCAGTACCGACTCACGACGCGCGTCGTCAACGATGATTACGACATACTCATCGATGGCGAAGCAGTCGTCCTGATAGATTCTCTCCCCGAAGACAGCACGTACGAACAAGTGCAGCCATCGACTGGGTCATTCTGACGCGTCTGCCCGCACCTGTAGACGGTCGTTCGTCGACGGGAGTCGGTTTCTTCGTGATTGATGTGAAAGCAGGCGCCAGTGAGCGTCAGACGTCGAGTCCGCCGTTGACGTCGATGACTTCGCCGGTGATGCGACAATTCGTAGCAGCGAACACGACACCGTCGCGCCGAAGCGGGCACGACGGAGTCGCTCGTAGCACTCGTCCGGATCAGGAAGGAACACTTCTACCGAGT
>JBDGPY010000077.1:0-4551 GCA_042219425.1 Haloarcula sp. | reverse complement strand
GGGTGGCCGAAGAACCAGAACAGGTGTTGCCACAGCAGCGGGCCACCGCCCTCGACGGCGAAGAACGTCGTCGCGAGGTTCCGGTCGAGCAGGAGCATCACGATGGCACTACCCAGCAGCGGGAAGGCGAACAGAATCAGCGCGGACTGGGTGAGAATAGTCCACGAGAAGATGTCGAGGTTCGCCCAGTTGACACCCTCGTCACGCTCGGTGAAGATGGTCGCGATGAAGTTGATTGCACCCATTGTCGCCGCGACGCCGGAGAGGTGCAGTCCCAGTAGCATCAGGTCGACACCGGGATTTGCCTGTTCAACCGAGAGCGGCGCGTACATCGTCCAGGCCGTCCGGGCCGGCTCGATCATATTACCGGTCACCGGCGCGAGGAAGAACCCGGCCCAGATGAGGAGCGCGGCGGGCGGGAGCACCCAGAATGCGATGGCGTTGATACGCGGGAACGCCATGTCATCGGCCCCGATGAGCAGGGGGATGAAGTAGTTCGCGAACGCCGCGATGATCGGCGTCCCGAAGAGGAACAACATTGTGATGCCGTGACTCGTCAGAATGGAGTTGTAGGCGTTGTTGCCAAGAATAGCGCCAGCGGGCGTCACGAGCTGGACGCGGATGAGAAACGCCATGATACCGCCGACGGCGAAGGCGATAATCGCGTACAGCCCGTACAGCATGCCGATGTCCTTGTGGTCAACGGTCGTTAGCCAGCGAATGATACCTGCGGGCTTCTCCCGATGGATGACGGTCGTCTCGTCACCAGTGACGGCTCCACCACCCGCGAGTGGCGTGTACGACCGCCAGTTCTCGATACGGGTGAGAAGCGCGGCGACGCCGACAAGGAGGACGGCCATCAGCCCCGTCAGCACAATATCTCCTGCTACCATAGTCGCCCTTCAGGACTGAGACATTATGAAAGGGTCGATTCCTGCATCAGAGACAGCGTCATACGGCTCCCATCCGGCACTGATCTTCCGCTTTCTGTCCCCAGAATAAGTAGCTCACACGCTCTTCACAACCGGCGTCGAACGTGGTCTGTTTCCGAACCGTCCGCTCAGTCTTCGTGGCCGAGTTCACCCGTCTCCTTCTCGGCGTTCTCGATAGCCTTGCCCGCGTAGTAGGTCAGGACTGCGAGCAGCAGGAACATCGAGATCATCAGCGCGAACTGCATCCCGGTGAAGACGGGATCTGTACCGAACGCCGGGAACACGGCGAAGGCGGCGATAAAGAAGAGGATAATCCCGAGCGGGATGACGTTTACAGTGAGGTCGAGCAGGGTATCTTTTTCGAACCCAAACAGTGCCATGAGAGCCCGTTAGGACAGGCCAGTAAATAGAGTGTTGGTTTCGCTCATACGGGCGGGGACCGGTCTTACGCCGCGCTCTGTTCGAGTATCGAGGCGACTCCACCCATCGCAGCCATCACGACGCCCGCGACGGCGACGGCCACCAGACGGGTGAGTAACGGTCCGGTACCGACGTTCGACAGCGTGATCTCGGCCATCGGGAGCTGCCAGACGGCAAACAGGGCAGCGAGGACTGTAAGCGCCACCCCGACACCCAGCAGGGTTGGCCACGGTCGCTCGGCGTAGCCGGACTCGGTCAGGATACCGGCGACGCTCCCGCCGAACAGGATCAGTCCGAAGACGGCCACGGGGAACAGGCCAATGAACACGCCGATTTCTGAAAGTACAAGCCCTAGTGCGACGAACACCGGCCATGGACTCGCGGTCGGATACTGGTCGCTGAGTCCCGGCTCCTCTACCATACCAGTATTTGCAACCGGGCGGGCATATGTCCATCGGACCACAGCTGCGGGCACAAACTATTTGTCTGCCATGCGGCTTGGTGAGGGTAATGAGTACACGCACAGTCGAACGGGTCGACGGCTGGAAGTCGGTACCGTTCGAGGGCGGTTACGCGGGCCTGCAGAAACTCGCTGGGCAGGAGTTCTCTGGCGCGGTAATCACTGGCCCAACACGTCTGTTCATGTTGAACGGGACGGTCGTCGGCGTCCTCGACGGAACCGTGACAGATTTCGAGGCCAGCGAGGGAACGGCCAAGGAATCACCCCACGAGGCGCTCCCGCTGCTCGCGGTGATGCAGGAGCGCGCCGACGAAGTCAAGGGGCAGTACTACACCGAGGACACACCGCTTTCTGAAGTCGATGGGACGCTGTCGGACGGTAGTTTTACCGGGTTCATCGAGCTTTCTGAGAACGTCCTTTCCGGCGACTACTACACTGTGTATCACCAGGGCCGGTCGATGAGTGTCGGGTGGGTCGGCAGCGCAGAGAAGTTGCTCACCGACGACGAGGCATTCGAGACGGCAAACGACGAGGTGGGCATCTACGAGGTGAAGCAGGTCGACATCGAACCTGTCGAGATTCCGGAACCGGCTGAGAGGACGACGAGCGAGGCGGCAGATGAGGCCGTTGCAGGTGTCGCCGACACAGACAGAGACGAAACCGAACCCGGTTCGGACGAGGAGGGGAGTACCGCACGGGTAGAATCCCAGCCCTCGTCCGACCGCGACTCCGGGGTGGGCGGCCCGCCTGGTTCGAAGGCGGCCGGTGCGAACCTGGGAGCGAAACGCCGCAATCCTGACGCGGACGAGAACCGGGCAGCGGGGGAGACCGAGCAGGACGACGTGACAGAGACGGTACGCGACCCCGACGAGGAAGTCAGCGAGCAGTCGACAGCGGAGCGTACCGCTGGGACGCGTACGGAATCGACACAGGCAGAGCCGGAAGCAGAACCGTCGTCCCCGTCACACGAGGCTAGCACGCGGGCGTCACCGACAGCGTCTGACCAGCCCACGGGAGATAAGTCAGAGCCTGCCGAACAGACGGGGAACCGTGGACAACACCCATCGCCGCGTACGGAACAGTCCGATGAAGCGGCTGTGTCGGAACCGACAGCTGGCTCCGGGTCACCCAGCTCCGCTCTCGAAACGCGGTCCATTCCGTCGCTGGACCCGGACCGGTCCGTGAGCGGGCAGACGGGTGCCAGTGTCCACCCGACACAGTCATCGACACCGAGCCAGTCGGCGTCGGAACCGCGACGGGACCAGCCGGAGAAGGATGTGTCGGATACGGCGACAGCTGACGCAGGGGAGATTGAGTCGCCTGCTGCGAGCGGCACGCCGGAGCAGCCAACCGAGCACGCCTCGGCTCCCGAACAGAGTGATACCCGAGCGCAGCCAGCGCCGGCGGACCAGTCCCAGACAGAGTCGTCTTCCGAAACAGCGACACGCGCGGCGGAGCTCGAATCGAAGCTCGAACAGCGGACCGAGACAGTATCCGAACTAGAAGCGAACCTCACGGAGCTTCAGGAGACGAACGAAACGCTCCGGGCGGAGCGGGACCGGTTAGAGTCGGAACTGGCCGACGCACGCGCCGAAATCGACCGGCTGGAGGAGCAACTTGCCGAGCACGTGGACGACACCGCGTCGGACGGAATACAACTGAGCGCCGACGAGGCGATAAACGGGACGAATCTCTTCGTCAGGTACCACTCCAAGGGCAAAGCGACGCTGGAGAAGGCCAGGGACGGCGAGGCGAAC
Organism: Haloarcula sp.; assembly: GCA_042219425.1. Lineage (GTDB taxonomy): Archaea > Halobacteriota > Halobacteria > Halobacteriales > Haloarculaceae > Haloarcula. Next base: position 982 of record JBDGPY010000077.1, on the reverse strand, counting down.
CGCGAACAGGTCGAGGAGAACCTCAGAATAGAGTACCACACGCAGTTCGAGGCGGCAGGGGCGACAGTCGACAACACGCCCTTCGAGGAGTTTCTTGAAGAGAGCATCCAGTACCGCTTTGTCACCTGGCTCATCCGGAACCTCCTCTATGAAATCAGAGACACCGATCACGCGAGCGCGATGAGGGATCTGTACGACGGGCTGCCGGAGATCGACCGCGCCGAGCTGAACGGAAGCGTGACGGTGACCTACACGGAGGACGGGAAGAAGAACCGCTCACAGGAGCGGTTCGACGTGGTCGTCCGGGACCGAATGGGGAACCCGCTGGTGGTCGCCAACATCAATGACTCCCGCGAGCCGGCCACTGAGGAACAGATGTCGGACCTCGTCCGGAACGCAGAGCGGGTCGGGAACGCCTCCGACGCCTTCGCCTCGGCGTTCCTCGTCACGAGCAGCTTCTTCCAGCCCGGTGCGCTCGAAACAGCGAAAGAGGCGACATCTAGTGGCCTGTTCAACCGGGACAAGCGGAAGAGCTTCGTGAACCTTTCGCGCAAAGAAGGCTTTCACCTCTGTCTGTTAGAAGCGAGAAACCAGGAGTTCCACCTGGCAGTTCCGGAACTCTGAGTGAACGGAGGAACTTAGCCTTCGATCTCGGCGGCGTCTTCGATTTTCATGCCTTCGAGCTTGTCGATGATCTCGTCGACCTTTTCGTCGAGGTCGTCGACAAACTCGCCCGTTTGCTCAGTGGTAATTGCACCCTGGCTGGAGGGCTCGATGAGGTTCTCTTCTTCGAGAACGCGTAGCGAGTAGCGCACCTTGTGATGCGGGTAGCCGGTCTCGTTCGACATCTTCACGATACCGATAGGCTCGTTCTCGATAACCATGCGAAGCACCTGCAAGTGGCGCTCCAGCATGTCAACTTCCTTTTCAAGCCTGTCTATCATGGCAATTGTTAACTTGTGTTTGCGGGATTTAAAAGTTC
>JBDGPY010000016.1:0-4610 GCA_042219425.1 Haloarcula sp. | reverse complement strand
CAGCTGTCCGGGCCGAACTCGCCGACCGGGGCTATGAAACCGAGAACCCGTGGTACTTCCCACGTCTCGGCGAGTATACGTCACGGCTCGAAGCACACGGTCTGGAAGTCACCGCGGCGTGGCTGTTCGACCGGCCGACCACGCTTGAGGGCGGTACAGATGGCCTGCGCGAGTGGGTCGGGATGTTCGGCGACGCGGTGCTGACGCCCGTTGCCGAACACGACCGCGAGACCATTCTTGACGGGATTGAGGAGCGCCTGCGACCGGACCTGTACGATGCCGAGACCGAGACGTGGACCGTCGACTACCGGCGATTGCGGTTCGTCGCCGGGCGGTGAGAATATCGCGGTCGGCCCGGAGACAGCTACGCGAGGAACACGTGCCGCGGTCGGCCGTCTAGCACGTCCCGGCCCCAGTCGACTGTCTCGGAGAAGGCGTCCGAGCGGAAGAACGCCATTGCGTCCTCCTTTGCGTCCCACTGGCTTGCGATGAACATGTCGTTCTCGTCGTCGTGGTTGAACAGTAGTGACGTCTCGCGGTGGCCGTCCATCTCTTCGAGCATCTCACCGACGACGTCGAACTTCTCGACGAAATCCTCGTGATACTCGGGCTTGACCGTGTAGAACATCCCCATCGTCCCGAACCCGTCACCCTCGCCGTGGCGGCCGACGACGCCAGGGAGGCCGTGCAGGTGCTCGCTAGCGGTCTCGGCGGCGTCCTCGGTGTCCCACAACGATGCGACGGCGGAGATCTCGGCGTCGCTATCGCTGTACACCGTCGTCCGGACGTGAGTGTCGTATCGGTCGAACGCGTTCCGGAGGTCCTCGACGTCGCTGTCGAGCGTCTCAGCGTCGCTCTCCGAGTACACAACGAGTGCGTAGATGTCCTCGCCATGTGGCTGGCCGGCGTAGACCCCCTCCGCTTCGAGCGTCTCCCGAACCGACTGTGAGGATTCGGCGGCCTGTGGATCGTCGTCGCTCTCGTCACCCGTGCCGAGGGGACCGCCTAATTGCTCTTCGACCCCATCAATATCTTTCAGGAAGCCCGCTGCTGTCTCGGCGGCGTCTTTCGCTGTCCAGATACTGACGACGTAGGTCTGCCCGCTATCTGCGCGCACGGTGGTCTCGACGTGACGGTCGTAGTGGTCGAAGCTCTCGCCGAGTTCGGACACGTCGTCGACGATGTCTTCCGCGTCTGCAGCGGAGTGAAAGACCAGTGCGTAGTCCCCGGCGTCGTACGCCTCTCCTTCGACCAGTCCCAGTCGGCCGACCCGCTGGGCGGCGTCGTCAATCTCCTCGAAGTCGGCGGACACGTCGGGGCGACCGCCGCCTGACCCGCTCGGGTGGTCGTCGTCACTATCGTCGGACGCCTCCTCTGTGTGTGGGTGGTCGCCCTCGCTGGCGCTTCCCGGGTGGACGCTCCCGTGGCTATCGGTGTCACCACCAGCGTGGCTGCCCGCTGCGCCGTCTTCCGGCGACACGCTGCTAGCGTTTCCGGGTGGGTGGCTCGTGCCTGTCCCCGAAGTGGCATGATCGTGCCCTGCCGCTGGCTCGCTCCCGGCGTGTCCCGCGGTTGCGTCTGGTGTTTCTGGGACTGGTTCGTCGCCAGTCGGGACTCGCTGGCCAGCGAGGACAGCCGGCAGGTCCGCCGGGTCGAATTTCCGACCGACGTAGAACGGGCCGAACTCGGCGAACTGCGATGTCGAGGGGTCAAAGCGCATCTCAGTCAGCAGCTCCTTGATATGGCGCATGTCCTCGGACCAGAGTGTGATACCCCACTCCCAGTCGTCGAAGCCGATGGAGCCGGCGATCATCTGGTTCACGTCGCTGCCGTAGCTGCGGCCGATGTCGCCGTGGCGCTTGATGTGGGCCGCCCGCTCCTCGAAGGAGGTGTCGTACCAGTTCTGGTCGGGCTGGCGGCGCTTGCTCATTGGGTAGAAGCAGACGAACTCCTCGTCGGGCAGGTCGGGGTGGAGCCGCGCTTGGATATACTGGGCCAGGCCCGAGTCGTCGTCGACTTCGCCCTCGAAGTACTCGCGGGACTTCTCCGTGTAGCCAGAGGCCTCCGTCACGGAAACGTAGGAGAACTCTCGCTCGGTGAACGCGGCGAACTCCGTCTGCTCGAAGTGACGCTCGGCGGCGTCGAGATCACCCATCGTCGGCCGCAGGTGCAGAATCATGATGTCGGCCTTGTGTCCCATGACAGTGTACACCGCTGTCTGGCCCTCTTCGGCGTCTTCGACGGCTTCGTACGCGTCGAGGAAACCGATACCCTCAGAGAGCGCACGGTCGCGGACTCGCTGGGGGGCCTCCCGCCAGGCATCCCAGTCGATGCGCCGGCAGTCGTGCAGCGCGTACCAGCCCTCCTCCGTGGCTGGCGGTTTGCGTTGATCCATACGTGCCGATTACGGGTCGATACTAAGGAAGCTTCTCATGTCTTTGCACCCCGGCGACTTCTGAGCCTGCATCTCGAACTGTGCTTTTATTACGGAGACGTGTCAGACAGTCTATGTGGTCCCATGAACAACCCAATCGACAGACGGGTCGCTACTGCCCTCCAGTCGTATACGGTACTCGCGGTCATCGCTATCCTTGTCGGTGCCGCCGTCGTACCGTACGCGGCGTCCGTTGCAGAGGAAGAGGAACAGTACGTCGCTGTAGTGAATATCGACGAAACGATTACCAGTTCCAGCGCACAGGACACGATACAGCAACTCCGCGAACTCCGCAGCAACGAGTCGGTGAAGGCGGTCGTCCTGCGGGTGTCGAGCCCTGGTGGTGGTGCCTCCTCCAGCGAGTCGATGTACTTGGCCGTCAAGCGGCTCTCAGCGGAGAAACCGGTGTACACGAGTGTCGACCAGTACGCTGCCTCCGGTGCGTACTACACCGCGGTCCCGAGTGACCGAATCTACGTGACGCCGGGCAGTATCGTCGGTCACGTCGGCGTTATCGGGACTGCTCCGAGCGATGGGCTGAGTCCCGCCGCCACGACCGGGCCCGACAAAGCCCACCGCGGCATGACGCGGGACGAGTACTACGCAACCATCGAATCGATGAAACGGTCTTTCGTCGGCGCAGTCATGACCGAACGCGGTGACAGGCTCGAAGTATCCCGGGAAACCGTCGCCGAGGCGTCCGCCTACTCCGGTGGTCGCGCGGTCCAGACCGGGTACGCAGACGAAATCGGTGGTCTTGAAGCCGCGATAGCTGGCGCGGCCGAGGCCGCTGATCTCTCGGAGTATCAGGTCGTGTACCACGACCCCGCTAACCCACGGGGGCTGTTCCTGCTCGGTGGGTCCGACGGAGCCAGCGGAGAAACCACTGCCGCCGCTGAAGACGCGCCATTCACGTTCCGTGGCGTCGACTCGGTCCACTTCCTCATGATATACGGCACGCCGGAGAACCAAGAAGTCGTCTACAACAGCACTGCACAGGGAGATGTCTGATATGTCAATAACTAACACTCTAGCCCGCGCAGGATTTTTCGCCGTTGTGCTTGTCCTCGCGGTAGCCGTCGGAACCACGGCGATTGGGGCCAACAGCCAATCAACTCCTGACGTGGCCCAACTGAACGCCGAATCGTTCAACAGCAACGAGGCCGTCGCGACCGCAGCCGAAGAGAGCGGTGACCTCTCGATGTCCGCCAATGGCTCCGACACGGTCGTGGTTATTGACGTGGCCCACGCGGGAAGTATCGACCGTGAAGCGCTCACGCCACTGGTGTCGACGCTGACCGAAAACGGTGCGACGGTACGATACCACGTCGGCGAGCGCAGGGGTGGACAGCCGATGAACGCGTCGCTCCGTTCGGCTGACGCCTTCATTGTCCTCGGCGCGGAGAAGCGATATACTGAGAGTCAACAGAATGGCCTCGAAGCGTTCAGTGACGCCGGCGGTCGCATCCTCTTGCTGAACGAGCCATCGCAGGCAAGGCCCGCTGGGTTGGGGCTTTTCGGCCGCGTCACCTCCGACAGCGTGACCAAACCGATGACACCGCTGGCAAGTCAGTACGGGTTCTCGTACGGCAACGGCTACCTGTACAACATGCACGAGTACGACACCAACTACCGGAGCGTCTACGCGACGCCGGCGAGCGATTCGCCGCTCACTGCGGGCGTTGATCGGACGGTCTTCAACGCCGCTGTGCCGGTCACCGGTGGTGATACTGTCGTCACCGCGACGGAGCAAACCACGCTCTCACAGACACGGCGACAGGACACCCACGGCGTCGTCGCGCGCTCGGGTAACGTCGTCGCTGTCGGGGACACGAGCGTCTTCACCCAGGAGTTCCTCTACCGGGCCGACAACGAGCAACTCGTCGGGAACATACTCGACTTCCTCGTGTCTGGTGAGAAATCCCCCGAAGACGCGCCGCAGCCGAAGGATTCCTCACAGTCGGGTCCCGGTACCTCACCCCCGGGCAACGGCGGTTCCGGGTCCGCAGCAGGCGGTAATGGCGCATCGGTCTCCGAACTGGACTCAACACAGATATCCAACAACTAAATCCACCCAGTGCGGTACCTGGATATCGCTGAAACCATCATTTTTTCATCGGCACAGGCTGTGACAGCCATGTTGGCAGTTCTCTGACTGTGCTTATCTGTCTGCCAC
>JBDGPY010000048.1:0-4974 GCA_042219425.1 Haloarcula sp. | reverse complement strand
CGATGGACACGTTCGTCGACTCCTCGTGGTACTTCCTGCGGTACACCTCGCCGGAAATGGACGACGCGCCGTTCGACACCGAGCGAGCGAGCGACTGGATGCCGGTCGATCAGTACGTCGGCGGCATCGAACACGCCGTCATGCACCTGCTGTATGCCCGCTTCTTCACAAAGGTGCTCGACGACCTCGACATGGTCGACGGCGTCCGTGAGCCCTTCACTAACCTCACGAACCAGGGGATGGTGCTGGGAGAGGACGGAAACAAGATGTCCAAAAGCCTGGGCAACGGTGTCTCCCCGCAGCGCATCATCGAGGAGTACGGCGCGGATACGGCGCGGCTGTTCATCATGGAGGCCGCCCAGCCCGAGAAGGAGTTCGCCTGGAGCCCCGAAGGCGTCCAGTCGGCCCACAGCTTCCTCCAGAACGTGTACACGCTGGTCGAAGAGTACGCCGACGGCGACATTGAGACCGGTGCCGCGGACGAAATCGCGGCGTACGTCGCCCGCGAGATCGACGCCACCGCCGCCAACGCGACGGCCGAGTTCGAGGACTTCCGGTTCAATCACGCGCTGCAGGCAGTGCGAGAACTGGTGTCCCTGCTGCGCCGCTACCAGGAGGCGACGGCTCCCGACGCCGACACCTTCGAGCGCGGCCTCGCGACCGCGGCGAAACTGCTCGCTCCGGTTGCCCCCCACGCCGCCGAGGAGATGTGGGATGTACTGGGCCACGACGGCCTTATCGCAGAAGCCGAGTGGCCGGCGGCAGAGTCCCCGGCCGACTACGAGATCGAACGCCGACTCGTCGAGAACACCCGCGAAGACATCCGTGATATCATCGACACGGTTGGTATCGAAGATCCCGAGACGATCACGCTCGCGGTCGCTCCAGAGTGGAAGCACCGCGTTCTCGATCTCGCCCGGAACGCCGACGGCAACGTTGTCGGGACAGTGATGCAGGACGAGGAACTCCGCGAACACGGCGAGGCAGCGGCCGACTTCGCCAAGGAGATCGCCGGCCAGGTACAGTTGCTTGACGAGCAACTGCCCCCCAAGCGCGAACAGGAATCGCTTGAACGGGCTGCGTGGCTCGTCGAACGCGAGTTCGGTGCCGACGTCGTCATCCATGGTCCCGATGAGGCGGATGAAGACCTCGTCAGCAAGGCCGGGCCTGGCCGTCCTGCTATCGACATCGAGGAGTAGCCCGCGGCCGACCGCGCCTAGTCTGCCGCGACCAGCCCGGTGTCAACGAGATCGTCGAAGACGCTCGCCGCGTGGCCGTCCGGTGCGACGCGCTCGTAGACGCCAACGACACGACCTTGCGCGATAATGTACGTTGTCCGCTGGCTCCGCCCGTCGACAAGCGGCACGTCAAACGCGTCACAGAGCTTCGCATCCGGGTCCGCCAGCAGGTCGAAGGAGATATCGTTCGCGTCAGCGAACACACGGTGGCACTCTACGACGTCGGTCGAGACGCCATACACCCTGACACCGGCGCCGAACCGCTCCGCGTGGGCATCGAACTGTGTCGCCTCAGTCGTGCAACCGGGTGTCTCGTCCTGTGGATAGAAGTACAGCACTGTCGGATGCCCGAACTCCGGCTGGACAGGTTCGCCGTGTTGATTCAGGGCTCTGATCGACGGTACGTCTGTACCGGGTTTGAGCACCATCGTCAGTTCACGGGGATGTCTGTCCCCTCGTCCTCCTCGTGACGGCCCACTTTCGCCAGCCGAACCGTGAGGACGCCGTCCTCGTAGCTCGCGCTGGTCTCTTCCTCGTTGACCGCTTCGGGGAGCCCCACGGTTCGGCTCACTGACTGCTCGCGGCGCTCGCGCTGGATGTAGTGTCCGTCGGTCGTCTCGTTCTCCTGGCTCGCCGATGCACTGAGTGTGAGTTTCTGCTCTTCAACGAGTTGGACATCGATGTCTTCACTGTCGTAGCCGGGAAGGTCCGCGCGGACGACGAACGTGTCGCCCTCGTCGATGACGTCGACCGGGATGGACCCGAGATCGACGCCGAACTGGTCGCCCAGCATATCGAACGCGCGCTCTATCTCCGAAAACGGGTCGCGGTCTGCTGGCATATCTGGTGGTATGCGCGCCCGGGACTTAAGCCTAGAACCGTCGGCGGAACGCGGTCAGTTGACAACCGTTTCGGAGTCGTATGATCCCAGTCGCCGGACCCACCCCTTCTCGGCGATGTCCTCGATATCAGACAGTGCGTCCTGCGTGCGCGTCTCGTAGAGCCCGGCCGAGATGTCGATGTGGAAGACGTAGTCGCCCAGTCGCTCGCCGCTGGGACGGGACTCGACGCGGGTGAGGTTGATGTCGCGGTCGGCGAAGGGTTCAAGCAGTTCCAGCAGGAGTCCGGGGTAGTCGACGTTGGGATAGACGATGAACGAGGTCTTCCCGCCGGCCTCGGCGCGTTCGCTCTTCGGGGCGACGACGACGAAGCGGGTAGCGTTCGACGACTGGTCCTGGATATCTTTGGCGAGTACCTCTAGCTCGGTTCCGTTGGTCGCGTTCTCGGGGTGGCCGATGGCTGCGACACTTGCATCTTGACGGGCCCGCTCGACGCCCCGGGCCGTCGATGCGACGGCCTCCACGTCGACGCCGGGATAGTGGTCATCGAGCCAGCCGCGACACTGTGCCAGCGCCTGGGCGTGGCTGGCGACGAGCGAGAACGAGTCCTCCTGTGCCAGCAGGGCGTGGCGAATCGGCGTGATGATCTCCCTGACGACGGCGATATCGTACTCCGCGAAGGCGTCGAGCGACTCGGTCACCGACCCTTCGATGCTGTTTTCGACCGGGACGACACCGCGGTCGGCCTCGCCGTTGGCGACGGCCTCGACGATGGCGGTCACCGACTCGGAAAAAGAGACCTCGTCGTCCGTGACTGCCTGTGCAGCGCGGTGGGAGTAGGTCCCTGAGGGACCAAGTGTCACAGTGGTCATACCCGGAGTACTCAACTAGGGACCAAAAGAATCGTGGTCAGCGGCAGGACCGGCCCCGATCATGACAGTCGCGCCATGTCGTCGTCGGTGAGGCTGATGGCGGAGGCGGCGACGTTCTGTTCGAGATGTTCGAGGCTGCTGGTTCCTGGAATCGGCAGCGTCACGTCCGAATGCTGGAGGAGCCACGCCAGCGCAATCTGGTACGGCGTCGCGTCGTGGTGCTGTGCGATCTCGTCGATATCATCGACGCCACCGAGGTCGCCGGCACCCAGTGGGAACCATGGGATGAAGCCGATCCCGGCGTCCTCGCACGCCTCCAGCACGTCCTCCTCATCGCGGTTCGTGATGTTGTACTGGTTCTGGACCGTCGCAATGTCGACGATGTCGCGGGCGCGGTCAAGTTGCTCGACGGAGACGTTCGAGAGCCCAACGTGTCGAATCAATCCGTCGTCTTTCATTTCTGCGAGAGTGTGTACCGAGTCCTCGAACGGTGTATCCGGATCCGGTCGATGGAGTTGGTACAGGTCGATTGGGTCCATCTGCAGCCGGTCCCGCGAGCAGAGCTGTGCGTTGCGCAGGTAATCCGGATCGCCGTGAGCCAGCCAGTCGGCGTCGGTGTTTCGCAGCAGGCCGCCTTTTGTTGCGATTACGACGTCATCTCGCTCCGTGTCGAGAGCCTCCCCGATGAGCCGCTCGGAGACGCCCGGCCCGTAGGAGTCGGCGGTGTCGATGAAGTCGACACCGAGTTCGACCGCTCGTCTGAGTACTTCGCGGGCATCGTCCTCGTCGTCCGGCTCGCCAATGATCCCGTCGCCGGTGAGCCGCATCGCGCCGAACCCGAGCCGATGGACAGTCTGCTCCCCGCCGATATCGAACGTCTCACTCTCGTTTGTGACCATGACAGCATCGTACGTCAGCTCGTCTGAAAACAGCCGTGCATGTGGCAGCTTGCTGCCACCGCTATCGTCTGCTGGTGCGTGACCGTTTGGTGCGTCCAGCTTTACCGCCTGCCATCTGACAGAAAACCGTCACTAGTGGGAAATGATCTCTCTGTCATGTAAAAAGCTAGTCCAATCGGAGTGTACTTTTTTACCAGATACGGGAGAATAGCTGATTGTATGTCAGCAACAGCGCAGGTAACCGACGCGTCAGCGTTCGAAGAAGGCTCGCTCGGGATTCAGGTAGTACTGTTCATTTTCACGGCCGGCCTCTATGGCCTGTACTGGTCGTATACGACCGCCAGACAGCTCGATGCAGGGACAGACCAAAACGTATCTCCTATCCTGACAATCATTCCGGTCATCAACATTATTGGCTTCTGGCAGATCTCGAACGCAGCCGAAGCCGTCACCGACCAGAGCGGTGTGATCCTGTTTGTGTTGTTCGTCGTCTTCGGTCCTATCTCGTGGTACCTGATACAATCGGGCATCAACGATACCGCGGCCAACTGACGGGACCGAGAACCCTTCTTCGCAGACGCAAAACGTCGCCAGCGACTCGTCTATGTCGTTCCGATAGCAGTGTTTCACTCGGAAACGGCTGCTCAGTCACCGTCACGACGGAACAGCGCGAGGCGAACGTGGAAATAACGAGAGACGTAGAAGACCGTGACGCTGGCGGCGAAAGCGAGCAGCGAGACGGTGGTAATCGACGCGCCGAGTCCGGAGCCGGTGAACGGGTTCTGCCCCATCGTGGCGACGTACGCCGACACCGCGTCGCCGCCGAGGCCGACGTACCGCGCGAAGTCTTCGGCGTTAAGCGCCGCGTGTGCCTGTGCTTCCGTCAGCGGCGCGAACCGTAGCCGGTAGAGAACTGACCCGACGAGGAGTGTCGTGCCGAACAGCTGTAGTCCGCCACCAAACAGGCCGAGAAACAACACCTTGGGCGAAGCGACGGCGGGGTCGATTGCCGGGAGGAACGACGCGGCGCTCTCCGGATACAGACCGTACATTGGGAGCACCAACGCCAGCGTGCCAAGCAGCGCACTCTGGAGCGCGAGCGTCCGCGGGACAGACTGTCTGATAC
>JBDGPY010000070.1:0-5056 GCA_042219425.1 Haloarcula sp. | reverse complement strand
TCCCCTTGAACATCGGAGGCCACATCAGGCCATCATCCTCGTCGGCCATCGGTCATCTATATGTACTCTCCTCAACAATATAAAACTTCCGCTGAAACCCATTGAATACCATTGAATGGCAGAGAATGGTATTAGCGGTTCAGAGGCGTCGAGGGGCGTGCTACGCTCTGCAGCACGGATAACTACAACCCCAAATGTGCGTCTGACGCCCGTTAGACGGCGTTTACCGACAGCTGAAGCGAAACCAACACCAAGGTTTAATACTCCGACCGATAAATTACCGCAACAGATGAGTTCTGAATCGCCACGAAACCCGCTGTTAGACACATGGACAGAAACATCGTCACATGTGTTCAACAGCGTCGTCGCAGCTAACCGGGCAGCGTTCGCCGCGTTTGGCGTCCAGCAAGAAGATGAGAACGGCGTAACGCCCGCAGACCGTATCGAGCCGGACGAAGACCTACCAGAATGGCACGTCTCGATCTCCGAGGACCACCCGGGCCGCCTCGGCGTCGGCGACCACGTCGATTTCACGAAAACCATCTCGGAACACGACGTGCAGCAGTTCGCCGCCGCGAGCGGCGACACGAACCCGCTCCATCTGGACGACGAGTTCGCAGAGCAGACGCGCTTCCGCGGCCGTATCGCCCACGGGACGCTCGTCGGAAGCCTCATCAGCGCAGCGCTGGCACGGCTGCCGGGGCTGACGATCTACCTCTCACAGGATCTGGAGTTTCACAATCCGGTCCGTATTGGCGACCGCCTCACCGCCGAGTGTGAGATCGTCGAGGATCTCGGCGACGAGCAGTACCGGCTAACCACGCGGGTCCTCGCAGACGACGAAGTGGTCATCGACGGCGAAGCGGTCGTCCTTATTGACGACCTTCCGGAATAGCTCAGCAGAACGCTCGAACGGCCCGGTTGAAACGGTCGGGATGTTCCCGCGGCGGACAGTGCCCGCAGTTCTCGAAGATCTTCAGCGTACTGTCAGTAACCGTCCCAGCAGCCTGCTCTGACCACCGACGGGGGAGCAGTGGGTCGGCGGCGCCGTGAATCAACATCGTCGGCACGTCTATTTCCGCTAACCGGTCGGAGTAGTCAGTCCGGAAGCCACACCACTGGAACTCGCTGCGCTGCCAGCGCCGCATCGCCCGGACCGTCTGCCGGTCGACGGCGCTGTCGACATCCTCGACCAGTTGCTGGGGTGGCTCGCCGGGACCCATGCTTCGGAGACTGTTCCGGATCGCCGGCTGGGATGAACCGACGCCCTGCCACAGCATATTGCCGAGTATCGGTGTCTGCAAGACGCTACTGGCTGCCGTTCGCCAGTAGGCGTCGGAACCCAGCCCGTAGCTGCCGACCAGCACCAGCCGCTCGACCGGACCGCCATCGAGCGCGTGGCCGAGCGCGATTGCGCCGCCCATCGAAAGCCCGGCCATCGCGGGTTCCTCGATGCCGAGCGCGTCGATAAACTCGGCCACAGTCTCCTGGTAGTAGTCGGTCGTGTACGCGCGGTCGGGCTTGTCGCTGTCGCCGTGGCCCGGCAAATCGAGCGCGTACACCGTTCGCTCCGGCGCGAGTGCGGGCAGTGCGTGTCGCCACGAGACGGTCGCAGCGTCTAGCCCGATACCGTGAAGGAACACCATCGGCGGCCCCTCGCCGCCAGTCCGGTAGTGAATATCGACGTCCTCGCCGTCGACGGACAGCTCGACGCGTTCGGACGAAATCCCTGTCGTCATCGGCGTTCGTTCGGAACCGAGCGCGTATGAGCCTTTGTATCCGCTCAGTTATCATAAGGGAGTGTCTGAAATCAGTCACTCGGGTCGCTCGTACGCACCCTCGCGCCGGAGTCGGGCCTGTTCGCGGACGATAGCCGGTGTCCGACAGCGGCCCGGTTCGCCGGTGACCTGCGGGATGGTGCAGTTGTTGCAGCTCTCACACAGCGCGTCCGCGCCATCGAGCAGGCGTGCGCCGAGTCGCGGTTCAGCGTAGAACGGGCGAGCCATCCCGACCGCATCGGCAGCGGGCGCAGCCCCAGTCGCGCCGAGATACCGGTCGCAGTCGGCACGCGTCCGCAGTCCGCCCTCCAGCAGGACCGGCACGTCCACGCGCTCGCGGACCGCCCGACAGAAGTCGGCGTTCCAGCCCGGGTCGCGGCCGAAACGCCGGGCCTGCAGCTGGTTGAGCAGCCGGACAGCGCGGGCTCGTAGTCGGCCGCCGAAAACCGCCGCGTAGTCGTCTTGCAGGTCGCTGGCGTCCCAAGCCCGGTCCGGGAACGCGCCGCGGACGATGCTCATGTCCCAGAACGGTGACACTTCGACCGGAATGAGCCCGTCGTAGCCAATGGCCGCCGCTCGCGTCGCAATAGCCACGCCGTCCCTCCGGGAGAGATGCCGTCGAACGAAACCCGGCGCAGCGGACTCAGCTGGGACCTTCGTGACCAACGGCACGTCGCCAGCGTGTTCTCGAACGGCGTCGTGAATTGCTTCGAGGAACCGAACGCCGTCCCGGAACTGGTCGTCCCTGCGGTTGTAGAACGGCGAGAGGAACTGCTGGATCAGGCTCATGTTCGCTGCCGAGAGGTGGATGCCGTCATAGCCCGCGTCGACGGCGTAGCCGGCGCATCGCCCGAACTGCTCGGCTATGTCCCACACTTCGGCCGTCGAGAGCACATCCGGCTGCAGCGAAATCAGGCCAAGCCGGTCAAGCGTCCGGAGTTGCCAGGGCGGGCGGCTGACGGCGAGCTGGCGCTGGTCCGGGTTGGCCTCGCGGTATTCGGCGTGCCACGTTGCCATGCTCCGGAGGCCGCCGTGGGCCAGTTGGAGGAAGATGCGACCACCGTGGTCATGGATCGTCCCGGTGAGCCGTTCGAGTCGCTCGACGAAGGCCGGGTCGTGGACCCGCGTCATGTTCGGCGCGGCACAGCCGCCACGGTCGGTGACGATGCTCGCCCCTTGGAAGAGGAGGCCGACACCGGAGGCTGCCGTCGGTCCGAGTTCGTCGATAAGCGTATCGACTGCGGCCGCGCCGTTGCCCGCACACTCCAGTACCGGTGCGCGGTACAGTCGGTTGGGAACCTCGACGCCACCGATCTGCAGCGGCGTCTCCAGCGCGGTCACGACTGCTCGCGCTCGTCGAACGTTGCCACAGTATAACCGCGGTGCTGTGGTGTCACCTGCTGAACTGCCGCCCGGACCTCCGTCGGCGAGTCGAACTCACCGTCGGTGTTGCCCGCGAGCGCGGCCGAGAGGTCCTCGGCGGGCGGGTCGGCGCTGCCGTATTCGTCTGCCAGTTCCTCCACGCGGACCGGATACGCGGCCCCGCCGGTGGTGCGGTCGACCGACGCTTCGACCCGGCGGGCACGTTCGCTGGCCCGCTGCCGTGCCGTCCGCTGTGGGCCCATGTGTGAACATAACATACCAGTCGTCAAAAATACTATCGCTACTTTTCGACCGGGAGCAACGCGACGCGCTCCCGGACTGCATCTGAGAGGTCCCCTGCTGTCGCGGCCAGTTCAGTGTCGGTCACGTCGAAGAACGACCGGACACGGTCCGCATCGTACTCGCCCAGTGTGGACGCAGCCGTAAGCTGCTCGCGAACGTCGTCCGCGGCGGCCTCGATGCCGCTCTGTTCGGTACGTTCTCCGCGAAAGCCTCTCCGTTCGTGGTCGACGACGACCACGACCACGGGGCAGGCCCCCTCGCTGACGCCCATCGCCAGTGCACGGTTGATCTGGCGGCGGCCGGCCGCGTACAGCAGTATCTCGACGCCGAAATCCTCAGCAATGGCGTCGCCCCGGTCGTGGGCACGAGTCGCGAGTTCGACAGCCAGTTCGAGATGGGCGCGGTCCACGACGTAGCGGGCGTCGAACGCCTGTACCGTGACACCGTGGCGGTCACCGATTGCACTGAGTGCCTCCACGAACGCCCCCACGTCGTCGATATCGGCAGTGCCCTCGACGACCCGCATCAGAAATCACCCAGACTGGACTGGTCGTCGTTGGCCGTCGATCCAGCGTGTGTGTCCCCGTCTGCACCGTCGTCGAGGTCGACGGATACGTCGGGTGCGGGCTCGACGCCCTCCATGGACGGGTCCCGGTGGCCGGCGTTCTCCAGCACGTTCTCGGCCGTCTTCCGGCGGCCTCGGAGCGCCGCCAGCACGACGGCTTTGTCGGCGTCCCGGAGTTGTGCGCGGTCGGTGATGCCAGCCTGGAACAGCCGCCGGGCGCGCTTGCGGCCGACGCCGCGGACGCCGGCCAGGTCGACCAGCTCCTCCCGGACGCCGTGTTCGACGCGGATGCGGGCCTCGCTGATGGCCCGCGCGGCGTCCAGATCGACCTCGCTGGCCAGCGATTCAGCGGCCCCTAGCAGCCACTGGGCGGTTTCGACTTTCCCGCGGATGTCACCCGGACCGACGCCGTAGCGCTCCGTGATGGTCGCCTCGTCGACCTCCGTCGCCCAGTCTTCGAGCAGGCGGGCAGTCTTCAGCGCCGAGAGCCAGTCCTCGAAGCGGCCCTCCTCGAACTCCGACGGCGTAGGGCCGAGCAGTTCCGCCTCCCGTTCGAACAGTTCCATCTCGTACTCCTCGCGGTCGCCCGAGCGGAGGTACAGCTGGTACATGTCCGGCGTGCGCGAGACGAGGTGGTACAGGCCCAGCGCGGAGATGTCGTCTGGATCGGTGTCCTCGTCTCCGTCGGCCCCGTCGGCGTCCTCGGCGAGTTCGCTTGCAGTAGTAAAACCGCTGTCTGCCGGTGGTTCCGCAGGCGAGTCGGCCGGCGACCCGCTCGCCGACGTGCTGTCGCTGGCGCCCCGCTCCCAGTCCCGGAGGCCGTCGACGATTTCGGCGGCGCTCATCGGGTCCAGATAGAGCCGCGAGACGGTGTGGCCCAGCGAGGTGGCGTCCAGCTCACCGCCCTCGATTTCCAGAAAGTCGTTGCGCTGGAGGTAGGTGAGCACGTCGTCGACGACCCGTTCGAGCTGGCCGCTGTCGTCGGTCTGGCTGGCGTACAGCGTCTGTTCGAGGAACTCCAGCAGGCCCGACCGCGAGCGGGCGAAGC
>JBDGPY010000072.1:0-5083 GCA_042219425.1 Haloarcula sp. | reverse complement strand
CGACGGAATTCACCCACAACCTACGACGGCGGTGGCCTGTCAACAGCGGCCCCGAGTCCGGATAGCCGCTTATAGCAGCTGGTAGTCGCGTTCCGTGTGCTGGACGGATATCTACTTGGTCTTGGTCGGTTCGTCCATGAGCGACTCGCCGTTGTACTGGCCGATGCTGGAGCTTTTCATGCTACCGAATTGGGCGTTAGGTTCGTCCTGAATTGGTTACTGGGGTCGGGCCGGAATCCGCTACGTCACACCATTCGCCGTCAATGTACAGCTGGTTCTATGCTGTCTGACTATTAGGGTGAGACATACCAACCAGGCGACGGCGTCACGGACTGTTCTCGCTTTGACACCAGGCAAACGCTTAATTGAGTTCCAACCACAGATCCTGTATGATCGATTACCTCGGTCTTGAGGACGACCTCAGCGAGGAAGAGCGGATGGTTCGTGACACGGCTCGCGAGTTCGTCGACACTGAGATCAAGCCCGATGTGGGACAGCACTGGATTGACGGGACATTCCCCATGGATCTCATCACTGAGATGGGTGAACTGGGATTCTACGCGCCGAACCTCGACGGCTACGGCCTGCCAGGACTCAGCGAGACGGCGTATGGCCTTCTGATGCAGGAACTGGAGGCGGGCGACAGCGGCCTGCGGTCGATGGCCAGTGTGCAGGGGGCACTCGTCATGTACCCGATTCACGCCTACGGAAGTGACGCCCAGAAAGAAGAATGGCTGCCGGCGCTCGGGACCGGAGAGCGGGTGGGCTGTTTCGGGCTGACGGAGCCCGAACACGGATCGAACCCCTCGGCGATGGAGACGACGGCTGAACGTGACGCCGACGGCTACGTTCTGAACGGGTCGAAGACCTGGATCACAAACGCGCCGATTAGCGATCTCGCAGTGGTCTGGGCGAAAGACCAGTCCGCCGATGGCGATCCCGTCCGGGGTTTCCTCGTCGAGACTGACCGCGACGGTGTCACGACCAACAAGATCGACGAGAAGCTCTCCTTGCGGGCGTCGATCACCGGCGAGATCAGTCTGCAGAACGCCCGTGTCCCCGATGAGAACGTCCTTCCCGGTGTCGAGGGAATGAAGGGACCGCTGTCCTGTCTCACCCAGGCCCGCTACGGCATCGCCTGGGGCACCGTCGGGGCCGCGATGGACTGCTTCGAGACCGCTCTCGAGTACGCTACCAACCGCGAGCAGTTCGGCAAACCCATCGCCGGCTACCAGCTTCAGCAGGATAAGCTCGCGGAGATGGCGACCCAGATCTCGCTGGGGCAACTGCTCGCTCATCGGCTGGCGACACTGAAGGAACGGGGTGACCTCCGCCCGGAACAGGTGTCGATGGCCAAGCGCAACAACGCGCGGATGGCCCGCGAGCAGTCCCGCGTGGCCCGCGAGATGCTCGGCGGGAACGGCATTACGGCCGACTACTCCCCGATGCGTCACCTGACGAACCTCGAAACGGTGTACACCTACGAGGGCACACACGACATCCACTCGCTCATTCTCGGCCACGACCTGACCGGCATCTCGGCGTTCGAGTAAACTGCCCCGTCCGACTGCGACACCGGCTCTCGCCCGTCGTCGTGGCTGCGGTTTTTGTATAGCGCACTCACAGTACTCGTGTATAGACTACCGCACTGATGTGGGGCACCTCATCGAACCAGAGCCGCTCCCGGCGTTCGCCCCGTCAGGTACGAGCCGTCGACCGATGCTGTTGACGACCCAGGCCGAACTCGCCCGCCTCGAGTTCGACAGGCTGGAGTCCGACGCTACCGTCGCTGTCGCCGTCGGCAGTCGCGGCATCCATCGTCTTGAACCGCGTGAAGCCCCCCACCAATCACAGCGGACGCATCGAGAGCGGTCTGCCGAAGATGAGTGTCGTCGGGCTGGACACGCAACGCGGCGCGAAGGCGTTCCACTCGACGGCTATCGAAGCCGGCTACGTCGAGACGCTCGAAGCCGCGCTGCTGGTCACCGAGTCGATACTACCGCTGGTTGGCGGACTTGCCCGGATCGAGAACTTCCACGAGGAGACAGCGCACGTTGAGGCGGTTCCAGCGGGTCCGTTCATGCCCGCGAGCCAGCGCTACGAGAGCGCGCCTATGACGAGATGGCGACGCTTCCGGTCGACGATATTGACCCGCTTGTCGTCGATGAACTTGGGAAAACGTACGCGAACACCTCACAAGCGGTTCGACAGCCAAGGCGAAATTCCCACTGGTCGCCCCAGACGACGAGTTCGCTCTCCGAACGGCACTGACCGACCTTGGCGGATACAACCTTGAGACAGTCAAGCCGAACCAGCAGCGATCCTCGTTTGGGGCCGTCGCTAGCTGTACAGCGCATATCTCGAAACCAGATCTGTACCCATACATCTACCTTATTCACAGCCAAATTAAGCAATTCAGAGAGTTAAAACCCATATATACACTTATATGTGTGTAATATAAACAAATATCTATTGATAGGGACAGATTGACGAAAGCTAGCTACAGAAAATCGAGTAGTAGACATGAACCGATATATCCCTCACTCGCTGGCGTCGACAACGCTGTTTTGCAGTGTGCCCACACCGTCGTACGTTATTTCGATTGTGTCGCCGGGCTCGACAGTGCCGGGGTTCGCCGGGCTCCCGAACGCGATAGCGTCGCCCGGCCGGAGCGTGAATCGACGGGAAAGATACGAGACAATCTCGTACGGGTCGAACAGCATCAACTCCGTGTTCGCCGACTGGCGCGTTTCCCCGTTGATGACGGTCTCCATGTCGATTCCGCTGGGGTCGAGGTCCGTCTCGATCCATGGACCGAGCGGGCCGGACGTGTCGAAGGCCTTGCGAGCAGTGCGACTCTGCTGGTCGAGCGCGTCGACGTCATTCATGATCGTGTAGCCGCGGACCACGTCCGGGACTGCCTCGGCAGCAACGTCCCGACAGCGCTCGTCGATGATAGCGACGAGTTCGCCCGCGTAGGTGAGTTCGTCGATCCAGTCGGGATACCGAATTGGCTGTTCCGGTCCGATGAGCGCCGCGGGAGGTTTGATGAAGAAGTCCGGCTCTGCCGGGCGCTCGTAGTCCATCTGGTCCAGTGTCTCGGCGAAATTCCGACCGACGCAGTACAGCGCTGACGGCGAACAGGGGTAGGTTAGTCTGCCGTCGCGGCCGACGATGTACTCGCCGTCGTCTGCGGTGACGACACCGTCCGCGTAACGGCCGCTGACTATGCCCTCGGGGGTCTGCATTCGTGAAAGTCTCATAGCGCAGCCTTGGGTGGCAGGCGAAAAAGGTCTACTGGAACGGAGCTCTACAGACGCTCCGCGACTACCTCGATGGGATGGGGTGGGGTCTGGTCGGCACCGTCACGTTCGGAGAGCTGTGAGCGACACGACCCTCCCGGTGCGACGACGCGCTCACCGTCGCTCTCTTCAACTTTGTCGAACAGCAGGCGGCCGATAGTTTTCGAGAGGTCGTAGTGCTCGTCGTGGTACCCGAAGCTCCCGGCCATACCACAGCACGTCGAATCCAGCGGGTCAACCTCGTAGCCGATGCGGCGCATGACGCCGACGGCGTGGTGGTCCTTGTTGGTCCCCTTCTGGTTGCAGTGGCCGTGATAACTGACCGAGCCGGCGGACCCGATTGAGCGGTCCTCGACCGGGAGCGCGTCGTCGAGCCGGTAGGTGTCGACGTACTCCAGGACGCCGTAGGCGCTGTCGGCCACTTGCGACACCTCGGGTCCGTCCAGCAGGTCGCGGTACTCGTCCTGGAACATCACGGCGTCGGACGGCTCGATGAACACGATGTCCCAGCCATCCGCGACGTGGTCGGCAAGCAGTCCTGTGTTCGTTTCTGCTCGGTCGCGAGCCAGGTCTAGCATGCCGGTAGAAAACGCCGCACGTCCGGACGGTGCGGTGTCATCAGGGATGGTGACGTGGATGTCTGCTGCTTCGAGGGTCTTGACCGCAGCCTTCCCGGCGGCTGGGAATGAGTGGTTCGTGTAGGTATCCGGGAACAGCAGGACCTTCCGGTCGGCATCGACCCGGGAGACGGCCGAACCGCCGCGGGTGTCGAACCAGTCTCGGAGCGTCTCCCGGCGGAAGGGCGGCAGTTCGCGCTCCGGCTCAATGCCGAACAACTTCTGCATAACAATCCGTGCCCCTGGGAGGTCGGTCGCCCAGTTCGAAATCGGAGCCAGCGCCGACCCGACCTTTGTGGCAGTGTCGATGTTGGCGAACAGACGCTCCCGAAGGCTAGCGCCCTCTTCTTGATGGTGCTGATGTTTCAGCTCGGTCTTGAGTTTCGCCATGTCGACGCCGGTCGGGCAGTCGCTCTTGCAGCCTTTGCAGCCAACACAGAGATCGAGTACTTCCTCCTGGAAGCGCTTGGAGTGAATCTCGTCTTCGTCCAGGTCGCCGCTGATAGCTGACCGGAGGAGATTCGCCCGGCCGCGCGTGGTCTGGACCTCTTCCTTTGAGGCCCGGTACGTGGGACACATGACATTCTCGTCGGTCTGTCGGCAGGTCCCACAGCCATTACACAGTTCGACGAGATGCGAGAAGCCACCCTCATCTTCGAAGTCGAGTGTCGTCTGTGGTTCCAGTGACTGGTAGTCGGGGCCGTACCGGAGGTTCTCGCGCATATCTGCGCTGACGCCCCGTTCGGCGTCGGGACCGATGTCGTCCGGACTCTCGCGGTAGACGACGTTGCCCGGATGCAGCCACCACTGGGGATCGAAAACTGTCTTGACCCGCTTGAAGGCGTGCCAGAGGGATTCGCCGTACATCTTGGGATTGAACTCTGTGCGGGCCATGCCGTCGCCGTGTTCACCGGAGAACGACCCGTGATGTTCGAGGACGAGATCAGTCACGTCGTCGGTGATGGAGTGCATGTCCTCGATGCCTGACTCCTCTTTCAGGTTGAGGATGGGACGGATGTGGAGTGTTCCTGAGCCAGCATGGGCGAAGTACGCGGCTGAGGTGTCGTGGTCAGCGAGCACGTCTTCGAACTTGTCGACGTACGCGGCGAGTTCGGCGGGCGGGACCGTCGCGTCCTCGATGAACGGGTACGGCTTGGGGTCGCC
>JBDGPY010000105.1:0-5373 GCA_042219425.1 Haloarcula sp. | reverse complement strand
ACGCTGTCAGCGCCGGTGACGGCGATTCTGGCGACAGTGTACAACGTCGACTTTCTCATCGCGTTCTTCGCGTTCGTCATCGTCTATGACACCGTTTTCGGCCTGCTGCTATTGAAGAAAATCGACGCCTACCGGCAGGCGTACAACCGGGCTCATGACGGCCGGGACGAGACCACCCCGAATCCCGAACAGACCGAGTTCGACCCCTGACGCCGCTCAGACCAGTTGTTCGACGTACTTCGCAATCACATCAACTTCGAGGTGGACCGGGTCGCCGACCGACTTTTCCGAGAGCGTCGTCTCCGCGTACGTCGTCGGGATGATAGCCACGTCGAACTC
The DNA here is from genome assembly GCA_042219425.1 of Haloarcula sp. GTDB lineage: Archaea > Halobacteriota > Halobacteria > Halobacteriales > Haloarculaceae > Haloarcula. The sequence goes on along the minus strand of JBDGPY010000105.1, from coordinate 5,034 downwards.
GTCGGGGCGGCGGTCGGCGACGGTCAGGCTGATGCCGTCGACCGTTATCGACCCCTTCTCGACGAGGTAGTCGCGGTTGGCGTCCGGAAGCGAGAACGTGAACGTCCAGTCCTCGCCTTCTGTCTCGATAGCGACAATCTCGGCCGTGGTGTCGACGTGTCCCTGAACGATGTGGCCGTCAAACCGCCCGTCGACGGACATCGCCCGTTCCAGATTGACCGCGTCACCGCCGCCGAGTTCATCGAGGAATGTCCGGGAGAGCGTCTCGTGGGCCAGGAACACCTCAAACCACTCCCCGTCGACCGCCTTTTCGACAGTGAGGCAAACGCCGCTGACGCTGATGGACTGTCCGTGGTCGAGCCCCTCGAACGGCGCGCCGATTCGCACCCGGCGGCCGCCCTCGTCGTCCACGACTGCCTGCACCTCGCCGGTTGCCTCGACGATTCCGGTGAACATACTATGGGTTCGTAACGGCTGGCGGAAAGCGCTTTGCTTCCCGCCGGTTCAAAATATACTCGAACACGAGTATATAATTACAAACCACTCCGGAAAGAATTTATCGGGGCAGGTGGTATCGAGTTACATGACAGAGACGGGTCACTCACAGGACGACTCCGAGTACGACTGGTCTGTCCGTCACGCCCGAACGAACCCGGCGGAGACTCGCCGACTCGTCACCGTCCCCGATGAAGCGGTTGAGGACTGGGACCTGCGACACGCGGAGACGAAAGACCGAAGTTAGCGCTGGAGGACTTCGACGCCGACGAGTTCCGCGCCGGTGAGCGCCCGGATGTAGGCCCCGCCGGCAATAGAGACGTGGTCGAACTCGTCTTCGCTCATCCCGTACATCTCGATGGCTCGCGAGGTGTCGCCACCGCCGACGACCGAGAAGCAGTCAGTGTCAGCAATGGCCTCCAGCACGCCTGCGGTCCCAACCGAGAACCGCTCGTCTTCGAACATCCCGAGCGCCCCTTTCACGAAGACTGCTTCAGAGTCACGGATGATCGGCGAGTACTCCATGACCGTCTCGCTACCCACGTCAAGGTAGGAGACGGACTTTTCCTCGATGTCGTCGACAGCCTGCTCGGCGCGGTCGCCGTCGTCGTCCTCGTAGGCCAGATCGACGGCCAGTGTTATCTGGTCCCGGTGCTCGTCGAGCATCGTCTCGATTTTCTCGCTGTTTTGCTCCCACTGTTCATCGTAGAGGTTCGCGTCGTCGATGTCATAGCCGACCGGGAAGTCCGCGGCCCGCAAGAACAGCTCCCCGGCGATGCCGCCCAGCAGGAAGTCATCGACCTTCTCATCGAGGTGGGTCATCACGTCGATGACGTCGGTCGCTTTCGTCCCGCCGACAACCATCGTCACCCGCCCATCGAACTCTTTCTCGGCGATGGCGGTGTTGGCCTTGTACTCGGTCTCCATCACGCGGCCGGCGTAGGCATCCATCACCAGCGGGAAGCCGACGAGCGAGGCGTGTGAGCGGTGGGCCGCGGAGTAGGCGTCGTTGATGTACGCATCGAACTCGTCTTTCAGGGTCTGGACGAACTCCGACTGGGCCTTCACCTCGGGGTCTTCTTCGGGCAACTCGTCGTCACACATCCGCGTGTTCTCTAGCACGAGCACGTCCCCTGAACCGAGGTCGGCGATATCGTGAATCGCCTGTGGCCCGTAGGTCTCGTCGACGAAGTCGACCTCGTGGCCGATGTGGTCCGCGAGGATGTCGGCGTGCTGTTCCAGCGAGACGAAGTCGTCCCGGCCCGGGCGGCCCTGGTGAGCCAGCACCGCGACCTCGAACCCGCGGTCGACGAGTTCACTGACTGTCTCTGCGTGGCGGCCGAACCGTCGGTTGTCCTGTACGTCGCCGTCTTCGACCGGTGAGTTGAGGTCGAGCCGGACGAGGACGCGCTGTCCGTCGTCGAGGTCGTCGAGCGTCTGGAAAGTCATCACTCAGGAGGACACCTGCTGGCCGCTTAACGGTTTCCGAGTCTGTCTCTGTCGGGGTACTGACCCGGCGTATCTGCCCTGCTGAAATGGAACTACACGGATTGCGTTGTCACCGTACAATCGGTTCAACGGTGGCGCGGCCTGTTGCAAAAGGGGGGGAGTGGGGTGGGATGGCTGTCGTCCGCTTCTCGCCTATCACCAGGGCACAGGATGACAGGCTTCGGGCTGACAGCGATAACACACAGAGAGCCAGCCTGTATATCTAACTGTCTACCTCTCCGTGCGCACTGCAAAATTGACAAACAATGATTATAAACTTTGCGACAGTCGGAGGCTTCCCTCTGTCGGTTGGTCGACTGTGCGAAACTGCGATGCTCCAGCTATCTACCTTCTTTCAGCGAGCGAATTCCGTCGCTCACGACGGGGAGGATGTCACTCGGTGATGTACTCGGCCATGTCGAGCATCCGGTTCGAGAAGCCGTACTCGTTGTCGTACCAGGTAAGGATCTTCGTCATTCCGGAGACGACGTTTGTCGACTGCAGGTCAACCTGCGAGGAGTACGGGTCGCCCGTGATGTCCGAGGAGACGACATCCTCGCTCGTGACGCCCAGTACACCTTCGAGTTCACCGGATGCGGCGTCCTCGAACGCGGCGTTGACGTCGCCATCGGTGACGTCCTCGTCGAGGTCGACGACAAACTCGGTGATGGAGCCGTTCGGGACTGGGACGCGGATGGCCATCCCGTCGAGCTTCCCTTCAAGCTGGGGCAGGACCTCGGTAGTTGCCTGTGCAGCACCGGTCGAGGTCGGGATGATGTTCTCGGCGGCCGCGCGGCGGCGGCGAGGCTTGCCGTTCGGGCCATCCATCAGGTTCTGGGAGCCGGTGTAGGCGTGGACGGTCGTCAGCTGTCCGGCGTTGATACCGAACTCCTCATCGAGGACCTTCGCAACCGGCGTGATGGAGTTGGTCGTACAGGAGGCGTTCGAGACGACGTCCTCACCGTCGTACTCGTCGTGGTTGACGCCGTAGACGATCTGCTTGACCGGCTTGTCGCCCTTCGGCGGCGCGGAGATGAGGACCTTGTCAGCACCTGCATTGAGGTGTTGACTCGCGTCGTCTTTTGTCCGGAAGATACCCGTCGCCTCGAACGCTACGTCGACGTCGAGGTCGTCCCAGGGTAGCTCTGCCGGGTCAGTCTCGTGGAAGACGCCCGCCTCGAAGTCGGTACCCTCGACTGTGAGGACGCCGTCGTCGACGCTAGCTCCTTCAAGCTCACCCATGACGCTGTCGTACTGGGCGAAGTAGTCGATTTCGCTATCGTCCATCACGTCGTTGATACCGACGATGTCGACGGCGTCGTTGTCTAACGATGCGCGGAATACATTGCGGCCGATACGGCCGAAGCCGTTGAGACCGACACGAACTGGATCACTCATTGGTGACTAGAAAAGTAGTCGGTCAGCGTAAAATGTTTTCGGATTTGTTGTAAATCGTGTTTGTTTATGACTGAGTAAGCATGAATAATTCCTGGGGCCGGCGTAGCTGCTGGGCTCGTCAGAAGGCTTTTGAAACGGACGAACGTACTGACACACAGGAATGAGACGCGATGACAGTGACGACCCGTTTGACGAGTTCTTCCGCGAGATAGAACGGATGATGGACGAGATGATGGGGACCGAAGGCGACGTACATATCGACCGCGACACCGGCGGCAGTGGAGCTGACCTCCATGTCGACATTCACGAAACGGAGGCAGAGGTTCGGGTCGTCGCTGACGTTCCTGGCGTCGACAAGGACGAAATCGACCTCAAGTGCGACGGCACCGTGCTCACGATCAACGCTGAAAGCCCGCAGCGAGGGTACCACGAGCGGCTGACACTCCCGTCCCGCGTTGACGAGCACTCCGCCGCCGCGACGTACAACAACGGAATCCTCGAAGTTACCTTCGACCGAGAGGAGGACTCCGCGGACATCGAGCTGTAGCACCCCGTCTCCGTGCTCTCTTTACAGCGGTAGCGAGGCGAAAGCCATGGCTTCAGCCTGGCCTGGGGGGTGGTCAACGGTCCGCCGTTCTCCGTATTAACGCTGCGAGATCGTCCCAGAACCCGTCTTCATATTTCGTCGCCGAATCGATTGTCGGCCGGGCGTTCGTCTCGTTGACGACCGCGCGGTCGCCGGTCACCAGCAGATCGACACCCAGGTACGGGATGTCAAGCGCGTCGGCTGTGCGCTCGGCTAACTCGCGTAGGTCCGCTGGGAGATCGAGACCGTCGGCCTCGGCTCCGCGGTGGACGTTGTGCTTCCATCGACCTCGCTCGCGGCTTGATTCGGTGAGGCGTCGCTCGACCGCGCCGACGTACTCACCGTCGACAACCATCACGCGGTAGTCGACGGCATCGGCGATGTACTCCTGGACGAGAAACGACTGGTCGCCAACTGCGCGGTAGTCGTGGACAAGGTCGAGGTAGTCGACGATGCCGAGAAACGAGTCCAGATCGTGGGCCGTCGTCACGCCCACGCCGCGGGTCGTCGAGTTCGGTTTCACCACAACCGGTGGGTCGAACTGTTCAAACGCCGCCGTCAACTCGGCGTCGCTCGCCGGATTCGACACGACGACCGTTTCGGGAACGGGGATATCCGCTTGTCCGAGGCGTGCGAGCACGTCGGCCTTGTTTCGGGAGCGCAGGATGGCCTCGCGGTCGTTGACCCACGGGACGTCGAGCATCGCATCGGCGACTGCTCCCTCCATGATTCTGGAGGGGTAGACGAAACCCACGTCGTAGTCATCGAAGGGGTTCTCATCCAGTGGGAGGGTTCGCTCGTCCGTCTTGACGTGGCCTACCTCGATGTCCTGTGCCGCGAGCGGCGACTGCATCCGCTCGAAGGTCTCGGCATTCGTGGCGACGGCGAGTCTGAGCATTGATGGACCTTGGATCATTCGCTATAAAGTTGATGTGCTCTCATCTGTGAGAGCGAGTAAATCACTGCCTCATTGTACGTGTCTCGCTCAGCTATCTGCCTTCCGATCCCGCTTTAGAGCCTGTCCAAAAAACATCCGCCGACAGCGACGCAACACACCATCTAGTCGA
>JBDGPY010000005.1:0-5403 GCA_042219425.1 Haloarcula sp. | reverse complement strand
ACCGTGACGCGGCCGAGGAACTCGACGAAGTACATGAACACCCACAGCAGGGCGATGAGCACGAAGTAGAACGCGACCAGCGCCGCCGTTCCCTTCGGGTCGTACTCGTCGTGGCCAAGTTCGACAGCCGGCTCCGTCTCGGCAGCCTCTTCTACTGGCTCCGGCCCGGTCGCTCGCTGTAGCTCACCACTGGTTTCGGGCGGTTGCCCGTTCTGCCGGCGTCGCATCGCGGCTGCGAACAACAGGGGTGAGAAGAACGCCAGCAGTACCGACCCGGAGAGCAGCCACTGCGGGCCTGACAGTTCGATACTGCCCCTCTGACCGTCGCCGCCGCCGGCACTACCGCCATCGAGTGGGCCACCAACCACAACGGCCCCTTTCATGCCCAGCGACTTGTGGGGTGTACAGACGTATTTATACACGCCCATCTCCTCGAAGGTATGACTGTAGGTAGTGCCACCCTCGCTGACGGGGTCACCCGAATCCAGCGGCCCGTCACCGTCTGAGACGACGTTGTGGCCGCCCCCCTCACCGGTCCAGGCCCAGGTTACCTCAGTACCGGGTGTGACCCGGACCGCCGGCGGGTCAAAGGCGAACGCGCCGTTGTTGCCCTGTGCGCCGACGGAGATCTCGACGCTGTCGGAGCCAGTTTTGTCAACCGTGGTGCCGTCGTAGTTCGAGACGTTGTCGAACCAGCCACCGTAATCCGGATTCTTCGGTGGTCCTTGCTGTTCTCCGCTCCCGGAGCCACCGCCACTGCCGCCGGGTCGGACGACAACCGCCCCTTTCATTCCCAGCGACTTGTGGGGTGTACAGACGTACTTGAATATCCCTTCCGTTTCGAAGATGTGGCTGTAGGTGGCTCCGGCCTCGCTGACCGGACTACCGGAGTCAAGCGGACCGTCACCGTCTGAGACGACGTTGTGGCCGCCACCTTCGCCAGTCCATTCCCAGACGACTTTTGTTCCCGGACTGACCATCACGGCCGGCGGATCGAAGGCGAACGCGCCGTTGTTGCCCTGTGTGCCGACGGAGATTGTGACGGTTTCCTGTCCTCGCTGGTCGACGGTGCCGTCGTAGTTCGAGACATTGTCGAACCAGCCGTTGTAGTCCGGTTCCTCCTGTGCTGTCGCCGTCCCAGTCGCGGCCAGCGTTGCGGTCCCGGCGGCGGCACCGACGAACTGTCGCCGACTCAGCGCCATCCTCGCACCCCCACGAGGCAGTGTGAATCCGGTGTCGGATCGTTTCGGCTTTCGTACCATACCATACCTGTGTGGACTGCGGACCACTCAAAAAAGCCCCAACCGTGTTTTCATCGGGCAGGAACGGCCCATTGCTTTTTATAACACCTCTAACCTACGGATGCGTATGTCTGCATCAAGCCCTCGGATCGTCACGCTGCTGGCGCTGCTCGGGCTCGCACCGGTGGCGTACTACATGCAGGGAACCGGGCGGTCCATCGTCGCGCTCTCGCTCATCAGCGTCGTTATCATCGCCGCCAGCCTGTTCTGGATGACCAAACCGTCAGAGTCGAGCACTGTCTGAGATGCAACTCGGGACAGTGGGGCTGGCTCCCGGTGAAACAGCCGGGCTCGCGGCGTTCGTCGGGCTGGGACTCATCGGAAGCGTCCACTGTCTCGGTATGTGTGGGCCGCTGGTAACCACCTACGCTGACAGACTGGACGACGGCGGTCCAGTGTCCGGCCGCGAAATACGCCAGCACGCGCTGTTTAACGCTGGTCGAACGGTGAGCTACACGCTCGTGGGGACGGTACTCGGCGCGGCCGGTCGCCTCCTGTACGACGTGGCCGGACTGGCTCGCCTTGGGACCGCTGTTCGAGGAATCGTCGGTATCTGTGTCGGACTCGCTATCGTTTCCGTCGGCCTTGGCTACCTCTCGCGTGGCAGAGCCGTCGATATGGCCCGGGCCGTCCCGCTGGTCGGCGACCTGTTCCAGCGACTCTCCGCGGCGCTCGTCGCCCGCGTCGACCAGTGGGTTGACGGCCCTGGCATCGTCGCGCTGGGCGCGATGCACGGGCTACTCCCCTGTCCGCTCCTCTATCCGGCGTTCCTGTACGCGTTTGCCTCGGGATCCGCAGTCACTGGCGGGCTCTCGCTGGCCGCACTCGGTCTCGGGACCTTCCCACTGGTGTTCGCGTACGGGACTGCCTTCGGCTCGCTATCGCCGGCACGGCGCGCCACACTCCACCGCGCGCTCGGTGTCGTTTTCGTTGCGCTTGCGCTCGTCCCGCTCTCGAACGGGCTGGCAGCGTTCGGTATCGCACTCCCGAAACCGCCCCTGCCGATGCCCTGGACATGACCCATTGCACACTCTGTGATCTGCCAGTTGATGCCCCAGTTACCGCCGACACAGTCGAGGGGACGTACTGCTGTCGCGGCTGTCTGGAAGTCGCGCGGACGCTTGACAACCCCGCGACGCAGGCCTGCGACGCAGCCGACACTGGGCCTGACCCAGGGGACACTGACGGCGAGACGGCCTTTCTCTCCGTCGATGGAATGCACTGCGCGACCTGTGAGACGTTCCTCGAAGCACGGACTACTGACCACCCCGGTGTCACTGCTGCGGCCGCCAGCTATCCGACGGGGACGATGAAGGTTACGTACGACCCCGACACTCTTTCAGAGGCATCCCTCGCGGACGTGGTCGCCGGAACCGGCTACGATGCCAGCCTGCAGACCACGGAGACAGACGACGAGTATGAACTGGAGGGTCGTCTCATCGTCGGCGGCTTCTTCGGGATGATGACGATGCTGTGGTACATCCTCTTTCTCTACCCTGCCTACCTCGGTGTCGACCCGACGCTGCTGTTATTCGATCCGGCTGGGCAGGCGGGGGACTATCTGCTGTGGAACATGGCCGTTATGACCGGCGTCGTCGTCGGGTACACCGGCTGGCCGCTGCTTCGTGGGGCCTACGTCAGTTTGCGCGCCGGCCGCCCGAACATGGATCTGCTGGTGGCGATGGCCGCCGGGACTGCCTTCCTGTACAGCGTCGTCGCTGTCATCCTGGGACACACGGAGGTGTACTTCGACGTGGCGACGGTCATCGTCATGGCTGTCTCGGTCGGCGACTACTATCAGGACCGGGTCCGGCGGGGTGCGCTGGACAAACTCACCGAGTTCACGACCCAGCGGGCCGACAGCGCCCGACGTCGGACAGACGACGGTGACGAGGAAGTCGACATCGAGGACCTCACGGCTGGCGATGACGTTGTCGTCCGCTCCGGCGAACGCCTTCCCGTCGATGGAACTGTCGTTGAGGGGACTGCTGCGGTCGACGAGTCGCTGGTCACTGGTGAGTCACTGGCTGTTCGGAAAACCGAGGGCGACGAGGTCATCGGTGGCTCGCTGGTCACGCAGGGTGGCGTCGTCGTCCGCGTCGGTCCTGACGCCGAGAGTACCGTCGACCGGCTCACGAACCTGCTCTGGGAGGTTCAGAGCACTCGTGGTGGCGTCCAGCGGCTGGTAGACCGCATCGCCGCCGTGTTCGTCCCGCTGGTGGTGTTCCTCTCGTTCCTCGCAACCGGCGTGCACCTGCTGGCGGGTGCGACCCCAACCGATGCAATGCTGACCGGGCTAGCGGTGCTGGTTGTCTCCTGTCCCTGCGCGCTGGGGCTGGCGACGCCGCTGGCGACCGCGGCCGGAATCCGTCGGGCACTGGACGGCGGGACCGTCGTCACCGGCGACTCGGTGTTCGAGGCAGCGACCGACGTGGACGTGGTCGCGTTCGACAAGACGGGCACGCTGACGACCGGCGAGATGGAGCTATTAGAGCGAGCTACTGAACCGGCGATGGTCCGAGCCGCCGCAGTCGAGCAGTTCGCGGAGCACCCGGTCGCAGAGGCAGTGACAGATGCTGTCTCGGTTCCTGACGCCACGGTCACCGAGTTCGAACAACACCCCGGTCAGGGCGTCAGCGCGGTGGTCGACGGGGAGCGCGTCGCTGTCGGGACGCCGGCCCTGTTCGACACCCTCGGTCTCGAAACGCCCGCAGAACTCCGTGACCGGTGTGAACGAGCGGCTGCGAACGGACGAGTCCCGGCGCTTGTCGGCTGGGACGGTGTTGCACAAGACGTTCTCATCGCGGGTGACAGGCTCCGCCCGAACTGGGAGGAAGTCGTCTCGACGCTTGCTCGCGACCGCGATGTCGTCGTCATTACTGGCGACCGCCCTGAGGCCGCCACCCCGTTTGAGCGCCACGATGGTGTCGACGAGGTGTTCGCCGGGGTGCCGCCCGAAGCGAAAGCCGAAGTCGTCGAACGACTGCAGTCCCGCGGGACCGTCGCGATGGTCGGCGACGGGAGCAACGACGCCCCGGCGCTCGCGGTTGCCGACGTTGGCATCGCCATGGCATCGGGCACGTCACTGGCTGCCGACGCGGCCGACGCGGTCGTGACGCTGGACGACCTGTGCGCCGTCCCGGACGTGTTCACAGTAACAGCCGCGACTCGCTCTCGGGTCCGGCAGAACCTCGCGTGGGCGTTCTGCTACAACGCCGTTGCGCTCCCGCTGGCGCTACTCGGCGTGTTGAACCCGCTGTTTGCGGCCCTGGCGATGACTGCCAGTAGCCTGCTCGTTGTCGGGAACTCTACTCGGACGCTGGCGGGGGCTGCGTCGCTCGGGGAGCGGGATACCGAGGACCAGACACCGCACCAGCAGCCGACAGCGACTGACTGACACCGTGTTATCGGCCATCGCCACTGTTTGATATTTGGTACCACACATGAAACAGACTTAATATGTCACCGATTCTGGGTTTACCTACGTCGCATTCACCGACGTGGTGACCTATGACCTACGCAATTCCCGTTCCCGCGCCTACGTCGTTCGCTCGCTGGCTGTACAGCGGGCGGTCGGCCATCGAACGTAGCCTCGACGCTACGGTCGAGTATCTACCCATTATTGGGGGACGGGCCGCCGCGGACACCCGTCAGGTGAAGATGGTATTCGTCGCAGCATAGGCGGTTTCGCCGCCGTGGGACCGGCGTCCCACTCACGGACGCCGCACTGCGGCGACGACCTGGCTCGTCTCACTGTCAAGCGGTGTGGCTTTCCGCCGCGCTCGGCCGGCCCCAGATGACAGTGCATGCACCTGGCAGTATGGTCTGTCGGCGTCTCGCCGCTCCTCCCAAGAGTACAGTGTCATACAGATGCAGGCTGTCCAGCCGTCGGGTTCCCCATCGCCTGGGTGTGGGAATCCTGCCCCGGTCCCACTCCGACCGGACGCACGCCTCCGCCACCACCCGCGCAGTCCCCGACCGACGTGACTCATCCGGCGAGTGCCCTCCGGGTCCGGTTCGACCCCGGCCGTCGGCGTTATGTCGCTACAGGCGACTCCCCCGACCGAGGTATCGGCCGACGTATCACTGCGCGTCCCGCGTG
>JBDGPY010000010.1:0-5403 GCA_042219425.1 Haloarcula sp. | reverse complement strand
TCAGGCTAGATAACGTAATCCCTCGTCGTCGATGAATGTTTTTCGGACAGGCTCTTACCAAGACAGAATAATATTCACAGCCCAATACATTTACTTTGCGGCGGGTGTCTGGTTGGACATGAGTCCTCTCTTACGGAAATTACTCGATGACAACGCCGAGCACGCGGCGCAGTTTCAGGACCAGTTCGACAGCGTCCAGAACTCGCAAGCGCCCGATGCTGTCACGGTCTGTTGTTCCGACTCACGCGTCCTTCAGGACCAGATGTGGGGAAACGACGAGCCAGGTCATCTCTTCACGTGTAGCAACATCGGGAACCGGGTGATGCAGCGAGCGGCCGAGGGGTCGGTTGTCTCTGGCGATCTGCTGTACCCCATCGCACACACCGGGACGGAGATGGCCATTGTCATCGGCCACACCGGCTGTGGCGCTGTCACGGCCACTTACGACGATCTCACCGAGGGTCTCGACGAACCCGCCGGCATCGATCACTGTCTCGGACTCCTCCGAGAGCAGTTGGAACCGGGCGTCGACGCCCTGCCGGACGCTGTCGACCGGGCTGGAGCGATAAATCGCCTCGTGGAGTACAATGTTGACAGGCAGGTCGAGTTCCTCCGTGACAGCGACGACATTCCCGAGGACGTCGACATCGTCGGCGTCGTCTACGATTTCCAGGATGTGTACGACGGCCGCCGGGGTGAAGTCCACGTAATCAACATCGGCGGGGAAACCAATGTCGACGCTCTCCACGCAGCGTATCCCGATATTGAATCACGGATCAACCGTCTCTGGCAGTATTAGTCCGAACGGCTATTGGAAATCTCGCTGCTCGACCTTGTTCAGGTAGCTGAAACCCGTGCCATAATCCAATGGAATAATTCCATTCTGGAGGTCTCAGGACACCGAAAACAAGTGATAGAGTACTTATAAGAGGGCGTATATGAATGAGCGTTCGCCACCGGTGGTGAAGCCCTGTCGAAACCACCAGTCGGGAAGATATTGACGCGGTAGTGCTGGATACCCGGCGAGTATCTTGCAACGTTCTCGGCTTCCCGCGGACGGCTTGGAGGTACGTTTAAGGAGCCAGAAATGTGTGTGAGTAGCATGACCCACACTCGGTTCACTCCCGATCTCGAACTGGACGGGCTTTCCCCGGACGAGGCCTTCGCCATTCTAGGGAACGAAATCCGGTTAGAGGTCATCCGTGTTCTCTGGCGGGCAGGTGCCGCCTACGAATACGACGACGGCTCTGATGCCGTCGAAATGGTGTCATATTCCGAGTTGCAAAACAAGGTTGACGTCGACGATAACGGGAGGTTCAACTACCACCTCTCGGAACTCGCTCCTCACTTCGTCCGACGAACTGATGACGGCTACCGGTTGAGCAGTGCGGGGAAGCAGATCGCCAGAACGGTGATAGCCGTTTCCGGAGCGGAGAGCCTCAACTTCTTTCGGGAACTCAACGAGAATTGCCCGTTATGCGGGGCAACCGTTGCGGCCACCTACGAGGATCAATGGCTGCGAGTCGGTTGTACCGAGTGTGATGGGTTGTTCGGCGACCAGGCGCCGGTTGGGACGCTCTTCTTCACGAACTACCCGGCAGCAGGACTGACGGCCCGCAACTCTGAGCAAGCACTTGCAGCTGGACTCTATCGGTGTGCTCTGGATATAACCTATCTAATGTACGGCATCTGTCGTGAGTGTGCAGGGCCGATCTCGTCGTCGGTGACGGTCTGTGACGTGCACGAAAGCGATGGGGGGCAGCCCTGCGACACCTGTGGAACGCCGTTTCCGGTCTGGGCAGAGATGCGGTGTAGCACCTGCGGGTTCGCCAAGCGGTTACCGGTCGAGATGTTTGCGACTGGTCTCGTCCTGGCGACCGAACTGACCGACAATTCAGAGATGGACATCGAATCACCTGCGATCAACGACGCCATCGAACTGCTACAGAACAGCGTCGAGACCAACGTCTCGACGGAGCCTCTCCGCGTATCGCTTTGTATCGAGGTCGAACCGGCGGTGTTCTCTCTCACGCTGGACGACGAGATGAACGTCGTCGAGTTCGACCGGAAGCCCCGGTCCGACGTCGTTCTCTCGTGACCCGGATATTTCTCGGTCCAGCAAGAGAAATATTGTTCTCCTAACATATATGTTCGACATCGACGTTAGCACTAGCTGTGCGTATCAGCGCACGATCCGACAACGTGGCGTCCGTCACGTGGAGGTGCGAAGGTGATATCGAAACGGCGGAATGGACCCAATGGAGGGAACTAATGACAACGACAAACGAACTGTCCCCGAGCAGCGAGGACGTATAATGGAAGTTACTCCATGACGGCGATAGATCGCAGCAAGCACGACAGCGTTCTCGATTTTGACGGTTTCCCTGGCCGCTGGGAAATCACCAAATCGACGGAGGACACGGACGGTGAGCTGTTGGAAATGCGGTGGGAGATCGAATCCGTGCCCGAGGACGGCCCGTTCGTCCACACCCACCCTCATGCCGAAGAGCACTATGAAGTGCTCTCCGGTGTGCTGGAAGTGTACGTGGACGGGGAATGGATGGACGTCTCAGCTGGTGAGGAACACACCGTCCCGCCAGGGACGCCGCATACATTCAGGAACAAGACTCCAGTCGAGGTCATCAATGTCCATAGGCCCGCGCTACAGCACGAGGAGTTCTTTCGGAGGTTCCATCGGCTCGTCACGGAGCGAGGGGTGTCATTGCCTCCGGAGGGCTTCAAAGACGTCGTACTGTTAGCGATGCTGACGACAGAACACGAGGAGGACGTCTATGCAGTCAGTCCCCCGCACTGGGTCTTCAAGGCCCTGAGTGTCCTCGGACGTGGGCTGAGATACCGTCTCCCTGACTAACCAACGCCGCCAATTGCACGAATGACGTCCAGTAATGCGTTTTGAAATCGACGATGACGCATCGACCGGGTAGCGATTCTCGCCAATAGACAGACTCCTGAGCGGATACCCACGAATATTTCGTCAGTAGCCGCACGGTCACGCTCCGATTCAGTGACCGAGGTGATTATGGAACTGTGTTCTCGTTCACCGATCGAGGAACGAAAGAACAGCTGCCGGAAGAAGAATCAGTTACCAAACTGCAATAGGTGGCCTGAAACAGCCGAGCTCGCCTACCGATTCTCCCGCTGCTCGACCTTGTTCAGCTCGATAAGCAGTCGGAAGATCGCTTTCACGAGGTTTGCGTCGACGTCGAACTGCTCCGCGTTGTCGCCGGCACGGTCCATGACGGCTTGCTCCTGCTGTTCGTCGGTGGTCGGCAGCCCTTTCTCGTCTTTGACCTGCGCAATGGTGTCGGCCACGTAGGTTCGCTGTGCGATTTTCTCAACGATCTCGCGGTCGATGTTCCGGATTTCGTCGCGCAGTTCGTCCAGCGACATGTCTTCGTGGCTCGAATTCGAATTCGAACTCATACTGTCTGTGTTCCCTCGGTTTGTGTTGTCGTCAGCCACGTCTTGCCTGGTCGCTCGTCCCAGGCGTCCTGTACGGCTTCGAGTGCCGCTCGCTCGCCGACGGCAGTAAACGATGGTCCAGTCCCGGACAGCGAGACACCTTCGACGTGCTGGAGCGCATCGAGTACTGGATCTGTTTCGAAATCCAGCGCGGCCGAAAAGGCAAGCCCGTTGACCGTCATCGCACGCTGGAACTCGCCATCGAGGGCAAGGTCCTCCACGAGGCGAGCCATCGGCGCAATCTGGCGACATCGCTCAACGTCCGCGTCGGCGCTGAACGACTGTTCTGGCGGCGTCCAGACAAGGACATCCCAGTCGATTTCATCGCGGGCGAGGAGGGCGTCATCCTCGTTGTCTGTGACGGTGACGCCGCCCAGCATCGACGCCGAGGCGTCGTCGAACGCACCGGTGACGGTGACGCCCACGTCGCGGGCGGCCATGACGCCGAGGCGGGCCATGTCCTCGCGGCTCATTCGCTCGGTCGCGTCGAGCGCGTCGAGCGTCGCCATCACGGTCGCGTTTGCGGCCGCGCTGGAACTCTTTAGCCCCGAAGCCATGGGGACTTCACTCTCGGTGCGGACCGTCCCACCGGAAACCGCTGGGACGCCCACGTTCTGTGGCCCGCCGTGAGCGTCGATGACGTACTCGACGCACCGTTCGATGAGCCGCGTGTCGGCGTCCGGAGCGCCGGTAACCTCGCCGGTGACACCGTCGGTCTCGGTCGAGAGCGATACGGTGGCTGTCGTGTACTCGTCGATGGCAAACGCCGCGCCGCGGCCGGTCGCAAGCGCGTTGAGGACCGTCCCCGCTGCGGGCGCTGCTGCCTTCCCTTCCATCGACCTGTACTCCCGTGCGGACCTATTTACTAACTGCGATACCCCTGTGGAAGTGAGATGTTGTTGTGTTCCTGTGTGCGAATGTCGGTTCCAACAGCCAGAAAGCCCCCTGTCGCTGGGCCCTGTGACTCGCTGCGCCCTTCGCTCACGAACGTGTCTCCAACTCCAGACACACAACGCGCCACTTTTGAGCGCGCCGCCGGAACGAGTGGTATGAGCAACCGTTCGGACATCGCGCCGGACACCGTCTCGGTCGAACTGACCGAGGACGGCGTCGTCGTGGAGTATCTCGACGGCCGGCAGGCCTTCTATCACGGCGTCCCCACGGCGGTCGAACAGAGCGTCCGGACAGCCCCCGGCAAAGACACCCACGTCCTGATAACCGACCAGACGGAAACCTCGGGCATCCTCGTCTACGTCAACGACCTCCGGACGCACGACGACATCCTCGAAGACACCGGCGTCGGGCGGGTCATCCTCGACGACGGCGACGAGGACGAACTGTTTCCTGGCGTCACTGTCCGTGACCACCAGATGCGAACGGAAGTCGAGGTGGATTTCGACGTGACGGACGGCCGGGTGTTCGTCTTCGAGGAGGACGAACTCGGCGAACGGAGCTTCGAAGTCGTCGAGACCACGTCAGACGAGTAGCCCCAACCCAGTCAGTCCGGCAGTCGTCGGCTGCGGATCGCTTCGCTGTCAGCCTCGTCTCGGTCGTCACCGACATGCAGTGTGACCTCAGAGACTGATGCCACCGGCGGGTCGGGTGGCACTCTCATGCGCCGACGGGGACTCACTGGATGTAGGACGGGTCCTCGTCGTCGCAGTTCTCCTCGTGCTGGCGCGCGTCGCTTTGGTCGTCGAACATCAGGCCACAAGTCTCGCACTTGTACCACGTTGTTTCGTCCCGCTCGGTTTGGACAACCATACCAGAGCGTCCGACGGCCGTGCGTATATTATTTTCCCGCAACACAACGAGAACTCTCAAGGGGAACGGATTGCAAGAAGACGGCATGAGCGGGTCCAGTGACGCCGGTATCGAACTCACCGTCGAAGGTGCGAACAAGCGCGACGCCGGGCGCGG
>JBDGPY010000059.1:0-5544 GCA_042219425.1 Haloarcula sp. | reverse complement strand
CAGCAACTAAAAGACCCGGATGTGACGTATAGCCATATTAGGTGTTACTACAACTAGTTACCATATATCGATGGGTATCAGTGGAGTGATTAGAAATAACAGTATTAGAATAATAAGTCAGAACAGTCAATAGAGTGTTTATTTCCCGTCCACCACGCAACTGCGCGGAGTATGATTATTATAGTATAGGGATGAGAGAGTCTACCTTTTCAGAGAGTTACAACACATTTATAAAATAATTATATTTTAATAAAAACATATATAGTGAAATTATATTGGGCCTGGCGTATGATGGCCTTGTGGAAACTCGCAACGCCCATATATTTGAAATATTACTATACTGTAGATATGATATGTAGTTGTATGATACGCAGTGCCAGTTCCTATTCTGGTTGGTATAGTCCGGCATATAGCACCGAACACGTGAGGTGATGCAATCATTATCCGCGTAGTCTAGTATATAAATGGAGAGGCAGAGTGGAGCGGTGTTGTCCGGTAACTAAAACACTTATTGTTGTTACCACGAGATGTACTAGCATGTCAACGACGCCTGCGCAGGACGGTACGCAGTGGTTCCTGCATACATGGCGGGACTACATTCTCGGGCCGGTAGAGACGGCTCTGACCGTTCTTGAAAGAGAACAGACAGAATTATCTGCCGAGCGAGAGAGCTTCGAAGAGTTTCTGTCACAGATTCGGGCTGTTGAACCCATCAAGCAGCCAGCCACTCCGGTCGGCTCGCAAACTGACCACGCGACAACAGACCTGACCCAGACGCTCCGGAAGGCATACGCTGAAACGTTTCTCTCTGTCGACCACTTCGACGATGTCTACGGTGAGTCGCTGGTCGAGAACGTATCGATCGAGTTTGGAACGGACTATGCGGCGCTTTTCCACCCCAACACGAACGTCCACTTTTCGCCGCCGATCAAGCGCTCGCTCGTGGCCGCGACCGAGCAGGCTATCGACGAGCGGACGTCTCTTGAACGGGCTGTACAGCTTGAATGCGAGTCGGTGAGAACGTATCGGGACCGGATCCGGGAGATTACGGAGACGCTCGACAGTACTGTCGTCCCCGAGTGGTACCGCGAGACGTTCCACAACGACATGGCGTCGATTCTCCACGAGCGACAGGAGCGGCTCCACTCTAGCGTCCACCGGTTCGAAACGCACGACTTCTGCGCGTACGTGTACGAGGAACAGTTGTGGACGTACCCGGTGTTGACCAGTCTGGCGAGGTTACAGGAGTCCGTCGACAGCTAATACTGCGGCTGTAAGCCATTGCAGAATTTTGCCACCCCGGGGTGGCAAATCTCGTCACGTAGTTACAGCCAACAGTATAAACGGTTTCATCCACGAACTGCCTGCACCCTTCAGAGCCAGTTCAGGCTTGGCGCGGGCCGCTGTGACAGTGTGCTGGTTGTCGCTCACACTCGGGTACTGTCCAGACGCGCGGTTGTCGGAAATCCCACTATCGAAGGACGTCATTAGTCCCCCGAACATCTTCGTCCCTGTTCCAGCGATCTGAGAGTTCGCTTCCCTGTATATAAGGGTCGGTTGACGACGACTACGTGTGAGCAACCATGGCAACGCGTAGAACCTTCGTGAGCGGACTGGCTGTAGCGGCTGGGGCAGCACTGGCTGGCTGTTCATCGAGTGGTGGGTCAAGTGGTAGCAGTGACGGCGACTCGGGCGGTGGCGATGACGGATCAGATGGAGGTGACACCGAGTCTAGCGACGGCGCGAGCGGGTCCGAGTGGACCGAGACAAGCACCGTCGAAATGACGGACGAACTGGGGTACGAACCCGAGCAGATACAGGTTGCGGCGGGTACGACGGTCACGTTTGAGAACGTCGGCAGCATCGGCCACACGGTGACGGCCTACGAGGACAAAATCCCCGACGGCGCGGCGTACTTCGCCTCTGGGGGATTCGACTCCGAACAGGCCGCGAAGGATGGCTACAGCAGCGGCCAGAAAGGCAACATTCCGGAGAGTGAGAGCTACGAGGTCACGCTGGAGACGACCGGCACATACGAGTACTACTGTATTCCCCACGAGATGAACGGGATGGTTGGCAAAATAAAGGTGGTCTGACATGAGTGAGAGCGAAACCCCACGCGATCCGAACGAAGTTATCGACGAGTACGAAGAGACGCTCGACTCGGTGCTGGCCGAGGTGGAGTCGCCGGCCGAGGACGACGACGGCGTCTCACTCGAACTACCCGGCCTCACGCTGGACCGTCGGGACTTCATGAAGGCCGGCGTGGCTGCCGGTGCGATGGGATCCGTCGCTGGCTGTTCGGCGCTGAACGGCGGCGGGGAGAGTGCTGGCAGCCAGTCGACGCCCTCGGGCAGCAACGCGAGCCACATGGTCGAGCCGGGCGAGCACGACGAGTACTACGGCTTCTGGTCTGGGGGCCACTCCGGCGAACTCCGCGTCATTGGCATCCCGTCGATGCGGGAACTCACCCGTATTCCCGTGTTCAACACCGATTGCGCATCGGGCTATGGTTACACCGATGGCACGCAGGAACTGCTGGAGGAGGGCGGCGGATACAGCTGGGGAGACAATCATCACCCGAGCCTTTCGGAGACGGACGGCGACTACGACGGCGAGTATCTGTATGTCAATGACAAGGCCAACGGGAGAATCGCCCGGGTAAATCTCACGTACTTCGAGACGGACGCCATCACGGACGTCCCGAACATGCAGGCGATCCACGGCTGCTGTATCCTCTCGCCTGATACGAAGTACATCCTCGGCAACGGCGAGTTCCGGGCCCCGCTGCCCAACGACGGGACTGACGTTTCGAACCCGGATAACTACACGTCGCTGTTCGTCGCCGTCGACCCCGAGTCGATGGAGACACAGTGGCAGGTCAAAGTTGACGGCAACCTCGACATCGTCGACACCGGCAAGGAGGGGCGGTGGGCGATCTCCTCGGCGTACAACAGCGAGGAAGCCACCGACATCCAGGGGATGACGAAGGACGACCGGGACAACGTCAAGGCGTTCGACATTCCGGCTATCGAGCAGGCCGTCGAGAACGGCAACTACGAGGAGGTCAACGGCATCCCCGTTGTCGATGGGACCCAGAACAGTTCGCTCAATCAGGGCGACCGGCCAATTGTGAAGTACATCCCGACGCCAAAGAGTCCTCACTGCGTCGAGGTGGGTCCGAACGGCGACTACGCTTTCATCGCCGGGAAGCTCTCCCCGACGGTGACAATACTCGACATCAACGCGCTATCGGACGTTTCCGATCCAGCAGAAGCCGTCGCGGGTCGCCCGCGTGTCGGTCTCGGACCGCTACACACGACCTTCGACGGCAACGGCCACGCGTACACGTCGTTGTTCATCGACTCCCAGGTCGCCAAGTGGGATATCGAGGCAGCCGTCGAGGCCGACGAAGGCTCCGAGGAACCGATCATGGAGAAACAGGACGTCCACTACAACCCCGGTCACATCCAGGCCCTCGAGGCGATGACGACCGATCCCGACGGCGAGTGGCTCGTCAGCCTCAACAAGCTCTCCAAAGACCGGTTCCTCCCGGTCGGTCCCATCATGCCCGACAACGACCAGCTCATCCACATCGGGCAGGGCGAGAAGTCGATGGAACTGGTCGCGGACCACCCGGCCTATCCCGAGCCACACGACTGTGTGTTCGCCCACAAGGACAAGATTGACGCGAAGAAGGTCTACGACAAGAACGACTACGAGGCGACCTACATCACGGAGGAGGACTCCGGCGTCGAGCGGACGGGCGAGAACAGCGTCCACGTCAAGATGACGACCAAGCGCTCGGAGTTCGGGTTGCCGGACTTCACAGTGCAGCAGGGCGACGAAGTGAAACTGTCGACGACCAACATCGAGGGCGTACAGGACATCATCCACGGCGTCGCCATCCCCGAACACGATATCAACTACGCCGTGGCCCCACAGGACACCCGAGAAGTCACCTTCACGGCCGACGACCCCGGCGTGTACTGGATCTACTGTACGTACTTCTGTAGCGCCCTGCACCTGGAGATGCGTAGTCGGATGATCGTCGAACCGGCGGAGGGGTAGCCCCCTCGCCACCCCGGAGGTGTCCAGTCATGCAACGACCGACCCTCGACGACTTCCGCGAGGTCCGTCGCGGCTTCCCCGTGGTAGCGGCGGCGCTGTTCGTCACAGCGCTCGCGTTCCCGATGTGGCGCATCAGCGTCGACGCGGTCCAGTATCCAAACACCACACTCAACCTCTCCCTGTACGCCTACCCCCATCTGACCGGTGATTTCACTGAGATGGCGCGGCTGAACCATTACATCGGGTTCTACTTCCCCGATCCGGTGTTCGTCGAGCCGAACTATCCCGTCCAAGAGGGTGCTATCAAGGTTCCCGAGTGGGCGCTGGGGCCAGTCGCGTTCATCGGCGTGTCGCTGCTGTCAGTGTTTGTCGCTATCGCCCCGACAACTGACAAGCTCAAGCGCGGTCTGAAATACCAGTTCGCTGGCACGGTGCTCGTGTTCACCGTGATGCTGGCCGACATCCAGTTCCGGCTCTGGCAGGCCGGCCACACGCTTGACCCCAGTGCGCCGGTGATGGGCGTTGGCGGTTTCACACCGCCGCTGTGGGGCCAGTACCAGGTCGCCAACATCACCAGTGTCTCCCGGTTCGGCCTCGGCGCGTTCATGGCCGCCACGGCCGTCGGGTTGCTCGCGGTCGCGTACTACTACCGCGACGAACCGGTGACGTTCGGGGAACTCCCGGCTCGATTGCGTGCCAGACTTGGGAACCTGCCCGAAGCCGTTCGGGACCGTGACGGCAACACCGATGACGACGACGCCCCGCATCGCCCGACGACTACCGCAGTCAGGTCCCACCACTCATGAGCCTACTGTCCCACGACTTCGAGCGCACGTTTGCCGTCGTTACCGCGGTCCTGTTCGTGCTGTCAGTCGTCTCCGCGGGTGTTGTCAGTGCAGACGCAACCAGGAGCAACGATCTCACGCTCGACCCCGACATACCCGATACTGAGTCGTTCAGCGCCCCGACAGGTGACGGTACCGCGACAGTCGACGGTGAGACATATGACAGCGCACAGGCAGCGATTGACGCCGCGGACCCCGGCGACACCGTCATGCTTGACGGCCGCTTCAACGAGACCGTCGTCGTCACTACGCCAGATGTCACGCTGGCTGGGAGCGGTCCCGGATCGGCGCTACTGCACGGTGACGGCGAGGGCGACGTACTTGCTATCGAATCTCAGGGCGTCACTGTCGCAGACCTGTGGGTTCGAAACAGCGGGTACAGCACCGCTGACAACGACGCGGCGATATTCGTCAACGCCAGTCAGGTGACGATCCGCGATAGCCGCGTGACGGACATGACTTTCGGCATCTGGCTAGACGGCGTCGATGATGTCGACATTCGCAACAACACCATCGCCGGTCGCGAGGAGATCACCCAGCTGACAGAGCGGGGCAACGGCATCCAGATCTGGAAGACCGAAGACAGCGTCATCCGGAACAACGACATCACTGCCGTCAGAGACGGGCT
>JBDGPY010000050.1:0-5547 GCA_042219425.1 Haloarcula sp. | reverse complement strand
TAACAATGAGTTCAGAAGAGACACAGCGATCAGATAGTTCGGAGAACAGTTCTGCTTCGTCCGATGGAATTCTCGCAGTGGTGGTCCCGGATTTCATCCGGCGGAACTTCGCACTGAAGTTCGGTATCGTTCTGTTTGTCATGGCACTGTCAGTCGGCCTCATCGGCCTTGCTGCGACTGACCAGGTCCGGAACTACACAGAACAGCAAGTCCTCAGCGACTACGAAAACGCTGCGGCACAGGAGGCGGACATCCTATCCCAGTGGGTCGACCGGAACAGCCTATCCACGCAATTCATCTCCTCCAGTGACGTATGGACCAGTAGTAACCCCGACGACATCGAAATCGAGCTTAACAACCGTATGGCTTCGTTATCCGCTGACGCCAAGGATATCCACCTGGTCGAGCAGCGCGCTTCGGAGTCGACAGTCGTAGCTACGACTTCTAACTCGGAGGTGCTGACGAACTCTCCACTCAGGTCAACGAACAGAGGCTGGGTTTCTGACACGAGCTTCGAGACAGCTAGCGACGTCGTTGTCTCCGACGTATACCAGACGAACTCCGGACCAGTCGTCGGATTTATCAGCCCAGTTGGCGCGTCACAGGACCGCTACCTCCTCATCGAGTACTCACTTGACAACATTGCGAACTCACTGCAAGGCAACGACAGGGCTGATGGCGGGTTCACGCAGATCGTTAACAGTTCCGCAGTTGTCATGATCGATGAGCCCAGAGATGGGAGCAGAGGGCTGGGCGACAGAGTGTTGCAGTCCCACGATTCCGGTACCAGCGAGGTAATCAGTGCGGCAAACGACCTCCGATCGACACAGCAGGAGTCTGGCGTCAGGGACGGTATGACAGCGCACGACGGGACCGACGAAAAATACACTGTTGGATACGCTCCGGTTGAAGGGACGAACTGGGTTGTTCTTGTACACGCCCCCCACTCTACAGTGTTCGGGTTCGTTCAGAACGTCCAGCAGTACGGCCTCATCGGGACTGCGCTGATGGTGTTGCTCATCGCTGGCGTTGGCGCGATACTCGGATACAACACCGCGACATCCATCGACCGACTGACCCGCAAGACCGAGCAGATGCGCCAGGGGAACCTTGACGTCGAGATCAGCACCGGCCGGATCGACAACATCGGTCGCCTGTACAGCGGCTTTGCCGACATGCGCGACGCGCTTCAGGAACAGATCGACGAAGCAAACCGCGCGAGAAAAGAAGCAGAAGTTTCGCGGGCCGAAGCGATGGAAGTCAACAACTACCTCCAGAACAAGGCAGAAGAGTTCTCCGATGTGATGGAAGCGACCGCTGCCGGGAACCTCACCGAACGGATGGCGACCGACGGCGAAAACGAATCGATGGACCGCATCGCAACGGAGTTCAACGGGATGCTCGATGAACTCGAAAAGACCGTCGGCCAACTCAACAGTTTCGCCGATGAGGTTGCGGAGTCCGGCGATGTCGTCCTGACGGGCGCCGAATCTGTTCGTGAAGCCTCCGAACAGGTCGCTGAGTCGACACAGAAAATATCAGATGATGCGTACGATCAGAAGGATAAACTTGCGACGATCTCCGAGGATCTTGACGTCCTGGTCGATGTGCTTGAGGAACTGCAAACGAACAATCCGGAAATCGACATAGATGATTCGATTGAACAGTTCCGGACCGTGGCAACGTCGCTGCAGTCGGCGGCCAATACGAGCGATCAGATGATGGCCGAAACTGAAACTGTCGCTGGCGCAGCCGAAGAGCAGGCGGCGGAACTCAACGAAGTGTCCTCGCGCGCTGAGCAACTCAAACGGTACGCGAAGCCACTTGGCGACATCTTGAACCGCTTCGAAACCGAGGCCGAGCACGAGTTCGTCTTCTCCGGTGGCCCGTCGCAGGGGCTTTCCGAGAACGACGACTGACCCTCTACACGCGCCCGTCGTTTACAGGCGGTCGGGCGAATGCCCTGGGGCTTGACCCCGAGGCGATTCACGAGTCGAGTATATCCGGTGTTTGACCACCGAAACTGCTTTTCGCGGCAAACTGCTACTGGTCACAATGAGTACCGACGGTGGCGACATCTCCGGGGCGGAACTCGCCGAGTACTGTCGAACCCAGGCTGCAATTCTCACTGGCCATACGGAACAGCTCGGAGCGGAGGTTTCTTCGCTCCTCGATGAACTCGAAGCGGACACCGCCGACACACGCGAGGCGCTGGACCGATCAACTGGTGGAGACGCCGAGGAGCCGACGATAGACATGGTTGACATCGAGCGAAAACAGGAGCGGGTGAAAGAGAAACAAGAGCGCATGACCGAATACCGATCGCTCACAGAGGGGTACACGGAGCTAGCAGAGCAGTTTAGGGACGGAAACGGGGATATCGAAACACTACTGCGGTTCGAAATCGACAACGATGCGCCGTCGTACTTCGACAGCAATACGACGATTCTAGGTACGGTAACCGACGACGAGGAGAGCCTCGACGACCTGTAGCGTGACGGTGCCGCTACCGCCGACAGTGCCTTGCTGACGATTCTCTGGAAATACGTTGCTTGGGTCTCCAATGCCGAACAAAGCGCGCGACTCACCCTTCGTCACAACCTCGGAGGATGGAACTGATGCGTGCCTTCCGTTCTTGCATCTCCAACAGAATATGTCTGAAACTCAGATTGGTCGAAGTCGCTCTTTGGATACTCAATAGGTTGATTCGCCCGGTTCTGTTTGTTCATCTCGGGGACTTCTCCGCCGAGCAGGAACGCATCCCACTCCTGATGATTAAAGATGACTTCCGGATTGAACACGGCCTGCCAGGCCTCGACGATGGTCATCGAGAACGCGCCGAAGCTCACCTGAACGAGCCCGCCGCCGACGATGACCGCGAGACTTCCTACGATGAGCGTGAACAGCGAGCCGTCGAACCAGCCGAACCGCTGCTCGCGCCAGCCGGTCGTCTCGGCGTCGGATGCGGTTTCGGCCGCTATCTACTCGGACACCTCCGAAGCATCGAAATCGGCAGCGTAGTCGCGGATCAACTCGTCGTCGACGCTCTCCAAGAGCACCTCGTCGTCGAGCTGTTGAGCAAGCGCTCTCTGTCCTTCCGTCCGCCTTCGATCCCGCTCCTCGGGCGTCAGCTGCCAGTCGAGCCGTTCGCTCACCCACTTCTCACGGAGCCGAGCGATTCGTTCCTCCGATAGCGACGGCTCGTCGGGAAGCGTGTCATCGAACCGATCTCGAAGCTCGGTCTCCCAGTTGTCACCACCGTAGCCTCCCTCCACAACCGCCCAATCGCAGTAGGCAGTCGCCAGTTCTTTGGGGAACCCACGTTCGCGTCGCCGATCCGTGATTAGGGAGTGAGCAACTTCCACCCCGTGTCCGGTGTGAAGTTGTACCTGTGCCCGGTCCTGTGCGAGCCGACCGGCGAGATACAATCCCGACACCGGCGTTCGCCCACGGTCGACGACAGTGGTGTCTATCGTCGTATACGTGTCACCCTGATACTGTTCGGCGGTGAACAACGCTTCGTCGTCGATTCCGCGGAGATACTCGTGGTCGTATTTTGAGGCAGCGACGACGTAGTCCGATTCAAACGACCGCGTATCGGCTGTTTCCGTGCGAAACCCGTCGGCCGTTAGTTCGACGCTCTCGGCCGAGTCATCACGCACGGTACACCCCGCTCGCTCCACTTGGGCGTGCAGCAACTCGTAGAACGTCTCGATATCGATCCCGGCGGGGAATCCGAGGTAGTTCTCCAAGTGTGCGACACGCTGGAGCGACGACCGACCCCGGTCAAGGACGAGGGTGTCTAGGCCGTATCGGCCGGTGAACACAGCGGCGGCACTCCCGGCCGGTCCACCGCCGATGACGACCACGTCGTAGTGATCACCGTCTACTGCCCCGTTCTCTTCCGTCATACTCAGAACGACCCGGTGACGATATCAGCCAGCTCCTGACGGTCGAAGAGCCGTTCGCCCTCTCCGTACTCGCCCGGCTTGAACTCCCCGAACTCTTCGGGATACAGCTGCTTCGCCATGTCCTCGGTGTTGAATAGGTTCGTCACCGGCCCGACCTCGATCATGTTCCCTGGGAGGATGCGGCCCTCCTTCACTGCAGTCACCTCGCTAGCGACCGGGTCATCCTGAAGGGCACCGACGATGCCGTCCTCCCACGTCATCGTTCCGTCGTACCAGCCAGGGGAGTAGCCACCGACGAGCGTGTACCCGCCGTGCCAGATGATGACCTCGGGATCGGCTTCCAGCAGCCCCTCCAAGTCAGTCGTGAGTGTCCGCTCGGCTTCGGGGAACTTGTCCCGAAACACGTCGTTCTCGGACTTGATTTCCAGATCGCGGAACGGCTTGTGCTGGTAACCGGGCATCCGCGGTTTTCGAGCGTACACCTCGTTGAGCTCACCCCACCAGTTCATATTCATGTAGGCGTAGCTGGGACGGTCCTCCGCGACGGGAAGCCGGTCACGGATAGACGAGACGACATCGTCGTGGAAAGATTTGAGCGCCCGGTAGCGCTCCTGCTGTTGGAACACCGCTGCCGCCTGCTTGGTCCCTTCGTACAGCGAGTAGAAGGGATGTTTGTCGGTGTACTGCGGTCGGCGCATGAAGCTCCCGAAGAACGGGCCCACGTTGTCTTCCAATTCCTCAACGCTCGCCTCGTCAAGTCCGAGATAGTCGGTGGCGACATACGGGTCGATCATGCTAATGTCGGGGTCTATCTCGTAGAAGATCTCCTTGTCGACGGAGTCGCTACCGCCGCCGAATAAGTCCATTACCCCCGATAGGTCGATCTCGACGCCCGGCAGTCGCTCGTAGAACTCCGTCGGGAAGAACGTCGACGGCACCTGCATACCCTGAAGCCCGTCGAATTGCCCAAGCGAGGCCATGATGTCAGCCCAGCCAGTGTGGTAGACGATGTAAGATTCCGGAACCTCGGTAAACGTCCGTGTTCCGGCGGGCTTCATGGTCACTGTCCGCGAATCGGAAGACTCGGTCGCCTCTCCGTCAGTTGCAGTCTCGTTCTTCGTCCCGGTCGACATCGATCCGGAATTGGATTGCCCCGCACACCCGGCGAGCAGCCCGCCGCCGACAACCGCGCCGCCGTACTTCATGTAGTCACGCCGCGTCGGTGCCTCCTGACCGCTGGAATCGTCTGCCATGCGGTTTAGGCTTACCTAAATATACAAAACAGTTCCGAATTTTCGGCCAGCCAAACACCCTCAGCGAGGAGCCCCACAGCGCGGACACATCGGTGGGCCGCTCTCCGGGAGCGTGAGCCCGCAATGTCGACACTCACCCTCGTCGGACGAGGTCATCTCCTCGACCACAGCGTCGGTCCCCTCCCGAACCGACTCAATCGTGCCGACGCCCGCTGGAGCCGACCCGGACTGCTCGTCGGTCAGTCGCTCACGGAGCGTGTCCTCGGCGTCGGCCAGCTTTGCCGGGTACGCACAGCCGACGACCACCAGCGCCGTACAGAGGTGATACCGGACCACGTTTCTGGGATCTGATCGCCCTACAAACGAATTTCGCGGGTATTTGC
>JBDGPY010000128.1:0-5673 GCA_042219425.1 Haloarcula sp. | reverse complement strand
GGGACGTGCGGTCAAGACGGTGAAGCCGCGGGGCTTGTCCCCGCGGTACTTCACCAGCAGTTCTCAGACTTTGCCGGACAGGAAACAGGACCGTTCAGAATCTGGATGGGCCCTGCCGGATTTGAACCAGCGCTCAATCGGTTATGAGCCGATCGCTTTAACCAGACTAAGCTAAGGGCCCTCAGCGTTGTGTTGATGGGTCCGTATCTTTAGCTTGTCGGGTTGGAGTCGTTGGGTGTGACGATACGGCAAGCTAGCCGCAGAAACATCTACGAAGGTCAGTACAGAGGAAGACGCCACCGCCAGGGCTCGAACCTGGGACAACCTGGGTAACAACCAGGTGCTCTACCAACTGAGCTACGGCGGCTCGAACGTATTTACCCATTGCCAGAGTTGGTAATTAGGGCTTTCGTTTCAGGTCGCCATCGACACGCTTTCACGCACTCTGTGACTACCCCGCGGTATGAGCGACGAGTTCGATGCCGTCGTCGAGCGGGTGCGAGAGCGGGTCTCACCCACTGGCGACGAGCAAGCGCAGTTACAGCAGGCCGCAAACAGCGTGGTGAGCGATGCCGAGGCGGCTGTCGCCGACCTCCCAGTTGACGCCGAGGTTGTCCAGGTCGGCTCGACGGCCCGAGGGACGTGGACCGCCGGCGACCGGGACGTGGACGTGTTCGTCTGTTTTCCGCCGTCACTCGACAGGGACCGGCTGGAGGAGTACGGGCTGACCGTCGGCCACGCGGTGTTACCAGAGGGTCGTGAAGAGTACGCCGAACATCCCTACGTCGTCGGGCAGCGGGACGGATACGCCGTGGATCTCGTGCCCTGCTACGCGGTCGAGGACGCGACAGCGATACAGTCGGCAGTCGACCGAACACCGTTTCACACCAGGTATCTGGAAGCGCGACTCGACGACGAGCGCGCGGGCGAGATTCGGGTGGCGAAGCAGTTCCTGAAAGGCATCGGCGTCTACGGGAGCGACCTGCGGACGCGTGGCTTTTCGGGTTACCTGACAGAGTTGCTGGTGCTAGAGTATGGGAGCTTCCGTGCGTTCGTCGAGGCGGCCACAGACTGGAAGCCACCGATCCGGCTAGACCCGGAAGACCACGGGAGTGCGACCTTCGTTGATCCCTTGGTGGTCATTGACCCGACGGACCCGGAGCGCAACGTCGCGGCGGTCTGTTCGGCAGCGAACGTCGCCACGTTCCAGCACTACGCCCGGGAACTGCTCGCCGAGCCACGAGCGGACCTGTTCACCGAGCAAACGCCAGAACCCCTGCCGGCAGCCGATATCGAAGCTGCGGTCACTCGGCGGGCGACGACGCCGGTAGCGCTCCGGTTTGCGGCTCCGGATGTGGTTGACGATCAGCTCTGGCCACAGCTTCGGAAGTCCCTTGACGGGCTTCACAATGAACTCGACCGCCACGGGTTCGAAGTGCTCCGTTCGGCCGCGTTTGTTGAGGACGGCACTGGGTCCGACGGGCCACAGAGTGGTGAGGACGCGGCAGCAGCGGACGACAATGGAACAGTTACATCGCCGGACGCCGTCCTGCTCGTTGACCTCGCTGTCGCCGAGCGTCCTGCCATCGAGCGCCACGAGGGACCGCCGGTGCACGTTCGCGAGCACGCAAGTGGGTTCTTCAAGAAATACGACGACGATCCGGACGTAGCCGGCCCCTTCATCGACGGCGACCGATACGTCGTGGAGCGTCCGCGGGAGTTCACAACGGCCGTCGAGTTCCTGTCGAGCGACGCCGTCTTCGACGTGGGACTGGGGCCACGAATCGAGTCGGCACTGGAGGCCGACTACGAAGTGCTGGTCGGAACAGAAATCGCGACGCTTGCCGACGACATCGGCGTCGACCTGGCCGACTACTTCGACCCGAAGCCCTGATCGGCGAGGTCGGCGAGGACATCGCGGGCATCGTCGCTGACATCTCCATCAGGTTCCATAGGCTGGTAGCCGTCGAACACCTCGTGGACGGTCGTAATCGAGTCTGCGAGTGTATCCAGTCCGTAGCCGCCTTCAAGAACGAATCCCAGAGCGGCGTCGCAAGACTCGGCAAGCGAGCGCATACGGGCCGTCATCATTCCGTACCCCTCTGTCGAGACGCGCATCCGCGAGATGGGATCGTGTTCGTGGGCGTCGAAACCCGCGCTGATGAGCAGCAAGTCGGGAGCGTAGTCGCGAATCGTCGGCGCGATGGACTCGTCAATCGCGGCAAGGTAGTCAGCGGTGTCGGCCCCCGGCTTGTACTTGACGTTGAGGGTCGTGCCCTCGCCGTCGTCAGCGCCTGTCTCCGCAATGTCGCCCGTCCCGGGATACAGTCCGTCTTCGTGTATCGAGGCGTAGAACACGTCGTCCCGGTCGTAGAAGATATCCTGCGTGCCGTTACCGTGGTGTACGTCCCAGTCGAAGATTCCGACACGGTCTGCCTCGCGTTCGAGCGCGGCCTGTGCGGCGACAGCCGCGTTGTTGATGAAACAAAAGCCCATCGCGTCGTCGCCGACGGCGTGGTGACCCGGCGGTCGGCCAAGAGCAAAGGGCGTATCGCGGCCGGAGTTGCCGTCTAGCGCAGTCTCTGCAGCCCAGACGGAGACCCCCGCTGAGGCAAGCGCGGCGTCCCACGTCGCCTCGACTGCGACGGTGTCGGCGTCCCAGTTTCCGCCGCCGTCGTCACAGAACTCGCGGAACTCCTCGATGTAATCGGGGTCGTGGACCTCGCGAACGAGATCGATGTCGGCGTTGCCGGCAGCGGTGTACTCCACGCCGTGGTGATCCTTGAGCGCGCGCCTGATCGCTCGAAGTCTGTCGGGGCTTTCCGGGTGTCGCGGTCCGGTGTCGTGGTCCAGACAGACCTCGCGGTAGCCGAAGTTCATTCAGTAGTACTGGGCGAGTTCGAAGTATGTTTGAACGTCCGCTGCTTTAATCGTCCGGCGGTCAGCGTGACGGGCCAACGTCGCGGCCGCCGCGGCCGTTTCGTCGGCGTACGTTTCGAGGATAGACGCGAGTGCGACGCGGGCGTCCATCGCCACACGGTAGTCGTCGTCGATGTCGAGTCGGGCGATGCGGTCGACCGGAGCGACGGGGAGTTCAAGACTGTCTTTCTCTGGGACCTGCTCAACGTCGAAGTCGGCCGGCATCAGCGTCTTCCGCCCGTCCGAGGTGGCCTCTGTGGCTGCCGTGACGGCCAGCGAGGCCCCGTGGTCCTGTATTCGGCGAGCCAGTTCCTCCGCAGCGTCGGCACTCACCCGGAGCCCGTCCGCGTTCCGTCGAATAACAGCGTCCACCGGGGCGAACGGTAGCTCGACACTCATACGCAAACCCGGGGGTGTTGCGGTCTTAAGAGTTTCCGTAGCGTCGCTTGGCGACTCAGAACACGTCCTCGGCGTGCAGCCGGTCTTCACGGAGTTCGCCACGAACCGTTATCTCCTGTCCTAACTGGACGCGCTCGCCGGTTTCGACGCTCATCGTTTGCTCGCCGTCGTCGAGAACAACCGGGTCACCAGTCTGGACGACGGTGCCGGTGAACTCGGTCTGCTGGCCCGCACTCTGTGTGCCGCCGCTTTCCGCTGTTTCAGCGGTGTCGCTGGCAGCGGCAGCCCCGTCACCACTGCTGTCGCTCTCAGTTCCACCGGTGTCGTCGCCACCGAACGAGGAGAGTCCAGCGTGTTCGGCGTCAGTGGGTTCGGTTCCGCCACCGGTTGCCAGATCTGCGCCGTCGTCAAGCACGACAATCGTGGAGTTCCAGCTGGCCGAGGCCTCTTTGTCGTCCTGCCAGCCGTCCTGGATTTCGACATCGGCCGCGAGCACCTCATCGCCCGGTGCGATGGCCTTGTCCGCTTTGTCGCCCCACAGCGCCACCCGGATATCTCCCGTCGCGTCCTGAATGCGGACGTTCCGGACCTGGCCTTCGCTGCCGTCGTCGCGGTCGAACGTCCGCTTCGGGTCGGCAGAGCGAACGACGCCAGCGATATCTACTGTCTCTTCGATCTCGACCTGTTCGATTGGGTCGGCGTCAGGTTCGAAGGCCACATCTTCCTCGACCTCGTCAACGGCACCCTGGTCGCCGACGTGTAGCTCCAGCGAGCCGTCCCGCTCTCGGACGTAGCCGTCGACTACTTCGACGGCCGCGCCCGCGTCGAGTTCCTCAGCCCGATCAGCCCGGTCGTCCCACAGCGTCACCCGGATGCGACCCGTCTCGTCACCGAGCGTGAGATTCGCGACGCGGCCCTCGCTGCCGTCGTCGCGGTCGAACGTCCGTATCGAATCGGTGTCGAGGACGAGTCCACGGAGCGTCACGTCGGACTGACCCATCGTCAGCGCGTCGATGGTCGAGCCAGCCCCCGGCTCCACATCGATAGTGGCGTCCTCGTCCGGTTCTGCCTTGTCGACGGACACCTCCAGCCCATTGTACCCGTCCTTCGGCCGACCCTTAACCCGGAGCACGTCCCCAACTTCGAGGGACCCCTCGTCGATATCGACGGCCTGGCCGTCCCAGAAGGCCAGTCTGACGCTGCCGCTCTCGTCGGCAGCCTCGACATTGATTACCCGGCCGTCTTCGTCCTCGTCGTCGCGTTCGAAGGTTCGAAGGTCGCCGACCGACAGCACCTTCGCGAGGAACTTCACCTCGTCCATCCCGGGCTCGATATCGGCGATGGCGTTGACCTCGTTCTCGTTGAGTTCGTGGGCCAACAACATCGCGGCCGTCTCCTCGTCGGCGAGCCCGCCCATCTGCTCGACCTTCTCCTCGACGGCCTCGCGGAACTCCTCCTCGGAGACATCCGTCTCTAAGTCCTCGTAAATGTCCTCTATCGCACCCATCTATCTATGGGACGCTGGGCTGGGGCGCGCTTAAGCGTTGTCGTTGGGCGAGCGAGCGGTTGCTGTCCGTC
This sequence comes from Haloarcula sp., assembly GCA_042219425.1. Classification (GTDB taxonomy): domain Archaea; phylum Halobacteriota; class Halobacteria; order Halobacteriales; family Haloarculaceae; genus Haloarcula. The sequence goes on along the minus strand of JBDGPY010000128.1, from coordinate 777 downwards.
GATTTCGGTATCGTCTCGGTCATCGTTCGAGAGTGGTTCCGTGATGGGGTATAAACCCTTGTTCCCAGAGCTGGCAGCTCGGTCTGCCGTCCCACTCCATTGGTAGCCGCCCGGCTCCCGGTCAGCGCGTCGCTGTCGTCACGTCCGTCGGGCCGTCACCGCTGTCGTGGGTGACAACTACAGTGTCCGGAAGTCCGTTCTTGAATGTCACGACGGCGCGGTAGTTGATCTCCATGATCGCCTGGGTGCAGATGTCGCCGGCGTCCGGCATTTCTGTGGTCCCGACGGCGACGGTCAGTTTGTCGGCGGCAGCGTCGTACGTCGCGTCGGTCAACTCGGCCGTCTTGCAGCCGTTCGCGCCCCAGATCGTGCCGTCGACGACGACACGTTCCCCGTCGAACGCAACGGTGGCCGAACTCGTCTGCGATCCAGAGCTCCGCTCGGTGACGCTGAACTCTGTCTCGGTCACACTGGTGTTTTCATCCGCACCATCTGTGGGTGTTTCCCCAGTGCCGGGAGCGCCATCGAGACAGCCAGCAAGCGCCAGCGCACCGCCAAGACCACCATATCGCAGGAAGTGTCGCCGTTTCATACACTCTCTAATGTGGTTGAGGTGAATGGTCTTTCCGATGGCTCAAAATCGGATTTCAGCGAGGTATGTCGACCCACCTCGTGGCGACACGCGAACCGTCACCCTTTTTAGAAGCACCACCCTCTCTGGAAATGAGTCCGGATAGGGTAGTGGACTATCCTCTTGGCTTGCGGAGCCAGGGACCG
>JBDGPY010000052.1:0-5801 GCA_042219425.1 Haloarcula sp. | reverse complement strand
GTCACCGGTCCCAGCGACGACCGCGTCCGATCCGTCGGCCGCGGCTACCGTCCCCGCGAGCCGTCCGATTCGCTCCGGAGTATCGTAGGCTTTCTCAACGTCTGAGTAGTGAACGATTCGGGGACACATACCACAGTTCGATGGCTGGAAGCCACATATGACTTCCGCAGTGATTTAGCCGCTGGATGGCAATGCGTGTGTATGGATGCAATAGACGCTCCGGACGGGGAGATGCGGTACGTCGACAGAGCTGATGGCGATATCGGAACGAAGGGCCCTTTCTACGTCGTCTACCTCGACGATGACCGCAAACGCCGCTGGGGCTACTTTTGCGGGAACTGCGAGACGTTCAACAACGCGATGGACGCGATGGGACGCATCCGCTGTAACGACTGTTCGAACCTCAGGAAGGCTGAGGAGTGGGACGCCGCCCACGAGTGACGCTGTTCAGGGACCAGAGAAATAGCCAGTAGTGGCTCGGATGCGTTATATTGCCGTTGTGGGAAATAAATCATAGCTGTCAAGTGGCAACGTTTATGAGAGGGGGGATGGTATAGGTTGTCAGATGGGTGCCGTTACCACATCACTCGACGAGCAGGCTCGGTCGATATTCAATGACCTCGGATACACCGTGTCGCGCACCGGTACTGAACTGCAAGCCGAACGTCACTGGCGGGTCGTCATTGTCTCGATACTCGACCCGCAGGACCCGTTACCGGACGACGGTGACATGCGCTGTTTCGTGACACGGGCCACTGACGCCACACAGCTCGGTCGACGGCTTGACCGGCGCGATGTCGACTATGACTGGGCAGTCCTCGGCATCAGCGAAGACGGCGACTACGAGGTTGTCCGCCGCTCTGGCGACACCCCTCTGTCGGCCGACGCCAACATTTAGGCGGCCCTCGGTCGACCATCCGGCGGACAGGTCGGCGTCAGCAACCAAGCAGTCGAACAAGGAGACGGTGGACGAGGGTCGGATCTGAGTCCCGATTCACAGGGTCGGTTGTAACTGTTTCCCGGTGATTCGCCCACCCGTTCCGGCGAATGCCGGTACTGACTTACAACCGAACCTATCGGACCATTGTCGTCTGAACCAACACAGCCTCTCGCTACCTGTTGACACGCGACGCTTAAGCCTGCCGCTATCCTACAGTGTCTATGTTCGTCGGGCACGCGCTACTTGCGTTCGCCCTCGGAGCGCTCGCCGCCAGATGGCTGGGAACCCCCCGTGAGCGGGCACTCCAGCTCGGCGTCGTCGCGGGCCTGTTCGCCGCTATTCCCGACGTGGACATCGTCTATGCCCCGTTTGGATTAGTGATGGGTGCAGCTGAGAATCTGACGGCTGACAGTTTCTGGGCAACTGCGAACGTCGTCCACCGAGGCCCCACACACTCGCTCGTACTGGGAACGGCGCTCGCAGTCGCAGTCGGGCTCTGGGCCGCAGGCTCGCGCTCCGCCCGCGCACTGTCGCTGGCTATCGGCATCGCGCTGGTCACCGTCACAGCGGTGGGTAGCGGTCCCACTGCAGGACTGGTAACAGTCGTGTTCGTCTTCGCCGCCGTCGGAGTCGCCACGTTCGCACAGAGCCGTGACATCAGCCCCGAATCGGTGACCGGCCTGGCGGTACTCGGCTTACTCTCGCACCCGTTCGGTGACCTCTTCACCGGCGGCCCGCCCCCGTTCCTCTACCCGTTTGACGTGACTGTTGTCGCCAAGCGGGTACTGCTCCACCCCGACCCGACAACGCACCTCCTTGCGGCGTTCGCCATCGAACTCGCTGCTGTCTGGCTTGCAGTCTGGACGTACGTCCGTCTCTGCGGGTACACGCTGACCGAGCTCGTCCTCCCCCGGGCAGCACTGGGAGCTGGCTATGCAGCGGCCGTGCTGTTCCTGCCCGCGCCGACGCTCGAACAGTCTGCACATTTCGTGTTCAGCGTCCTCGCACTCGGCGTTATCGGGGCCCCCACCAGACCGTTCAGCCAGGATATCGACTGGCTGGAGACGCTCGTTACCGGACTGGCGGCGGTGACTATCGCTACGCTCGCGTACGCGATGGCGTACAGCGCGATCTGAGACGTGCGATAAGCGCGACTGAGCGGTGCGACAGTGTTTTTGGAGTCGCGTTTCTCCACACGTGGTATGAGCCGAGACGTACTGCAATTGATCCAGGACAAGCGCATTAACTCGTTTGCGGCGTGGTGCGTCGTCTTCATGCTTGTCACTGTCTCGGTGACCAGTTCCGTACAGGGCGACCTGTTGTGGTCTGGGTTCGCGGCTGTCGTCGCAGTACTGGCACTGCTCCCGCCGGTCTTGCTCTTCAACCGGTCCGCGATGCTCCCCTGGGAAATACTCCTGCTAGCAGCACTACCCATCGTTGGCCGCCTGTTCGCGACGCCCCCAATGACCGGAGACCTCACAACGTATCTCTCGGTCGCTGCCATTGCACTCATCCTCGCGGTTGAACTCCATATTTTCACTCCCGTTCGGATGACTCCCCGCTTCGCTATCGTGTTTGTCGCTATCGCAACGATGGCCGCCGCAGGCGTCTGGGCGGTCGTCCGCTGGGTGGCCGATCAGCTACTCGATACCACCTTCATCCTCAATCCCGTGATGTCCGAGCACGTCATTGAGGAAGCGCTGATGTGGGAGTTCGTCGCCTCAACGATCGCCGGCATCGGTGCTGGCGTCGTCTTCGCCTACTACATGCGCCAGCAGATCGGCAGCAACCGCGTCCCCGAGGAGGTGCAGGTGAACTAATGCGCGTTCGCGACCGCCTCCGAATTGGCTCGGCGACACAACAGCGCCTCTCGCGGGCGCTATCACTCGCGCTTATCGGACTGCTCGCGGTCGGTATCGACCGGGGTAATGTCGGAATCATCGTCAACTCGTCTGTCGCAATCGTCGTCACACAGCTACCAGCCCTGCTGGAACGGGACTACGGCATTGCGCTTGACCCCGCGCTGACGCTGTGGATCACGGCGGCTGCATTCTTCCACGCGCTCGGAACTGTCGGCCTCCCCGGGGCCGAGGAGAACTTCTACGTCACCATCTGGTGGTGGGACCACTTCACCCACGCTCTCTCCTCGTCGGTCGTCGCTGCCGTGGGCTACACGACCGTCCGGGCACTCGACGAACACACCGATGAGATCTCGATTCCGCCGCGGTTCATGTTCGTGTTCCTACTCCTGTTCGTGATGGCGTTCGGGGTGTTGTGGGAAGTCATTGAGTTCTCGATTACGCTGGCCGCGGCAGCGACCGGGAACGATACTATCCTGACACAGTTTGGCCTCAGAGACACGATGCTCGACCTCGTGTTCGACACTATTGGCGCAATCGTCGTGGCTCTCTGGGGGACTGCCTACCTCACCAGCGTAGAGCTGTGGCTCGAAAGGAAGCCTCAGTGACCTGTCCGTACCTTTATATCATGTCCCCGTGAATCAATGTCCTGCCATGGTTTTCAAGAAAGTCACGCTCATCGGGACCAGTTCGGAGAGTTTCGACGCCGCCGCCGACGACGCCATCGAGCGCGCGGAGAAGACGCTCGACAACCTCAAATGGGTCGAGGTTGAGGAGCTCGGTGTCGAAATCGCGAGCGTCGAGGGCCGCGAGTACCAGGCAGAGGTCGTCGTAGCGTTCGAACTCGAAGAATAGCTACGTTCGGAAGGACTCGCCACAGCCGCATTCGCTGACCACGTTCGGGTTCTCGACGTGGAAGCCGGCCCCCTGCAGGCCGCCTTCGTAGTCGAGTACCGACCCTTCGATGTAGTCGATGCTGGCGTCGTCGACGAACACGCGGAGCCCGTTGCGCTCGAACACCTGGTCGTCGTCTTCCGGTTCGTGTTCGAACCGCATCCCGTAGGAGAGGCCAGCACAGCCGCCCTGCTGGACGTACAGGCGGAGCCCGGACTCGTCGACATCCATTCCCTCGCTCTCGAGGAGGTCCAGTGCCTCTCCTGCCGCCTGCTCGGTGACCGCCACGTCTTCCCCACCAAGCTTGGGATCGCCGTCATCCGCTGTGCTGCTCATACAGATACTTGCACGTCCGAACATGTTAACAGTGACGCCCGGTATGGAAGTGATATTTATCTGAATGAACACGGGATCGAACAGCCAGCAAGTCCAGCTACAACGCCACCACTTACCCGGGAAGACTAGCTGTCCCGGAAAAAGCTCTCTAGTCCTCGAACCGTTTGCGAACACTCTCGGCGTGGGCACCCAGTCCTTCTGCATCGGCGAGCGTCGTAATCGTGTCCGCGATGTCGCCAAGCGAGTCCTCGGAGAGCCGCTGGACCGTCGTCGACCGGACAAACGTGTCCACGGAGAGCCCGCCAGTGACGCTGGCGCTCCCGCCGGTCGGGAGAACGTGGTTCGTGCCTGCGGCGTAGTCGCCGGCGGCGACCGGGCTGTACGGGCCGAGGAAGACGGACCCTGCGGAGGGGATCCGCTCTAATAGCGCTTCGTCGTTGTCGGCCTGGATCGAGAGATGTTCGGCGGCGTACTCCTCGGCGAAGAGGACGGCTTCACTCATCGAGCGAGCGAGCAACACCCCGGATGCGTCGTTGTCGAGTGACCCGCGGATGACTGACTCACGCTCCCGGCCGTCGGCCTGCTCGTCCACGGCGGCCACGACCTGCTCTGCGAGTTCCTCGTCGTCGGTGACGGCCACAACCGAGGCGTTCTCGTCGTGTTCGGCCTGCGCGACAAGGTCTGCGGCGACCAGTTCCGGGTCCGCCGCCCCGTCGGCGACGATCATGATTTCTGACGGGCCAGCCAGGAAGTCGATAGCCACGTCACCACGGACTTCGGCCTTCGCGGCGGTCACCCAGCGGTTACCGGGGCCGACGACGATGTCTGTCGCGTTCACCGTCTCTGTCCCGTAGGCCAGCGCTGCGATGGCCTGTGCGCCGCCGACCTGGTAGACGGCGTCCGCCCCTGCAGCGTGGATGGCGGCCAGCGTCACAGGGTTGACCTCGTCGGCTGGCGGCGTCGCAACGGCGACGTGGTCGACGCCAGCAACCTTCGCCGGGATGACGCCCATCAGCGCGCTGGAAGGGTACGCTGCGGTCCCGCCAGGGGCGTAGACGCCAGCACTGTCGAGTGGACGGAACCGCCGGCCGAGTTCCCGTCCCTCGAAATCGTCGCGCCAGTCCTCGGGGACCTGGCGTCTGTGGAACGCACGGATGTTCGCCGCAGCGTCCTCAATGGCCTCCCGAACGTCCTCGTCGATCTCCTCATAGGCTCGCTCAGCGGCGTCCGTGATGTCGATGTTGCCCACCGACACGTCGTCGAACTCCTCGGCGAACCGCCGGAGCGCGACGTCACCCTCCTCGTGGACCTGCGAGACAATGTCGCGCACGTCGTCTCTGACAGCGTCGACGCCCGCGTTGCGGTCGAAGAAGGCAGCCCGCTCCCCGGGGTCCAGTTCGGCTACCGTACGTACGTTCATACACCCGGTTCGGGACGGGGCAAAAAACGGGTTTCCCTTCGCCGGTCAGGCCGAGGCCCGTGAGAGGACGTGGGTCATCGAGACGACCAGCGAAATCGCCACCATCGACACGGCCATGACGCTGGCGACGACAGGTGAGATCTCGCCGGCGAGCCCACCAGCCACCAGCACCATCGCAAAGGCGACACTACAGACAAACAGCGTGAGATGGACGAACAGCCACGGACCGACCTGCCGGACTGCCTCCAAGAGCGTCTCGACCACTGTCGGCTGTGCTGGCTGTACCCGCTTGCCAGGCTCAGTCGATCACATCGACAGCCGCGTAATCTCGTCTGATGATGGTGAACCAGAC
>JBDGPY010000054.1:0-6020 GCA_042219425.1 Haloarcula sp. | reverse complement strand
AGATGATCGCCCACGTCCGGTACGCGACGCCGGGCGTCGGCCTCATCTCGCCGCCACCGCTACACGACATCTACTCCATCGAGGACCTCAAGCAGCTCATCCACGACCTCAAGGCCTCGAATCCCGAGGCCGACATCAACGTCAAGCTGGTCTCCGAGGACGGCATCGGGACCATCGCGGCCGGCGTCGCCAAGGCCAACGCCGACGTGGTCCACATCTCGGGCCACGACGGCGGGACCGGCGCGTCGCCGAAGACCTCCATCAAGAACGCCGGCCTCCCGTGGGAACTGGGCGTCTCAGAGGCCAACCAGATGCTCCGGGCCACCGGCCTGCGTTCGCGCATCAAAGTGACTACTGACGGCGGCATGAAGACCGGCCGCGACGTGGCCGTCGCCGCCCTGCTCGGTGCCGAGGGCTACACCTTCGGGACCGCGTCGATGGTCACCTCCGGTTGCGTAATGGCACGGCAGTGCCACGAGAACACCTGTCCGGTCGGCATTGCCACCCAGAACGAGAACCTCCGCGACCGGTTCCCCGGCGAGCCACAGCACGTTATCAACTACATGACGTTCGTGGCCCAGGAGCTCCGGGAAATCATGGCCGAACTCGGCTTCGAGACGGTCGAAGAGATGGTCGGCCGACCCGGCGTGCTCGACCAGCGCGATGACGTGACACAGCCAAAGGCACAGAAGATCGACCTCTCTTCGGTCATCGCGGAGCCGGCCGACAACGACGGCCGCTACAAGCAGCGCGAGCAGACCCACGAGGTCGACGAACAGCTCGACTGGGACCTCATCGACGCCGCCGAGGACGCCATCCACGAGGGCGAGCCAGTCGCGATCAATGCCGACATCGGCAACGCCGACCGCGCGGTCGGGGCGACCCTCTCGAACCGCATCTCCAGCGAGCACGGCGGCGACGGCCTCGCCGACGACACTATCAAAGTCGACTTCGACGGGACGGCCGGCCAGTCCTTCGGCGCGTTCCTCGCACAGGGCGTGACGATGGATCTGACCGGGACGGCCAACGACTACGTCGGCAAGGGGCTCTCCGGCGGGAAGCTCATCCTGAACACCCCCGATCAGGCTCCCTACGATCCGACCGAGAACATCGTCATCGGCAACGTCGCGCTGTACGGTGCGACTCAGGGCGAGGCCTACGTCAACGGCATGGCCGGCGAGCGCTTCGCCGTTCGCAACTCCGGGGTCAAGGGCGTCGTCGAGGGCGTCGGCGACCACGGCTGTGAGTACATGACCGGCGGCGCCATCGTCGTGCTGGGTGAAACCGGCAAGAACTTCGCGGCCGGCATGTCCGGCGGTGTTGCCTACGTCTACGACGCTGACGGAGAGTTCGCCGAGAAAACAAACACCGGAATGGTGTCGCTGTCCGAGGACCTCGAAGGGAAGGACCGTCAGATGATAACTCGTCTCGTCGAGAACCACGCCGCCTACACCAACTCCGACCGGGCGGCCGAACTGCTTGAGAACTGGGACGCCGAACTGGAGAACTTCACGAAGGTGATGCCCGACGCCTACGCCGAGGTCATCGCCGACCGCGAGCGCGACGACGTACGCAACGAACCGCCGGCCGCGGCCACCCCGAGCACCGGGGCTGCAGAAGCTGACCTGGCCGCCTCGACCGACGACTGATACTGTCGGCTGTAAGTCTATGAAGAACTTTGCCACACCGAGGTGGCAAATATCTTCACGAAGTTACAGCCAACAGTATGAGACGCCGGTTCGTCCCCTGCGTTCCGGGGACGGCATCCACTATCCGCTGCAAGTCCTCTTGCGGCTGAGAGCCGTCCAGTTTCCTGCGTACGCTTTTTTACGAACAATCACAGAGAGCAACGATACCGCTGCCCCTATAGCCGTACGGCCAAAGGGTGCTGTATGGTCCCTGTACAGGTAACCATGTGCCGTGTATTGCGAGGCAAAGTATCATGAGTGACATTCCTGGCCCTGACCCGGACTCCGGATCCGACATGGACATCGACATCGATGTTGGCCGCGGGCTCCGTATCGCCGTCAGTGTCGTCGTTGTACTTGCCGTCGCCACGGCGCTATTTGGCGGGTATCATCAGGTCCCCGAAGGCCACGTCGGCGTACAGAAGTCCTTCGGTGCGGTAACTGGTACTGAACTCCAGCCGGGTGCGCACATCATTATCCCGGTCAAAGACTCCGTCCAGGACGTGGAGATACGGCCACGAACGTACACAATGGCGAACACCGAGGGAGAAGGAGACAGAGCATCGAAGTCTGATGCGGTGACCGTCCAGACAATCAACGGGACGACGGTCGATATCGACATCACCGTCCGGTACAAGGTCGAGGAAGCAGACGCTGCAGGGTTTGTAACCGAATGGGCAGATGTGGGGCAAGCTGAGGAACGGCTTATTCGTCCGTCGGTCCGCTCACAGCTTCGTGACGAGGCTGCGGGTATCCAGACGAGCGAGATATACACAAACAGCGGCCGCGAGCGCCTCGCCAAGGCGGCACAGCAGAAGCTTGAATCCGCCTTCAAGGGCGAAGCGCTTGTCCTTGAGGAGGTACAGGTGCGCGCTGTTGATCTGCCGGACTCCTACGACCAGGCGCTCAACGACAAAGAAATCGCGAAACAGCGTGTCGAAGAGAAGGGGTTCGAGATACAACAGGCCAAGCGTGACAAGGAACGTCAGGAGATCAAGGCTGAGGCAGACGCCCGCGTCATAGAAATCCGCGGCCAGGCGCTCCGGGACAACCCAGTCGTCTTGAAACAGCAGTACGTCCAGAGCATCGACGACTCCGACAAGGTGATTCTCGCGACCGACGACGAGGGGACGCCGATTATCCTCCAGACCGGTCCGAGTAGCGGCGGAAACGGGTCCAGCTCTGACACTGGGTTCTCGACGAACTCGACGGCAGGCAACTGACGTCCGGGCCAATCAGTTTTATTGATGCCGGTCTACCGGCCAGTATGGACAGCGTCCTCGTCATCGGCGGCGGCCGGTTCATCGGTCGACACACGGTCACCGAGTTCCGCGACGCGGGCTACGACGTGACGATGCTCACTCGCGGACAACGCCCGAACCCGTTTGTGGAGACCGACGTTACCCACATCGAAGGGGACCGCCGCGAGCGGTCCACACTCGAAACCGCTCGCGAGCAGGTCGATCCGGATGTGGTCGTCGACTGTGTGGCGTACTTCCCGGCAGACGTGCACGAGGCGACTGACGTGTTCGCCGATGTCGACGCGTACGTGTACGTCTCAAGCGGTGCGGCCTACGGAGTCGAACAGACGCCCAAGCGAGAGGGGGAGACGCCACTCGCTGGCTGTACCGCCGAGCAGGCGACGACCGACAGCAGGGAGACGTACGGTCCCCGAAAAGCCGAGGGAGATCGCGAGGTATTCGCCGCCGCAGCAGACGGCGTGCAGGCGATGAGCGTGCGACCGACGGTCGTCTACGGTCCCCACGACTACACCGAGCGGTTCGCCTACTGGGTGGACCGCGTTGCACGGTACGACCGCGTGGTCGTGCCCAGCGACGGACTCAGCCTGTGGCAGATGGCCTACGTCGAGGACGTGGCGAGCGCGCTCCGTCTCGTCGCAGAGCGGGGCACAGCCGGCGAGGCGTACAACGTCGGCGATGAGCACGCCCCGACGCTCCGAGAGTGGGTCGACCGGCTCGCAGGAGTCCAGGAGAAAAGCGTTGACGCCGTCGGCGTCGGCGAGCGGGAACTCGCTGCATCCGGGCTTGCGCCGGATGATTTCCCGATCTATCGTGACTCGCCGCACCTGCTCTCGACGGCAAAGCTCCGCGAGCTGGGCTGGTCGTCGACACCACATGAGACGGCACTGGCCGTGACCGTCGCCGAACATCAGGAGAACGACCGAACCGGGCGAGAGTTCGGGCCGGATCGCAAGGCTGAGACGGCGCTCATCGACAGACTGACTGAGTGAGCACTCCGGGGAGGTGTGTCACAATTACGCAGTGTGGGTGGCGGCGGTGAGATGGTCAGCAGAGGTGCCAAAGAGAAGATTATCGGCAGAGATGTCGGAGCGAAGAGAGCAGGCGGGGAGTCGATTCCACGAATCTGCTCATACCGGAACGGGAACCCAGCCGCTGCTGGGGAAGAGCTCAGCCAGCGATAGCACGGCGATTGTGAACGTCGTCAGTGCAATCGAGGCCGCAGGCGGGTCCCAGTGCGTGTCGCTGTGTGCGTAGAAGATACGCTGGTGGACTTCACCGGCCAGCGCCCCGTAGAGGCCGAACACAGTTCCGACCAGCAGCGCCCCGAGCGCGCCGGGACCGGACCCGAAAATGAGCGCCGCCGTGCTCGCCGGGAGCGTGATGTGGTGCGTGACCGGAATCTGGTCCACACCGCAGTTCAGGAACACGAGCGACGCGGCGCTGATACCGAACCCGAGAAAGAAGCTCCCGGTCACCAGACCGACATACGCCCCGACGGCACCCACAGCAATGCCGAGGAGGGTGACGCCGGACCATTTGTACTGGTGTGGGAGCCAGGGTTCGACGGCGAGTCGGTTCTCGGGGATACCCCCGTCTGTAGCCATCTCTTCCGCCGGTGTCGACCGCGTGTCGCCGCGGGCAAACGGCGTCATGTCGAACAGCCCTTCCCCCCGCGGGGTCCCGATAATCGGATAACCGAAGACGAGTCTGTGGGCCAGAGCGGACACGGTGACGCCCATTGCAATGGGATCCCAGGGGAGTCCGAGTCCGCCAGAGACCTGCCGGAACAACATCCCGAAGACGCCGAAGGCACCGCCGACGAGTAGCACGTCCGGCTTTGTGCCGAGCGCGTAGAGGATATTCTTGCCTTCGTGGTAGTCGAATCCGGAGTCGATGTATCCCCGCTTCGCCGCGTATGCTGTCGCCGCCGCTCCGCCGGCGAAGGCGACGTGCGGCCCGAATATCGGGCCGAACCCGATCGATCCCGTGATACCGACACCGATCTGGTCGGCAGGAATATCGGCCACGTCGCCGAGTTCCGCGGCCAGGATGTTCGCCGACTCCCCGGCGACGACCATGAACCCGGTAAAGATGAACGCCGGCAGCGCGCCGAGCGCTGCGCCGAACACGCCGCCCGCGAAAGCGGCGATGAGCAACACGACGAACTCTGAGAGGCTGAGTCCGATAACGGGTATCTGAAGGGCGACAGTCTCGATCATGCCCACCGTCCCCCCCGCGTGGTCGAACGCGTCTGTTCGAGACCGGTAGCAGTTCTCCGCCGGTGGTTTCCGTCGGGAGTCAGTGCCACACCGACGAACCCCTCTGTTACCGTCTCCAAGTACACTGTCGTGGTTGTGGTACGTGCTGGCATTGGTGTGGATTCTGTTTTGGCACCGCAATCGCCTCAATAGCAAATCCAACAAATTAACTACATTACTGTTTTACATAAAAATTCGCCTACCAAGTCGGTCAGAGCAGAGCGCAGTACCTGTTGCCCACGCTGACGCACTAAGCCCAACGGGTGGCGCAACGTCGTGTGCTTGACCTCGTAGTCCTCCAAGAACGCGCCGTACCCGCCGACAGTGATGCACCTGTCGCCGGTATCGACGACCAGGGAGTTCTCGAACCCGAAGTCGCTGTTGCTGGGCTCGATGAGATTCTGTCGCACGTTGACGATCTCATCGGTGACGGTCACCTCGGTCCTGTTGGCGGGGTTGCCGACAGTCGGCGGGGTGACCGACACATCGCCGTACCCGAACTCGGTGTAGGAGAGGCCGTGGTCGAACTCGAAGATGGCAGTGTTGTCCGTGCCGCCCGTCGAAGTGGGGTCGTAGCGGTTGTACTGCACCGGTGTCGTGTCGACGTTCTCGGGCCAGCTAAACGGGAGCTTACCGGAGGGGTTGTAGTCACCGACGAGGGTCTCGGCGATGGCGGTACCGCTGTGGCCGCCCCGGTCGCTTTGAGAACCGTCCGCCGAGACGCTCGCAAGCCGTCATCAGTCTTGTCATGTGTCATGACAGAACCACCCAACCAGTGGTGTTAATAATCGTTTTTGGAAAACTGGTGTGTG
>JBDGPY010000027.1:0-6241 GCA_042219425.1 Haloarcula sp. | reverse complement strand
ACTTCCCGATGCAGGTCGACGTCGAGGGTGACGAAGTCGTCATCGAGAACTTCCTCGGCGAGAAGGCCCCCCGCCGAACGACGATCCACGGCGACACGGACGTCGAGATCGACGGCGAGGAGCTGACCGTAAACGGTCCCGACATCGAGGCTGTCGGGCAGACCGCCGCGGACATCGAACAGCTCACGCGCATCAACGACAAGGACGTACGCGTGTTCCAGGATGGGGTGTACATCACCCAGAAACCGAACCGAGGTGACGCCTGATGGCGGACAACGAGCAGGAAGAAGAATACACCGATCTGACTGACATCAGCGGTGTCGGTGACGCAAAGGCAGAGTCGCTCCGCGAGGCCGGCTTCGAGTCGGTCGACGACGTTCGGGGTGCTGACCAGTCCGCGCTCGCCGACGTTAGCGGAATCGGGAACGCGCTGGCGGCCCGTATCAAGGCCGACGTCGGTGGACTCGAAGTCGAGTCCGAGACCGAAGCCGAAGTCGAAGAGGAAGGCGGCGAGGAAGCGCCCGACGAGGACGTGGAGACGGAACTCCAGGCCCGTGGGCTCACCGAGAAGACGCCGGACCTCTCCGACGAGGACGCGCGGCTCCTGACCCAGCGACACCGGGTCGGCAAGCCGCAGTTCAACCGGCAGGACCACCACAAGAAAAAGCGCGTCTCGACCTCGTGGCGCAAGCCCCGCGGCGACCTCTCGAAGCAGCGCCGTGGCGTGAAGGGCAAGGGCGACACGGTCGAGGCGGGCTTCCGCTCGCCGACCGCCGTTCGCGGCAAGCACCCGTCCGGATTCGAGGAAGTCCGCGTGCATAACGTGGACGACCTCGAAGGCGTCGACGGCGACACCGAGGCAGTCCGAATCGCCTCGAAGGTCGGTGCTCGCAAGCGCGAGCGAATCGAAGAGGCAGCCGAGGACGCGGGCATCCGCGTTCTCAACCCCACCTACGTCGAAGTTGAGGTGAGTGAGTGATGACTGATCTCTCCGCACAGAAGCGACTCGCAGCGGACGTCCTCGACGTCGGGAAGAACCGCGTCTGGTTCAACCCCGAGCGACAGGGCGACATCGCCGACGCGATTACCCGCGAGGACGTTCGCGAACTGGTCGATGAGGGCGCCATCCAGGCGAAAGACAAGAAAGGCAACTCCCGTGGACGCGCCCGGGAGCGCCAGAAGAAGCGTGCGTACGGCCACCAGAAGGGAGCCGGTTCCCGGAAGGGCAAGGCAGGCGCACGGCAGAACTCCAAGGAGGACTGGGAGTCACGCATCCGCGCACAGCGGACGAAGCTGCGCGAACTGCGTGACGAGGGAACGCTTTCGAGTTCGCAGTACCGCGACCTGTACGACAAGGCCGGCGGTGGCGAGTTCGATAGCGTTGCCGATCTCGAACGTTACATCGACGCAAACCACGGTGACGCATAATGGCGACAGGACCACGATACAAAGTACCGATGCGGCGACGCCGCGAGGCCAGAACCGATTACCATCAGCGGTTGCGCCTGTTGAAATCCGGGAAGCCCCGTCTCGTTGCTCGAAAGAGCAATAAACACGTCAGGGCGCAGCTGGTGACGCTTGGCCATGACGGCGACGACACACTCGCGTCCGCTCATTCGAGCGATCTCGCCGAGTACGGCTGGGAGGCCCCGACAGGCAACATGCCTTCGGCGTACCTCACCGGCCTGCTCGCCGGGCTTCGCGCACAGGAAGCGGGCATCGAGGAGGCAGTACTCGACATCGGACTCAACAGCCCGACACCAGGTAGCAAAGTATTCGCAATACAGGAAGGCGCAATCGACGCCGGCCTGGACATCCCACACAACGATGACGTACTCGCCGACTGGCAGCGCACACGCGGTGCCCATATCGCCGAGTACGATGAGCAGCTCGACGAACCGCTGTACAGCGGGGAGTTTGACGCTGTAGACCTCCCGGAGCACTTCGATGAGCTCCGAGAGACCCTACTGGACGGTGACATCGAACTATGAGTGCTAACAACGGATGGGAGCCACGGACACGCCTCGGCAAGCAGGTCGTCGAGGGCGAGATCGACTCCATGCAGGAGGCGCTGAACTCCGGGCTCCCGCTGAAAGAATCGGAAGTCGTCGACCAGCTCGTTCCCGATCTGGAAGACGAAGTGCTGGACATCAACATGGTCCAGCGGATGACAGACTCCGGCCGCCGCGTGAAGTTCCGTTGCGTGGTCGCCGTTGGCAACCGCAACGGCTTCATCGGCTACGCCGAAGGCCGCGACGATCAGGTCGGTGGTGCCATCCAGAAAGCCATCGACATCGCGAAGCTGAACATCATCGACGTCTCCCGCGGCTGCGGATCCTGGGAGTGTGGCTGTGGCCGTCCCCACACGGTCGCGCTACGCACCGAGGGCAAGGCCGGGAGCGTTGAGGTCGAGCTGCAGCCGGCCCCGCGAGGGCTGGGTCTCGCGGGCGGAGAAACCGTCCGCAAGGTGCTCGAACTCGCTGGTATCGAAGACACCTGGACGCGGTCGTCCGGGAACACGCGCACGACGGTCAACTTCGCGAAGGCGACATTCAACGCCCTGCAGAACACGGCCGAAGCCCGCGTCCCCGAACGCACGTTCGAAAAGCGAGAGGTGATTGAGTGATGCACGCACTCGTCCAGATCCGTGGCGCAGTCAACATGGATAGCGACATCGCTGACACGCTGGAGATGCTCAACATCCACCACGTGAACCACTGCACGCTCATCCCCGAGACGGACGCCTACCGCGGCATGGTGACGAAGGTTAACGACTTCGTCGCCTTCGGCGAGCCGAGCCAGGAAACGCTCGAAACGGTCCTGGAGACGCGCGCCGAACCGCTTGAGGGCGATGCCGATGTCGACGACGAGTGGGTCGCCGAGAACACCGAGTACGACGACATCGCCGGACTCGCGTGGGCACTCATCTCCGAGGAGACAACGCTGCGAGAGCAAGGGCTCTCACCGACGCTCCGTCTCCACCCGCCACGTGGCGGTCACGACGGCGTCAAACACCCCGTCAAAGAAGGCGGTCAACTCGGGAAACACGACACCGAGGGGATCGACGAACTACTGGAGGCGATGCGATAATGACGAGCAAAAAGAAACGACAGCGTGGCTCGCGCACGCACGGTGGCGGCTCACACAAGAACCGACGCGGTGCCGGTCACCGTGGTGGTCGCGGTGCTGCAGGCCGTGACAAGCACGAGTTCCACAACCACGACCCACTCGGCAAGAGTGGGTTCAAGCGTCCAGAGAAGGTCCAAGAGGAGGCCGCAACTATCGACGTTCGCGAAATAGACGAGAACGTCACGCTGCTGGCCGCTGAAGACGTCGCCGAAGTCGAAGACGGCGGGTTCCGTGTCGACGTCCGCGACGTCGTCGACGACGCTGACGACGCCGACTTCGTGAAGGTGCTCGGTGCCGGTCAGGTCCGGCACGAACTCACCCTCGTCGCCGACGACTTCTCCGAGGGCGCTCGCGAGAAGGTCGAGGCCGCAGGTGGGAGCGTCGAGCTGACTGACCTCGGGCAGGAACGACAGGACGACGCCGAGGACGAAACAGACGCGGACGAGGAGTAACGAACGATGAGCTGGAAGGACACCGCCGAACCACTGCTCGTCCGGATGCCGGCAGTCCGTCGTCCGGAAGGACACGTCCCCTTCAAGCGCAAGCTAACGTGGACCGGGGGCGTGTTGCTGATGTATTTCTTCCTGACGAACGTGAAACTGTTCGGTCTGGACATCGATGCCAGCCAGCAGGTGTTCGGGCGCTTCTCGTCGATTCTGGCGTCCGGCCAGGGTAGCATCATGCAGTTGGGTATCGGTCCGATCGTCACGGCGTCCATCGTGTTACAGCTCCTCGGTGGTGCTGACTTGCTCGGACTGAACACCCAGGAAGATCCGCGTGACCAGATCCTCTATCAGGGGCTCCAGAAGCTGCTGGTGCTCGTGATGATCTGTCTGACCGGGCTTCCGATGGTGTTCGCTGGCGGGTTCCTGCCGGCAGATTCAGCCGTCGCGAACTCCCTGGGTATCGGTTCGGCCGGTGTCCAGTGGCTGATCTTCGCCCAGATGTTCGTCGGCGGTGTCCTCATCCTGTTCATGGACGAGGTCATCTCCAAGTGGGGCGTCGGCTCCGGTATCGGGCTGTTCATCGTCGCCGGTGTGAGCCAACGGCTCATCGGTGGCATCCTGACGACGCCGTTCCTCGGAAACAGCGAGGGGATCATCTACACCTGGTATCTGTTCATCACCGGCCAGCGTGGCACCGGGCCAGTGCTGGCTGCTGACGGACTGCAGACAGTGTTGCTCCAGGGCGAACTGCTGGGGCTGTTCACCACGGTCCTCATCTTTACCGTGGTCGTCTACGCCGAGTCGGTGCGCGTCGAAATTCCGCTATCGAACGCCCGCGTCAAAGGAGCCCGCGGCCGGTTCCCGGTCAAGCTCATCTACGCGAGCGTCCTGCCGATGATCCTCGTCCGGGCACTGCAGGCGAACATCCAGTTCCTGGGCCGGATCCTGAACGCCCAGCTGAGTTCGATGCCGGCGTTCCTCGGAACGTACGCAAGCGGACGACCGACCGGTGGGCTGTTCTACTTCCTCGCGCCCATCCAGAGCCGTGCTGACTGGATGTGGTGGCTCGAAGGAACAACGCAACCGGTCTGGCAGATCCTGATCCGCGTCGGCATCGACTTATCCGTCATGCTGGTCGGTGGCGCGGTCTTCGCCGTGTTCTGGGTCGAGACGACCGACATGGGCCCGGAAGCGACGGCCAAGCAGATCCACAGCTCCGGGATGCAGATCCCCGGCTTCCGACAGAACGTCGGTGTCATCGAGAAGGTCCTTGAGCGGTACATCCCGCAGGTGACCGTCATCGGTGGTGCCTTGGTCGGCCTGCTTGCCGTCATGGCTAACATGCTGGGCACCATCGGCGGCGTCTCCGGAACTGGACTGCTACTGACGGTTTCCATCACGTACAAACTGTACGAGGAAATCGCAGAAGAGCAGCTCATGGAGATGCATCCGATGATGCGCCAGATGTTTGGCGATTAAGTAGAACAAGTATAGAACGGAAATCGACTTCGGTAACGGTTTTTCCGGGTTGACCTTTTTCCTTTTGTCGTAGATGGATTGGCCTCAAGCGCGTTCGTTATTCGTCAACCACGACTATCCTGGGGATTAGAACCTGCCACAGAACTTCTCAGGGAGATTGACAGCAATAGAATCAGCCGGGAATCAACTGCCAAAGCAGATGCTCCCATTGAGTGACGCAAATACAGTAGACCTTTTAGCGTAGCTTGGTTCAGGTCCGATAATGCGAATACTCGTCACCGGCGGTGCCGGGTTCATCGGCGGCCATCTCGCAGAGCGGTTCGTCGCCGATGGCCACGACGTCGTTGTGCTGGATAATTTTGACCACTTCTACGACACGCGAATCAAGAACCACACCGTCGAAGTCTGCCGCGAACACGCTGACGAGGGCGATGGCAGCTATCGACTCGTCGAAGGCGACGTTCGGGACGCCGATCTCGTGACTGATCTGGTGGAGGATGCCGATTACGTCTACCACCAGGCCGCGCAGGCGGGTGTGCGCCCGAGCGTTCAGAATCCTCGAAAGTACGACGACGTCAATGTCGATGGCACGCTAAACGTCCTCGACGCAGCTCGTGACACCGGTATCGAACGCGTTGTGCTCGCCTCGTCGTCGTCGGTGTACGGCAAGCCCGAGTACCTCCCTTACGACGAGTCCCACCCGACGACGCCAGTAAGTCCCTACGGAGCCTCGAAGCTGGCGGCCGAGCGGTACACCTGCGCCTACAGCGAGGTCTACGACTTACCAGCGGTCGCTTTGCGCTACTTCACGGTGTACGGGCCGCGGATGCGCCCGAACATGGCCATCTCGAATTTCGTCTCGCGGTGTTTGAATGATGAGTCGCCGGTCGTGTACGGTGACGGCACGCAGACGCGGGATTTCACGTTCATCGAGGACGTGGTGGAAGCAAACATCATGTTGCTGTCTGAGGACGCCGCCGACGGCGAGGCGGTCAACATCGGGAGCACGGACAACATCGAGATTCTGACGCTTGCCGAGGAGATTCGGGATCAGCTGGCGCCGAACTTGAAAATAGAATTTGCCGAGCGCCACGACGCGGACGCCGAGCACACACACGCTGACAGCTCGAAGGCTGCAAAGTTGCTCGGCTACGAGTCGAGTCGGACAATCCGAGAGGGCGTCGCGG
>JBDGPY010000034.1:0-6358 GCA_042219425.1 Haloarcula sp. | reverse complement strand
TCTTCTTGATCTCGACGCGTCGGAGCGGGTAGATGTCCTTGGCCTCGCCGTAGATAGCCGAGGAGAGCCGCCCCTCGACGACGCTGTCGACGAGTTGCTCGAAGGTACGGTCTTTGGCTGTCTCCTCGACAAGGTCGATCATCGTCCGGCGGATGGCCTTCTCCTGAGAGGCGTCGGCCTTCTTCGTCGTCACGGCAACCGGCTGGACCTGGACGCGGTAGTCGTCCGTCGTCAGCACGGTGATGTAGGCCTCGACCTTCGAGGAGCCGCGTCGGACGAGCGAGCGCAGGTAGTCCCGCGTGAGCTCGTGTCGGATGAACTCGGTGTACGCCGAATCCGAGGCGACCTCGTTGATCTTGAAGGTCAGCTTGGTGTTGTTCTCGCTGGCGTCGTTCGTCAGTTCGCCGAGCGTAGTTTCGATGGTGCGGCCAAGCACCTTGTCCGGTTCGTCTGCCGGTGTCTCACCGAGAATCTCCCGGTCAAACTGCTCGGGAGCCTGCACGGTGTACCACCGCTTCTGTTCTGTGCGCTTCGAAACGCTTCGTTCACTCATGATTGGATCGTGTTGGTTGGTTGGCGAGCTGTGCTGCAACCCGGATATTGACGACATAGTCGTCGACGGTCGCCTGCAGGCCACCGGTCGAGTCGCGCTCGATGGTCGTGACCACGGCATCGCCGTCAACGCGAGTGGTCATCTCATCGGTGTTGTCGGGTCGGATCGCGCGTGCGACGCGTTCGGGCGAGTCGTGTGTCGTGCGGATCTCCGCCCGTCTCATACTGCCTCCCGGAACGCTTCGATGAAGTCTGCTGTCGACACATCGAACCGAGCACGCGCCCGGCTGCCAGTCCCGACAGCGTCGCCGTCGACCGTCTCGACGGCTGTGTGCATCGTCTCGGCAACGTCCCGGCCGTCCGTGGCGCGGGCCGCCGCCCGGTCGTCGGTGACGACGAGCGTCACTGGTTCCGGTGCGCGGTAGTCTGCGAACAGTCGCGCGACGGTGCCGGTCGGCATCGCGTCGCCGCGAGCGACGAACAGGCCATCGTAGCGGCCAGTGGTCACGTCGGCGACGGCATCATGGGCGCGTGTGGCGTGACGACGCCAGATGTCAACTGCATCGTCGTGGACGGTCTCGTGGCCGAGCGCGAGCGCGACAGCGGTGCCCGGTTGTTCACGAGCGACCGCATCGAGTACGTCGGCGTAGCCGCCGACCGTCTCGAAGGGGCCACCCGCGGTCGGACGAAGCGCGCGCTGGACCGTGCCGGCGGCCCGAGGCGGCGCGTCGTCCGTCCTGGTGACGGCCAGCGCGACCAGCGACGCGAGGCGTCGGCGGTCGTCGGCCGATAGGTCACCAGCCTGAGCCGAGTCCGCGTCGAGTCCCAGCTCGGCGAGCGCGGCCTGTGCTGCGTCGGTGTCGCCCGAGAAGGGCGCGACGAACAGCGTCGAGTGTGCCAGTCCGTCCACGAGGTCAGCGACCGGGACGGCGACGCCGGGACGGCGTTCAAGCCCAGCCTGCTCGGCGGCTTCAGCGACGGTCCCCTCGGCTTCCCCAGCGGCGATAGTGCCAGCCAGAGCGAGCGCGGGGTCCGCTGTCGCGCCGAGTTCGCGGGCCGTTTCGAACGCGGTCGCGGCGACGCGGTTGGTCAGCGTGACGTCGGCGGTCGACTGCGTGCGACCGATAGCGACGGTGATGTCGGTCTCCGTGGTCCGGTCGGAATCTTCGAACGGGCGGACGACGCTCACCTGGAACGGTGTGTCCTCAAGCGCCCGAGCCAGCAGCCCGGTCGCGGCCAGTGCCTCGCCGGTCGCGTCGCTGACGAGGCGCACGAAGGCTGCCTCACGAAGCGACCCGGCGAGGTCACTGGGAGATGTGGCTGACATCGGTTCCCGACCGGCCGTCGACATCTATTCGCGGCCCAGCGCCTCGATGGCGTTCTCGTAGCTGTAGGTGAAGTCCTCGGCGACCTCGTCACCGCGGTAGTAGTCGAGGAGACGGCGGATCTTCGACTGCGTGTTCTGGAGTGCACGCTTGTTCTGGTGGTCACCGGGGTTCTCGTCCATGTGATCGCGAAGGCGGACGGCCCGCTCGAGCAGGTTACGGAGGTCTTCCGGTAGGTCCGGGGCTGCCTCGTTTTCCTCTAGAATCTCGGTGACCTTCTTGCCGGTCGCGAGGGAGACATCAGGGATCGGGGTACCCTGAACGCCCTCGTCGCGCAGTTTCAGACCGATCTCGCTGGGCGAGTTGCCCTGTTCGGCGAGTTCGACGACTCGGTCTTCGATTGCGTCCTCGTCGACGTCACTCCACTCCGGGGGTTCGTCTGCCGCCGGTTTGTCCGAATCGGACGAACCGCGACGGCGTGTATGCATTCGTGCCATTGTAATCTGGTTGGAACCGCACGAACCGCTCTCGTTACGAGGCGTATTGGCATCGGGTGATGCCGAACACGGCCGCAATCCCGAGCTGTGCAAACACACAGCGAGTCAGATTTGCGGTCGTGCTGTTCCCGTCTCTCCGTCACTCGTCACGCGACTAAACCGTTCCGTTTCACCGACGAGCGGGGCCAAGGTCAGTCACGCGAACACGTGAGGGAACTTATAAACTGTGGCAGTATTACATTTGATATAGTAGCCAATTCATTTATTATACACTACGTTTAAGCTGATGTAATCATGGGCATTCGAGTGGCTAGTCCAGGAACTCGCGGCCAGAGTGCACCGCTGGGGCTAGCGCTCGTGTTTGCGGTGATGATCATCACGACGACCGCTGTAGTCGCGTTTGGTGCGGACACCATCACAATTACACAGTCCCAACTTGACCTCCAGCGGTCCGAGAAATCGATGACGCAGCTGAGCTCTAGGGCTGCGATGGTCGCACTGGGGCAGTCCAACGCCCAACAGGTCGTCCTGCCGTCGAGCGGATCGGACAACTATTTCGTCAACGAGCAGGCTGGCTGGATGAATTTATCCTATGAGAACACTTCCTCCGGGGAGACGACCACGGTGTTCAACGAGACGATGGGTGAGGTGGTGTACAACAGCGGTGAGGATTCCAAGATGGCCTACCAGGGCGGCGGTGTCTGGCGGTCCAGGGGCAACGGTCAGTCGGTGATGGTGTCTCCGCCGGAGTTCCATTACCGGGACGCCACGCTCACGCTCCCGCTGGTGACCGTGAGCAGCGATGGTCCCATCCGAAACAGGGCTGTCATCACCCGCAATCATTCCGAGAAGTACTTTCCCAACTCGACGCTGAACGAGAATTTCACCAACCCACTGGACGACGCGAAAGTCAACATTACCGTCCAGAGCGAGTACTACCGCGCCTGGGGGACGTATTTCGAAGAGCGCACGGACGGTGAGGTGACGTACCATCCCGACAGCGAACGCGTCTCGATCATTCTCAAGGTTCCGGCCGGGCCGCGGAAAGTCCAGAACGCCGTCGCCGCGACGAGCGACTCCGGTTCCATCAAGATGTCAGGAAATGGTGCGTTTACGGACAGTTATTCATCCAATGACGGGGATGGGTACGATGCAACCGAGGCAGGTGATGGCGGCAACCTCACGACAGCGGGAGATGTAACCGTCACTGGCAGTGCGACACTTAGCGGAAATATCACGTCAGGCGGTCGCGTCGAATTCAGCAGTAATTCGATGACGTTCAACGGCGACCGAGTAGAGTGGGCCGACGCGTTCGACGACACCCACGGCAAGTGTTCTGGATCCTGTACCGACGAACAGATCAATCCGTTCGAAGGCCCCAAGAACATCAACTCTCATGTCACCACGCAGGTCGACGACCTGTCGTCTTCGAACGACAACTCGGGAACGATAGCTGACGACGGCGTTATCGACGGCACTGAGGGGACGACGACCCTGTCGGCGGGACGCTATCACGTCGACAGAATCGACCTGAGCAACGGCGTGACGTTCGACACGACTGGCGGTGACGTGATCATCGGCGTCGAGGACTACGTGAGCCTCAACATCGACAACGACATCGAGGTTTCGGGGCCGAACAAACTGAAGATATACATCAAGGGTGGTTCTGCCGCGTCTGGTGGGCACGCCAACGGCTATCACTTCTTCTCACGTGACGGCGACATAACGACCACTGGTGGGGTTAGCGAACGGTCGACGCAGGTCTGGATTTACGGCAAAGACCACATCCAGGCTCGCATCGAGAAGGGGCCTGGCCCATCGGGTGCCGAGGTAACGGGCGTCGTGTATGCACCCGGCGGGCAAGCGGGCACGAGCCGGTTCGAAATCAGGCAGAGCGAACTCTATGGCGGCGCCGTCACGAGCGAGGTCGAACTCGAACACCAGGGGAGCGTCCACTTCGACGAGGCGCTCGAAGACCAGCGGACGATTCCGAAGAACACGAAGGTGGTCGCAATCACGTACCTCCACGTCTCGACGAACGACGTGAACGTTACGTCCAACTGAACTGCGGGGCAGAATCGGATCGCTGTGGTACTGGCCACGTATTGCTGTTGGATCTGTTTAGCTGTCAAATTCGTACCAGTTGGCCAGTGAACTTATCACTGGTGATAACCACTTGCGGGCATGAAGGTGCCTCTGGGTCAGGGCGACGGACAGCGCCAGCAGCGTGCTCAGTCAGCACCGCTCGGAGTGGCTCTTATATTTGCGCTGATGATAATGTCGACGACAGTCATCATTGCATTCGGGTCTGGTACGATTACAGATGTGCAGTCAAATCTCGGCGCAGAGCGCACGCAGAAGTCGATGACGGAGTTCGACTCCCGGACTGCACTGGTAGCGCTGGGCCAGTCAAACGTCCAGCAGATCGAACTCGCCTCTCGCGGGTCGGAGAACTACCGGGTCGACGAGCAGGCTGGCTGGATGAACGTCTCCTACGAGGATCCGACGTCCGGAACGACGACAGTTGTGTTCAGGGAACAGATGGGGGCTGTGATCAACGAAGGCAGTTCGGGAGCCACCATCGCCTACCAGGGCGGTGGTGTCTGGCGTTCTGATAGCGATGGACAGTCAGTGATGATTTCCCCGCCCGAGTTCCACTATCGCGGTGCGACGCTGACGCTCCCGTTGATTTCGGTCCGCGGTGACACTTCACTGAGCGAGAACGGGGTGATCAGCCAGAACGGGACCAGGCAGTACTTCCCGAACAAAACGATGAATTCCGAGTTCGTCAATCCGATGAACAACGAGCAGGTAACGGTCTCGGTTCGGAGCGAGTACTACCGGGCCTGGGGAACGTACTTCGAGGAGCGAACGGACGGGAATGTGACCTACAAACACTCGGAGAACATGGTCAATGCGACGCTCGTCACGCCGGTTGGGGACCGACGGGTACGGAGTGCCGTCAAGTCGTCCTCACCGGCCGGCGTCATCAAATTCAAGGGGTCTACAGACCCCGGCGTCGACGCATACAACTCCTCTGATGGTGATGGGGACGATGGCGAGGGGGCTTCCAATGGATGGAACAACGTCACTATCAACACCGCTGGCGATGTCGATATCCAGGACAACGGTGTCCGAGTCCACGGAAACATCACCTCCGGTGGCTATGTGGACGTGAAAGACTGGAGTAACAACTTCAACGGTGAACGCGTCGAATACACCGATGGAATAAACCCAAGTCCGCCAGCCTCTATCGAAACAGAACAGATCGCAGGCGTTGAAGGAGTCTCCCCAATCGACGGCTATGTCAACCGCCGAGTTGATAATATTCAGTCGGACAACGACGGCAGCTATACCTCAATCGACAGTAGTACAACGCTTGACTCTGCTGGCGGCGACAAGGTCTACTACACAGAGAATATTGATCTTGGTTCCTCTGACACCCTCACAATTGATACGAGCGGCGGAAACGTCACCGTAGCAGTTCGGGATTACATTCGTCTAGACGAGGCCAATATCGAAGTCGACGGCACTCATGACGCGCGGTTTTTCATCAAAGGAGAAAATGCGTGGGGTGACCGAACGATAAAAGGTGAAACGACGAAATCGCACTTCGACGTCACTGGTGGGAAGGTCAAGACAGTCGGCAGCGGCCCCAGTGAAAATGCGACGCAAGTCGCGTTCTACGGGAAAAGTCACGTCAATGCCACCCTCTCGAAAGACGGTAGCGATCCAAAAGTTGTCGGCATCATTTACGCCCCGAGCCGAGGCGGGAACAAGCTAGTGATGCGGAAGAGCGATATTTACGGCGGGATCGTCACTGGCGAGGTGGATATCTGGCAAGACGGGCACATCCACTACGACAAGAGTCTCATTAACACACGGGCGGTTCCCAAGGAAGCGAACATCATTCGTATCACGTACCTGCACATCTCTGTCAACCGTGTCAACGTTACATCGACCTGATATCCACCAGAGTACGAT
>JBDGPY010000112.1:0-6388 GCA_042219425.1 Haloarcula sp. | reverse complement strand
CGGTAGTACCGGCGGTTGAGGTCGAACATGTAGCCCTCGCGCATCGTCTTGAGCACCGCGTAGGTGATCGTGGCGCTGACGATAGGCACGAGGAACGTCAGGTCGAACAGCAGGTGTGAGTCCATCGGGATGAGGTTCTTGATGGACAGCGCGGCGATGGTGAAGCTGAAGATGACGCCGGACATCCCGACTGCAGCCCAGAACGGTTGCTCCACTGGGCGGCGCGCGGACCCCTTGTTCAGGAAGGGAACAATCGCAACGAAGCCGACTACCACGACGTTCGCGAGCACACCGTAGGTCCGGTCGGCCATCAGCTTCTGGCCGCCGAGGATGCTCAAATCAGGGTTGAGCGGGCCGAGTTTGAGCAGACCGAACGACCAGTAGAGATACCAGTCCGGCAGAATCGGAGCTGGCGTCACGCCGGAGTTGGCCGGATTCGGCATCTCCGGCGGGAGCGTCGCCGCGACAAACAGGATCATCCCGACGAAGAAAGAGGTGAGCGCGATGTTGCGCATCATCTCGTGGGGCCAGGCCGGGAACGCGAGCACGTCGCGCTCGACGTAGTCGGACTGCTGTCGCAGATCTTGATCCTCGCGGCGAGCGCGCTCGAAGTACTCGTAGGTCAACCGGGAGAGCCCCTGGGTCCGCTGCTTGCGCTCGGACCATGCAGGAGTCTCGTCGTCCGGTGAGACGATACCGGAACCGTCCGTGCGAACGTCGTCGTTTGTGTCTGTGTCGCTCATTGTAGTATCAGTGTGGTTCCGCGATCCCCTGCATCCAGACGATGCCGATGTGGACCGCGATGATTGCAGTCGTGATGAACGGCAGGAAGAACACGTGCAGGATATACATCCGCTGTAGCGTGGACTGCGAGAGCGCGAACCCGCCGAAGATCAGCTGTGCGACCCACTCGCCGATGAGCGGGATGGACAGTGACATCTCAACGCCAATCTGGCCGGCCCAGTACGACAGCTGGCTCCACGGCAGCAGGTAGCCAGTGTATCCGAACACCAGTGTCAGCGAAATCAGCACGATACCAATGAGCCAGTTCAGCTCACGCGGTTCCTTGTATGCCCCGGTGAAGTACACGCGGAGCATGTGGAGGAACACGGCGGCGACCATAACCTGTGCGGCCCAGCGGTGGACCGACCGCAGGAAGTAACCGAGATTCAGCTGGCCCATGATGAGCATCACCGAATCGTACGCGACTGTCGGAGACCCATCAGCGGCCGCAGCAGCCGGTGCGTAGTAGAATCCCAGCAGCGCGCCGGATATCGCAGCCACAATGTATGCGACAGTCGAGAACGATCCGAGCGCGTACAGCGGGTACCAGTACCAGAACTTGTTATCGAGGTTGTACTGCTCGGTGTGGCTCTTTGGCATCTGCATGTTGACCTTGTAGTAGAGATCTTCGAGGAGCTCCAGATAGTCAACGATGCGCAGCCGCCTGTCGAGCCAGATGAGCACGGTCAGATACACCGATTCTATCGGCGTCAACTCGCGCGATTCTATCCAGCTTTTGTGGTCGTGTTCGTCTTTGCGTTCGAGGCTCATTAGTTACTCTGTCAGTGGTGGGCGTGGCAGTGCCACAAACTGTTTCTGAACGGGACTGAACGGGTCGTACACAGATTGGTGACACTGGCAGTAGATCTGGTTTTCGGCACCGAAGTTAGCACTCCCAGCCTGGGACTTGAATCCTGGCACACAGCAGAAGTGGGTACACTTGTTCAGCCAGGCAATGAAGCCATCCTGTGTCGCCTCGGAGATGAAACTCTGGACGGGACCAGGTAGATTGCCATACTCACCCTCGCCGTTTGCCATCTTCTCGACTTCGACAGATCGAAGGACCTGTACTGGAACTCCCTCTTTCCCTTCGGAGTTCGCTCGCCAGACTACGCTCGCGGGTTTCCCGAGACCGCTGGTCCCGATACCGTTACCCCATTCCTCGTAGTCCTGGAACATGTCGACCGTTAACGGCGCTTTGGCTTCGTGCTCATCCTGCCAGGTGAACGTCCCAGTGTTGTTGAGGAACTTGGAGTTTCGCTCACTCTGCGGGTAGACTGCCTTATCTGTCTGGATACCACAGTACTGGAACCACTGTGAGGAGTAGTCGACACCGCTCCCACCGAAATCCCGGGCGATAGCGACGCCTGCCTCTTGGTCGAACTCGGGCCAGAGCCCGCTCAGCTCGCCACCGTTGATTTCGACGGGAATGATCGGCATCCCGCGAGGCGCTGGTCCGCCAATGTTTTCGACACCGATGAATGATGTCCCTCCGCCGCCTTTACCGGCGGAATCGGTCGTCGCATCGACTGCTGCAGCCCCGCCGACACCGACGCTCGAAAGCGCCGCACTCCCGACAACGCCTTTC
This sequence comes from Haloarcula sp., assembly GCA_042219425.1. Lineage (GTDB taxonomy): Archaea > Halobacteriota > Halobacteria > Halobacteriales > Haloarculaceae > Haloarcula. The sequence goes on along the minus strand of JBDGPY010000112.1, from coordinate 4,017 downwards.
ACAAAACGGCGGCGGCCAGTTTCGGCCGGATATTTGTCTTCGTCTAGTGGCATATTACTTCTTGTAGTATGGGTACACTGCGCGTTTGATTGTCTCTGCGAGTTTGTCTCCGTCCGCCATCGTCGTGCCGTCGACGTCTTCCTGCCGGATGTAGAGGTCTTCCCACTTGCGTCGACGTTTCTTCACGATCATCACGTCAGGAAGGAACTCCTTGCGGTACAGCAGCATGATGAACGACAGGTCGATGAAGATCGCCGTCAGCACGCCACCGAGGAACATGTTTGCCTCAATAAGCCGAACGGTCAGTGTGGTTCCGACACCGGATGCCCAGCCAGCAATCATACCGTATGTAAAGAGACCGACCAGCGCGACCTGGATCACAGTCAGAAGGACAATTCCAACGGCTGCTGCCGTACTTTCCCGTGGCGGTTCGTATCGGTGGATATCGCCGTAGTTGGAACCTTCGGATGCCATTAGTTGTTTCCTCCGCTAGTGTGGGGTGATTCGCCGTACTTCAACTGGAAGAACGTGTACACGAGCGGGATAATCACTGCAAGTCCGGCTCCGAAGCCGACGTAGTGAGGCTGGATCGGAACGCCAGCCTGGTGAGGGTCGACCTCAACCGGGCCGCCGCCGCCAATCGTCTGTGTCGGGTAGTCTTCGCCGACGACGATGGCCCCTTTCATCCCGAGTCCTTCGTGCGGGACACAGACGTATTTGTAGATGCCGCTCTCTTCGAAGGTGTGCTCGTAGTTGACGCCGGCACTGGAGGTAGCGCTACCGGAATCCAGGGGGCCGTCATTGGCCGAGACGACGTTGTGCCCGCCGCCGTTGCCAGTCCACTTCCACTGGACTGTCGCACCTTTATCGACGTGAATCGCGGGAGGGCCGAACCCAAAGGACCCGCCGTTGGCCTTCACGCCGACTTCTACTGTGGCCGTGTCCTGACCGGTTGCGTCGACGGTTTTTCCTGTGAAGTTGCCAACTTGATCGAGAAAACCGCCGTAGTCCGGCTTCGTTTTGCCGCCACCTCCCTCCTGTGCAGCAGCGGAACCGGTGGCGCTGAGGGCCGCCACAGCACCGGCGGTTCCCCCTGCAGTCCGGACGAACTCCCGTCTGTTCATATACGTTCTGGAATCAGGACTGAGTTTGTATAAACCCACCGAATACCACCCGCAGGGACCCTCATTACCCGGCTTCGTCAGTCTCTGTCGGCTCGTCTCCCGACCCCGTATTCTGTGGATCGAGTTCGGGAACGAAATCAGGTCGTTCACCGTCCTCTAGTCCGATTGCTCGGAGTCTATCCCGATACTCTTCTGCCCGGAACGTGTCCGAGAGCCGCGCGTTCGCAACGGTAAAAAAGAGGACAAGCGAGACAGCGATAAAGGCGAGTCCAGCGACGATGAGTAGCGGGATGCTAGTGCCAGCGTTGCCGATGACGCCGGCAGTCGCGAGCACACCACTTCCCAGCAGCGCCACCCCGGCAAGCAACTGCACGCCAGCGATAGCCTGCAGCATGCGGTTGCCGAGTTCGCCGCCACCCTCGGGGACGGATTCAGGCTCGGGAAGCGGCCTATCGGGAACATCCTCGGGCACGTCGTAGGACTCCATTGAACAGAGGGCGACCGTCGGCTTCACATCACGCATGACGGTCCCTTCTCCTTCGAGGCTCCCGTCCGGGTAGACGATGGCATACCCCTCGTCGGAGTACGCGAGCACCCGTGGAGGGGCCTGATGGCGCTCGATACGTGCGAACACGTCGCGGTTCGCCACCCGACTCCGCAGGTCCCGAACGACTCTGTCGAGGAGCGTCGCGCCTGTAATCCAGGACTCTTCGTCGAAGGCTACATCCCACTCCTCGGCGGTCATCTCTGCCATGTCCGCCGGACCGAAGTTGTCGAAGTCGTACTTTTCTTCGACCTGTTTCCGGAGCGCCTCGGTATCGAGCTCGCCGTCATCGCCCGTCTCGGCTCCGGGGTCGGTTTCAGCGGACACCGTATCTGCAGGGGTGGTCCCGCTCTTGTCTTCCGCCGGAGACGTCGAGTCCGGGTCAGCCATTGAAATAGTGTACGGACCGGGACGGCTTACAAGTTCTGACATTCGCTATTCGGCAGCCTTTACCGAGAACTGTCCATAGGGCGAGCTATGGTGTCGGACGGTCTCGTAGCCACAGTCGTGTTGCTGTCGGTGACGCTCAGCTTACCCTGTTTCCTGTACGGGGCGTACTACATCATCGAGACCGAACCAGTAACGTGGGACGTACTCATTCACCATCTGAAATTCGTCACGACTGGATTGGTGTTGACAACCGTTCCGATGGTGTTCTGGATGATGCCACGGCTTCCGGACCAACTAGGGGGCCTTTCGGCGGTGCACGCAGTGCTCGGCCTGCAAGCTTACGCACTGCTGGCGTTTGGCGGGACCGGTATCGTCCGCATCTTCCGTGCGAAGCGGAAACACGACCTGTACAACGAGTACGACGAGGACCTTCTTCTGGACGAGATCGGCGGTGAGACGTTCAGCCACTGGCGCTCGCGGCTCCGAATCGGGGTGTTTGGCTACGTTATCTTCTGGCTGTTGGCGTACATCGTGGGCGCGGTACGGTATGTGCTCCGCTACGTAGCGTGACGCCCGAAACCTGAGAACTGTCTGCTCATTTAATTATCAATGGTACCAAACAGATAGCTGTGGTTCCAATGTACGAGAACATTCTCTTTCCGACTGACGGCAGTGACGGGGCTGCGACCGCACTTGACCATGCCCGTGACATCGCCGAAAGCTACGACGCGGCACTCCACGTCCTGAACGTCGTCGACACATCCTCACCGCACATCGGAATGACGGTCAAAGACGTTGAGGAGCTCACTCCCGGCATGATCGGCGAGGAGCGCGACGAGGTGGAACCGGGCATGGTCGGCGAGGAGCACGACCTCAGCGAGACGGTCCTCGAACGGTCGAGAGCGCTCGTGGAGCGGGCTGCGAGCGAGGTCGACAGCGTCGACGTTGTCACGGTTGTCGAACAGGGCACACCGCACAGAGCTATCCTCGACTACGCCGCGGAGAACGATATCGATCTCGTGGTCATGGGGACACACGGGCGGACGGGAATCGAACGGTATCTCCTCGGCAGCGTTGCCGAGAAGGTCGTCAGAACGTCCGAGGTTCCAGTGCTTACGGTGCGCCTCGGCGAGGATGAGGAGCAGTAAGTTCGTCCCGGACTACCACGCCTCGCCGCTGGCGAGGTCGACCCCACTGTCGCCCCGCTCCGAAGGGCAGATATTGGCGAGTACGCACGCGTCGCAGTCGACCGACCGAGCGCCGCATACGGCCCGCCCGTGGTCGATGAGGAGATGGGTAAACTGCTGCCACTCATCGTCAGGGACAATATCGAGGAGATCCTGCTCGATGGCCTCCGGACGCTCTTTGTCAGTGAGTCCAAGCCGGCGAGAGAGTCGCTGGACGTGCGTGTCGACGACGATCCCCTCAACGATGTCGTGGCCGTGCTGGAGAACGACATTAGCCGTCTTGCGACCGACGCCGGGGAGATCAGTCAGTGCTGACATTGTATCTGGGACTTCGCCATCGTGCTCCTCAGCCAGTATCTCGCCGATGCCTTTGAGATACCCACCCTTGTTGTTGTGGAAGGTGATACCGTAGATGTCTTCCGCGAGCTGTTCCTCGCTGGCTTCGGCGTAGTCCTCGGCGCACTGGTATTTCTCGAACAGGTCCGAAGTGACCTCGTTGACCCGCTCGTCTGTACACTGCGCCGAGAGCACAACGGCGATCAGCAGTTCGAGCCGATTGCGGTAGTTCAGCGAGATAGTCGAATCGGGATACTCGTCGTGGAGTCGGTCGACGATCTCCGTTGCCTGTTCCTCGTATGAATCCAGCGCCGTTCCCATACCACAGGGCAGTGCTGGGTTCCCTTTGACGTGTCGTTCTCCGACAGCGGGGATGGGCGGCTTGCCCTATCTTGCTGATAGATAGCACACCTCATTCCATGGGAACAGTCTTGTA
>JBDGPY010000025.1:0-6435 GCA_042219425.1 Haloarcula sp. | reverse complement strand
GACGGACGTGGACCCCGTGAGCCAACGTGGAAGCCTCGTCCCACGGGGACGGCGGTCCACGTGGTCGCACCTGCAGGGGTGCGCTCACGTGGTTGATCGATGGCACTCCGCCAGGCACGGAAGTGAGCAGCGGACCATCGGACACCCGTCGCTCGTGGGGTCGCGGGGTGGAGGAGGCAAACGGGATTACCCACGCCCGAACGCCGGGCAATCCTAGTTGTCCGTTCCATTCATACCTGTTTCTACCGAGTCAGAGTCATCAGTCGCGATGCACTCCAGGGTCACAACTGCTAGTACCGCAACTGATCACAGTAGATGGCATACCAGTAGACGCACTCGACACGAGATGTACAGGACAGCAATTACACAATCAGATTGAGACCGGCTATTCATCAGCGTGCCGCCGAGCGCACGTTCGGTGTTCTACCATCTGAGTCCACTGCGATAGGAAGGTGAGACAGTGGTCCGATCACCGAACAGCGACGTATCGGAGACGTCAGTCGTCGGCCGGTTCGACGATGCTGTCCAGCCCGGCCATCTCCAGGCCGCCGCCGATGGTGCGGTTCGGGTACGGCATGTTGATGTCCTCGGCATCGAAGCGTTGTTTGACTGCTGTGACGTACTCGCCACGGGTCTTGACGAAGTCGGCCCGACTCGGATTGTTAATCCAGATGCGGGACTGGAGGCCAACAGAGGAATCGCCGAGTTCAACGAGCCGAACGGAGGGTTCGGGGTCATCCATGATCTCCGGATGATCGCTGGCCTCCTCAAGAATGATCTCGGTCGCCTCATCGATGTCGTCATCGTAGTCAATGCCGAACACGAACTTCAGTCGAAGCTGGTCCTTGGCGACGGGATTCTTGATGACACCGTCGGTCAGGTTCGAGTTCGGCACCGTCAAGAGTTCGTTGTCGAAGGTCCGAACACGGGTGACTCGAAGACTGATGTCCTCAACGACGCCGGAGTGGCCGTTCCACTCGATCCAGTCACCGATCCGGAACGGTTTGTCAGTGTAGATGAACACGCCGGCGACGAAGTTCGCGATGACGTCCTGCAGCGCGAAGCCGATAGCCAGCGTCGCCGCGGCGGCGATGGTCGCCAGCGACTGGAGGAAGTCCCCGTACTCGGCCATTCCGAAGGCGACAGCGATAGCTATGAAGACGACGGCGAGGCTGACAATCTTCTTGAGAGGTCGGCGGGCGTGAGCGTCCAGGTCGCGGGATTTGAGGGATCGGTCGACAATTGGGAGAACGACTGCCTTTCCCACAGCATAGACAAGCACGAAGACGACGACGAAGATAACCGCTGAGGCAATGGAGGCTGCAGCGGGCACACCGAAACTGCTGAGCAGATCGGCGAGCGGATCGACCTGCATTACTTCTCGAACACCGCCGTGTGGCCGCGTACCTGAATCACCTCGGCACTGACCATCTCGGCGAGGGAGTCGGCAAGCTCCTCAGTCGTCGTGCCGCCACGGGATGATCGGAGGAATTTGACCTTCACGAGGTCTGTGTTCTCCAGCTGGTCGTCAAGCTCGTCGGCAACGGACTCGATACCGTGTTTCCCGACGCGGAGCGTCGCATCGAGGTCGTGTATCCGTGCCTGTCGAGAAGGGTCACTCATGTACACTGTTTAGCAAGGACAGCACCTTAAAACCAGCAGTCACAAAGAAACCTCAGTCGTACGGGTAACGGGACTGTGCCCCACAGTCGCACGTGATGACGACGTGACCGGACTGAGTTCGGAATCGGGCGTTGCGTCCGTGGAGCAGGTACGTATCGCAGTCGTCACACGTTGATCGCTCGAACGACCTGGGAAGCCGGAGCCGGTGGCGCTCGGCGATGCGTCGAGCGCGGCGGACGTACGACCGGGCACGCTCCTCGTTGCCGGCCTGGATAGCCTCGCGAGCGAGCGACTGGAGGCGCTCGATTCGCTCACGGGCGATGGTCGCTTCGTCCGTCATTGTCGGTACTGGGTCGGCGGCGGGAAAATGCCTTCCGGACGAGCGAAGTCGGTAAGATTTTCGCTCCGGATAGAGTGCCCCGAGACGTGCGCGTCCTGAACTATCTCGAACTGGAAGACCGCCTCGACCGGTCGGGAATCGGCACCGCCGTTGACCACCAGCGGTCGGCGCTGTCCGAGACCGACATCGCGGTCGAAACGACGCCCTGGAAGGAGGACCACCCAGCGTGGGCGCTGGGGGGCAATATCGCCTTCGATGACCCGGTGTTCCGCGAGTTCGACATCGCCCACTGCAACATGATCGGGCCTGGGTCCGTCGCTGTGGCCAGGCACGCGGACCAGGCGGACATCCCGCTCGTGTTGCACGCTCACGTCACCCGCGAGGACTTCCGGAATAGCTTCCGTGGGTCGAACCTGATCGCGCCGGCGCTGGGTCGGTATCTGAAGTGGTTCTACTCGCAGGCTGACCTCGTCCTCTGCCCTTCCGAATACACGAAAGACATTCTCGAATCCTACCCTGTCGACGCGCCGATACAGCCGATGAGCAACGGCGTGGACATCGACGCGCTGTCGGGGTTCGAAGACATGCGCGAGGACTACCGGCAACGCTACGACCTGGACGGGATGGTCGTCTTCGCCGTTGGCAACGTCTTCGAGCGCAAGGGACTGACCACGTTCTGCGAACTCGCCCAGGAGACGGAGTACGAGTTCGCATGGTGCGGCCCCTACGACGCCGGGCCACAGGCCTCGAAGACCGTCTCCAGGTGGGTAAACGACCCGCCGGAAAACGTCACGTTCACGGGTTGGATAGAGGACATCCGCGGCGCGTTCGGGGCAGGTGACGTATACCTCTTTCCGACGAAGGCCGAAAACCAGGGCATCGCCGTGCTGGAGGCGATGGCCTGCGGGAAGGCGGTCGTCCTCTCGGACATCCCCGTGTTCCGCGAGTACTACGAGGACGGCTACGACTGTCTCATCTGCGAGGACAAAAGCGAGTTCCGCGAGGCACTGGAGCGCCTGGCCGACGACCCCGATCTGCGCGAGCGACTTGGCGAGAATGCGAAGGAGACGGCCCGAGAACACAGTCTTGATCGGGTCGGCCGACAACTTGTCGAGACGTACGAAGAGCTGGCCTGAGCTGTTTTTCAACGATCCGACGGCGAACGCGGCGGAGTTCTCTGTGGTTCACTGGCCGCCGACTGCGACGAAATACAGCGGATCGACCAACGAGCCTGCACCCAGTGCAATCGACAGTTCCAAGCCGTACAGCCACCGATCCCAGCTCATTGTTCCCGATCTTCGCCGGAAGAAAACAGACTCTGACCCCGATACGGGGGCCGCTCGTCTGACGAGCGGACTGCCAATGGCAACGGTTTAAGCCCTGGTAGTGTTACGCCGCGGCGATGGCACTGCCCCACGTCGCGACCTTTACCGACACGTACCTACCGACCGTCAATGGAGTGACGTACACGGTCGAGACGTGGCGGGACCGCTGGCGCGACCGCGGTGGTCGCATGGACGTGGTCTATCCGAAGAGCGACCACGACTCGTCCTCGGACGAGTATCCGGTCCGAAGCCTCCCGTTTCCGTTCTACGAAGGCTTCCGCCTGGGGATGCCACAGATACCGAACGGCGTCCGCAACGCGGAACTGGTCCACGCGCATACGCCGTTCAGCCTCGGGATGGCGGGCCAGCGACTCGCGGGCAAACTCGATGTGCCCTTCATCGCGTCGTATCACACGCCGACCAGTGAGTACGCCGAGTACGTTTCGTTCAACAGCGCTGTCGAGTCAGCAGTCCGCTCGAGCGCCGAGAGCTACGAGCGGTGGTTCCTGAGCCGGGCCGACGGCGTCATCGCGCCGAGCGAGCGCACGGCGACCTATCTCCGGGAGTCAATCGACCCGGACACGACGGTGGTGGTAATCCCCAATGGCGTCGACACGACGGTGTTCAAGCCGGTCGATGCGGCCGCGTTTCGGGACCGATACGACCTACCCGACGGCCCCATCGTCGGCTACACTGGTCGCCACGGATACGAGAAGTGCCTCGACGACATCATCAGCGCCTGCGAGGGCCTTGACGTGACCGTCGTGCTGGGCGGTGACGGCCCGGCCCGTGGCTCACTCGAATCGGCGGCCGAGAGCAGCGACGTAGACGTTCGATTCCTCGGCTTTCTCGACCGCGGGGAACTCCCCGAACTGTACTCTGCGATGGACGTGTTCGCGTTTCCCAGCCCCGTCGAGACGCAGGGGCTCGTTGCGCTGGAGGCGAACTGCTGTGGAACTCCTGTCGCCGGTGTCGACGCCGGAGCGCTCAGCAACACTATCGACGACGGTGAGACCGGCTACTCCTACGAAGAAGGTGCTATCGACGACTTCCGGCGGGCGATTGAGCGTGTTCTCGACGAGCGAGAGTCGCTCCGGCAAACCTGTCTGGCCCGGCGCGACGTAGTCAGCGTCGACCACGCCATCGACCAGTTAATCGACGTGTACGACAGCGTGCTGTAGCTGTCGCCGTCAGCTTGCACCGCCAGCGGGGTTTAGTTCCGCGAGTGTGACCAGCCGATACCGAAAGCCAGCCCGTTGAGTGTCCCGAGCGCCATCCCCAGATAAAAATCCCCGAGCGAGACAGCCAGTATCAGTCCGACTCCGATGCCGAGCGCCAGCCCTTTCAGCACTGTCGGCCAGTGGAGCCAGCTCAGCCGGCCGTCGGCTGTCGTCTCGTCAGTCATACAGTGTCTCGGTTTGCCCGCGAGTAAACTGTGTCCCTTTGCCAGGTCAGCGCTCGCTGTCGCGCCGATCAAGAGAGGACTGCCGGTCCCGGAGAGCGTCGATACGGTCGTCGATATCCGGATGGGAGCCAGGCAGGACTCGCTCGGTCAGAGCGCTCCAGCGGCGGGCGAGACGACCGGCGCGTCCAGCCGGTAGCTCAGCGTCGTCATCTTCGATTCCGTAGGGGACTACACAAAGCTCGCGGACACCCGTCTCAGCGGTCCGGAGATCCGTCTCGGGGCGGTGGTCCGCAGTCAGCGTTTCCAGGGCGCTCGCGAGCGATGCCGGGGAGCCACAGATGGCAACCCCGCCCGCGTCCGCAGCGTACTCTCGAATCCGCGATAGCAGTCGGTAGCAGGCCGTGCTGGAAAGATACAGCGCCGCCGTGACCGGCATCGCAACGATTGCAAACAGAAAGACCGCGACGCTGAGCTGGCCGCTTCCGCTCCAGGCGCTGTTGTCGTCTTCATCCTCGGTCTCGTCACCGCTACCGAGGAACCAGCTCAGGAGGAACGAGTGTCGTAGCATGCCGCCAATCACTTCGAGGAACCGGCCGCTCACCGTCGGCAGGAACGCTCCCGCCGTCATCACGAACGCGTCGCCGTTTTTGAGATGGGCCAGTTCGTGGGCGAGCACGGCGTCGAGTTCCTGATCGTCGAGTCGGTCCACGAGCGCTGTCGTCGCGAACAGCGTCTGTTCGCCAGGCCGGCTGGCGACAAAGCTGTTCGGCGTCTCGGCGTTCAATACCGTGACATCCGGGGTCGACATGTCTGCAATGTGTGCCAGCCGTTCGACCCGGTTTTCGATGCGCTGGGCTGTTTCGTGGCTACTGATCTTGTCACGCATTTCGGGGACACTGTCCGGCTCCGGGTCACGGGAGCTTTCGTCGCGGGCATCCCGGAGTGTCATCTGATAGCCGAACAGGGACTGGCAGACGAGGACGAACGGCGTCCCGACGAGCAACACGGGCCACAGCGGGACAATGTCGAACCCCATCGACCAGAACAGGTGTTCGTACTGGTAGACGACCAGCGGTGCCACACCGGCGGCGACGTGTGCCAGAACGTACGCCGCCACGACGGCAACTACGTCGAAAGCGACAAGCACCGCAATGAGGGCGACCAGTCGCGCACGGAGCGGCAGTGTTGATGAGTGGAGGGCAGCCATAGTTACTTCTTCGACACGCTGTATAAAAAGCGTACCGGGAATACAGGTGGCCGAATACAGCCTTCTACCACCTGTTTTCTAGAGACAGCCAAATTCTCCGCTTTCAGTCGAGCCGGCTCCAATGAATTGTCTGATGAGTCTTCCCTCTGCCTTCTGCAGATGGTTCGAGGCAGTACTTGTTGCACAGCCAAGGATATCGGCTACGTCCGCGACGCTCCCAGTACGGGGGACCTCATAGTAGCCAACATCAAGCGCCGCTTGAACTGCCTCACGCTGACGGGAAGTGAGATTAGCAGCAGGTGCGCCGGGTCGCATATCATACTCGCCGACCTCTGAAACCTGTGCACTGATCTCCTCAGGGAGTCTGTCGAGAATCCGCTCAAGGTCTGGGGGTTCGCCTATAACATCGAATTCGACGATCCCGTTCGGCCGATACGCGAATGGTGGAACGACGACCACTGAAGGCCGTTCGAAAGCCGACCGAAAGCGCTTGAATATCTCCTTCTCTCGCTCACAAACGTACGCGTAGAATGCG
>JBDGPY010000006.1:0-6442 GCA_042219425.1 Haloarcula sp. | reverse complement strand
CTCGTGCCAGAGACCACGGCGAAGCCACGGGCCACCGCGCCCGTGGTACTTCACAGGTGACGGCCCGCTCGACTCGGAACTCGTCGCCGACGAAGGGAGCGCCTACGAGCATACGTTCGAGGAAACGGGGACGCACCTGTACTCCTGTGAACCACACAAGAGTCTCGGGATGAGAGGCGCTATCATCGTGGAATAGGCCACAAAACCGGTGTGTCGGTCCGCTTATGGAATCTTGACAGTGTGTTTGAGTGTGCCGATGCCCTCGATTTCGATCTCGACCTCATCACCGTCAGCCATCGGACCGACGCCTTCGGGTGTCCCCGTCGCGATTACGTCGCCCGGTTCAAGCGTCATGTACGACGTTATTTCCTTGATCAGTTCGGGTACCGAGAAGATGAGGTGCTCACGGGAGGAGGACTGTTTCGTCTCGCCATTGAGCCGTAGTTCGATGCTGGCGTCCTCGGGGACGTGCTCCGGCGTGGCGACGAGGGGACCGATAGGGCAGGCGTTGTCGAAGGCCTTCCCGCGGACCCAGTTTTGCTCTTTCTCCTGATCGTCGCGGTTCGAGATGTCGTTGACGCAGGTGTAGCCCGCGACGACGTCCATCGCGCCGGACTCGCTGACGTTCCGGCACTGTTCGCCGATGACAACGCCGAGTTCGGCCTCGTAGTCGATGCGTTCCTTGTCAGCGGGCAGCGTGAGGTGTTTTCCGTGGGAGGCGACGGCATTCGGGGCCTTGAGAAACAGCATCGGTCTGTCCGGGAGGTCTGAGTCCATCTCCTCGGCGTGGTCGGCGTAGTTGCGCCCGATACAGACGACTTTCGTCGGCTCACAGGGCGGGAGAATATCCACTTCGTCGGGGTCGTAGGACTCGTCACCGAACGCGATTCGGCCATACGGTCCAGCGGCGGCGGTGACGACGGGCTCGCCGTCCTCGACGGTCCAGCGCCCGCCGCGGACATTCCCCGCGGTATCACGGAATCGAACGCGCTTCATGTCATCGCTCTCTCAGGGCCGACAGATAAGCGTTTAGGAGCGGGAACCGGACCATAGCGGGCTGTTCGACGCCTGTCTACGTGGATTTCGTCACGTGCGGTTGGTCCCGGTACCCGGGAGTGTGACCGAACGGCTTTTGAGACGGGCCGGGCTACGCTGGGCCGATGAACGTCCTCGTCGTCGGCGCCGGCGCGATGGGTCGCTGGTTTGCGCGCACAGTCCAGACCCACGCCGACGCGACGGTTGCTTTCACCGATACCGACCAGTCGGTCGCGGAAGCCGCCGCTACGGCGGTCAGCGGGCGCGCGGTCGCTAGCGACGCGACCGACACGTTTGACGTGGTCTGTGTCGCGGTACCGATGCCCGTTGCCGAGACGGCGATCACGGAGTTCGCTCCGCTCGCGACCAGCGCCATCGTGGACGTGACTGGGAGCATGGCCACTCCCATCGCGGCGATGCGCGAGGCGATGCCGGACGGTCAGCGGCTCAGTCTCCATCCGCTGTTCGCCCCTGAGAACGCACCCGGGAACGTGGCTGTCGTCACCGACTCGCCGGGTCCTGATGCCGACGTCGTCGTCGATGCGCTCTCGGCAGCCGGAAACAACTGTTTCGAGACGACGGTGACGGAACATGACGAAGCGATGGAGACCGTGCAAGCGAGCGCCCACGCGGCTGTACTCGCGTTCTCGATGGCCGCCGATGATGTGCCCGACCGGTTCCAGACGCCTGTCTCCGCTGGCCTGTTCGACCTCGTCGAGCAGGTCACCGGCGGCGACCCGCGAGTGTACGCTGACATCCAGGCAGCCTTCGACGGCGCTGATGCGGTCGCGACGGCCGCCAGGGAACTTGCCGACGCCGACGCGGACACCTTCGAACGGCTCTACGAGCAACTCTCATGAACCAAGATACCCGCCAGCAGATACGCGAGAACGCCCAGTACCTCCGGAACGTCCGACCGCTGGACCCCGAGGAGCTACACGAGTACGTCGAGGGCCAGCCCCATCCAGCCGTCGTCAGGCAGGTGCTCCGGGAGGAGGCGTTCGACCTCGGTATCGTCGAGCAGGACGACGGCACCTTCGTCCCAGCGCCCGAGGGCCGCCTCTCAGTGGAGTTCGACGGCGTCCAGCGGTTCCCTGACCACTACGAGCAGCAGGTTATCGACCTGCTCACCGACTGGGGCGGACTGGAGTGGTACAGCGGCGAGAGCGGTGACAAACTCAGGGAGCGCATCCGGGAGATCAAGGAGCGCTATCTCCAGGGGCAGGCCGTCGAGTACGATGAACTGACCGCCCTCGGGTACGCCGTCTACCACCTGCCCGACTACTACGCCGTGGCGAAGTACGTGCTCGCTGACCTCACGGCGGACGATCTGCTCCCATCACAACTTCGAGTGCTGGACGTGGGAGCGGGTGTTGGCGGCCCTGCGCTCGCCCTGCTGGACCTGCTCCCGGACGACGCCCTGCTCGACTACCACGCGGTTGAGCCGAGCGCCGCCGCGGACGTGCTGGAACACATGCTCGATGATACCGGTCAGAACGTCCAGTGGGAGATCCACCGGGCGCTTGCGGAGGAGTTCGACCCGTCGGCTCCGGTCGCCAGTGACGACAGCAGCGGCGACGATGCGTCCGAGGGGTACGATCTTATCGTGTTCGGGAACGTCCTCAGCGAACTCGACGACGCAGCGGCGACCCTGTACCGTTACGTCGAAGCGCTGACCGACGACGGGACGCTCCTCGCGCTGTCCCCTGCCGACCGAAATACGGCGATACAGCTCCGGCAGGTCGAACGAGAGGTGGCCGACGGCGGTCCAGCGACGGTGTACGGGCCGACCGTTCGGCTCTGGCCCCACCAGTCACCCGACAGCGAGTCGTGGTCATTCGATCACAAGCCCGACATCGAGATGCCGACGATACAGAAGCGCCTCGACGATCCCGCGGGTGGGACGGGCGAGTTCGTCAACACAGATGTGCAGTACGCCTACAGCGTCCTGCGGACGGACGGCAAGCGAAAGCACGACGTGACGCCTGACCGGGGTATCCACGCGCCGATGTCCGGTGCTGAGCAGTACGTCACCGACCGGGTGAACTTCCTTGGTGTCAAGCTCAGCCACGACCTCGCGGAGCGCGAGGGCGCGAACCCGCTGTACCTGATCGGCGACGGGAGCCAGCAGGTCGATCACTTCGCCGTGCTCACCGAGGCGTCGATACTGAACGAGGACCTTCGGAAAGCGGATTACGGCGACCTGCTGTCTTTCGAGAACGCGCTGGTGCTCTGGAATGACGACGAGGAGGCGTACAACGTCGTCGTTGACGGAGAGACGGTCGTCGACCGGGCGCGGTAGCGGTGGGCTTTTCTCGCCGACGGACTGACGGAGGGTATGGACGAGCCGACGATTTTGCTGACGAACGACGACGGTATCGAGAGCGCCGGGCTGCGGGCGCTGTATGACGGTCTCTCGACAGTTGGCGACGTGACCGCGGTCGCTCCAGCGGAGGATCAGAGCGCGGTCGGTCGGGCCATCTCGCACGAGGTAACTGTCCACGAGCACGACCTCGGCTACGCCGTCGAGGGGACGCCGTCGGACTGCGTCGTGGCGGGGCTCGAAGCGCTCGTCGCCGACACCGACCTCGTCGTCGCGGGCTGTAACCGCGGAGCGAACCTCGGCGCGTACGTCCTCGGGCGGTCCGGGACCGTCAGCGCTGCCGTCGAAGCGACCTTCTTCGATGTGCCGGCGATGGCCGTCTCGATGTACATTCCGGTCCGAGAGGACGCCGCCTTCTCTGATATCGAGGCCAACGGCGACAGTTACGGCGAGGCCGTGCGTGCGACGAACTACCTCGCCGAGCACGCCATCAACGCCGGCGTGTTCGAGCAGTGCGACTATCTGAACGTCAACGCCCCCGTCGCTGAGTGGGGTGATGCGCCGATGTCGGTCACGCGACCGTCCCATCTCTACGAAATGGACGCCGTCCGCGAGGATGACGCCGTGACGCTCCATGACCGCATCTGGGAGCACATGGCCGACGGTGACATCCCCGACCCCGAGGGGACCGATCGCAGGGCCGTCGTCGACGGACAGGTCAGCGTCTCGCCGCTGACTGCGCCACACACGACGGAACACCACGAAACCCTCGACGCACTCGCCGAGACGTACGAGCCAGCAGACGACAGCGAGGTTGCCGACTGACCAGTCGATGCGGTTCCGCAACGCTCTCCTCTTTGTTGCACTTGCTATCGCCTGGGGAAGTGCTTTCACTGCAATCAAGGCCGGACTGGAATACTTCCCCCCGGTCCTGTTTGCGGCGTTCCGGTACGACCTCGCCGGTCTGCTAATGCTTGGCTATGCGGTGTATGCCACTGACCAGTGGGTCCCACAGGATCGGACCGACTGGATCGTCGTGAGTATCGGTGGCTCGCTCCTGATCGCCGCGTACCACATCTTCCTGTTCGTCGGTGAGCAGGGCACCACTAGCGCCGCCGCCGCCATCGTCGTCAGCCTCTCACCCATCCTCACGACCGGGTTCGCACGTGCGTTCCTTCCAGACGAACGGCTCACGACGCTGGGTATCGCCGGTCTAGTAATCGGGTTCGTCGGCGTCGGCATCCTCAGCAACCCTGACCCAAACAACCTTTTAGACCCCCGAACGGTATCGCTGTTTCTGGTGTTCCTCGCCACGGCGTCATTCGCTCTCGGGAGCGTTCTGACCCGCCGATTCGACGACGACCTCGCAATCGAGACGATGGAAGCGTGGTCGATGCTCCTCGGGGCAGTGCTTATGCACGGCGTAAGTCTCGGTGCCTCCGAATCGATTGCCGATGTGCAGTGGACCGCCGAAGCCGTGCTGGCTCTGTTGTATCTGGTTGTTGTCGCCAGCGCGCTCGGGTTCCTCATCTACTTCGACTTGCTGGACCGGCTCGGCCCAATCGAAATCAACCTCGTCTCCTATGCCGCGCCGGTCGTCGCCGCCGCTACCGGACTGTTGTTCCTTGGTGAGACACCGACAGTCTACACGGGTATCGGATTCACCTGTATTCTCATCGGCTTCGCCCTGTTGAAGCGCGACGCACTCCGAGACGAAGTCGCGAAACTGGACAGCACTACGGCCCGTAGCGACTAGAGCCAGTCGCCCCTACTCCGCTGTCACCGGCACACTTCGGAGGAACGTGACGATTTCGTCCCCGTCAGCACCGAGTCCCCCGCCCTGTGCGACGGTTGGCCGGCCGCCGCCACCGCCGCCGAACTCCGCAGTCGCCCGACTGACGATTTCGCCGGCATCGACTGCACCGTTTGTCCCGACACCGAGGTACTGCCCATCGGCGTCGACCAGTGCGGCAACGTCAACACCGTCGCCGACGACGGACTCCGCCCGATCCGCA
Organism: Haloarcula sp.; assembly: GCA_042219425.1. GTDB lineage: Archaea > Halobacteriota > Halobacteria > Halobacteriales > Haloarculaceae > Haloarcula. The sequence continues at coordinate 1,069 of JBDGPY010000006.1, read as the reverse complement.
AGCGCGTTCGCGTCGAGACCAGTCACGGTTCCAACAAGCCACGTCTGGCCGTCTTTTTCCACAGCCTCCTCCTCCAGATCCGCGATACGTGATTCCACCAGTTGCTCGCGGAGCGTCGACACTGTTTCTCGGAGGTCGTCGCGTTCTGACTGGAGTCCGTTAACGGCAGCCGGGAGTTCCGCGACGTTCGTATCGAGCGTCTGTGCGGCACTCCTCGACTGCTCGTGCTCGGTCGCACGCTGGCGGATTGCCCGCGGGCCGACAGCGAACTCGACGCGGGTCAACCCCTCGCCGGGGTTGGACCGACCGAGAACCGTCACCGGTCCGATCTCGCGCGTGTTCCTGACGTGCGTTCCGCCACAGGCCGCCACGTCCCAGTCTTCGATAGTGACGACCCGGACTGTCTCGCCCTCGATCCCCTCTTCAGTCTTCGTGTTGAATGCGATATCGTCGCGGTTCAGTGCCTCGTCACGTGGGATTTCCGCCCAGGTCACGTCGTGGGACTCCCAGACTGCACGATTGGTCAGCCGTTCCAGATCGACGAGCGTCGTGTCGTCAATCTCCGTTGTCGTCTCAAAATCCACTCGCACCTTTCCGTTGATGCCTCCTTCGTGGTCGCCGTTCTGTGACGGGTCGTCCGGGGCCGTCGCACTGATATCGAAACCGCCGTAGCCCAGATCGGAGAGCAGCCTTCGGCCAGCCCCATAGAGGACGTGACTGGCTGTGTGGGCGCGCATGCAGTACGTCCGAAACGCGGTGTCGATGGTCCCATCGACCGTGCTGCCCGGTTCGAACGCCGGTTCCTCGGCGAGTTCGTGAACAATACTGCCGTCCCGGCGCTGTACGTCGACGACTTCGACGCCGTCGATAGTTCCGATATCTGCCGGTTGGCCGCCGCCTTCGGCGTAGAAGTAGGTTTCGTCGAGAGCCACGCGCTTCGTATTGATACTGTCGACTGTCGCAGTAAACGTCGTGACATACGGTTCGGACGCTGCCTTTCCCGTCATTGAGTTCGACTACACTGGCTTCCCTGAAAACAACTACTTCTGTCTCCCTAGCAGATGAAACC
>JBDGPY010000061.1:0-6722 GCA_042219425.1 Haloarcula sp. | reverse complement strand
ATCTCGCGGGGGCCGTCCTGCGTGACCGTGTTGATGGCCTGTTCGTAGTCGCGCCACTGCAGGTCGCGGTGTTCTGTGGACAGTTCGGCTGACGCTTCAAACGACTTCGCGACGAACAGGTGGACCGTCTTGTGGATGGTGTTGCCGTTCGCCTCGAACACGTAGTCGTAGTCTTCGCGGAACCCGTCTAAGAGCCGGAAATCGCCGATACCGGCCTCCTCTTTCACTTCGCGTATGGCGGTCTGCTGGAGTTCTTCCTCGCCCTCGACGCCGCCCTTGGGGAACTCCCAATCGCCGGGTCGGCTCTTGAGCAGGAGGTACTCCCGCCGGCCACGCGTATCGCGAAAGAGGATGGCTCCCGCGCTCGTGGCCTCTATCATTATCGGATTTTATGACACCGCTACTTAAGAGAATATCGGAGACACAACGGAAACAGATGGCCTTTTGTCACTCGCGGCTGAGTGTTCGTCTACAGATGCCCTTCGTCACGACGCTGACGTTCACCAGTGGGGACCGACACCGCCTCGAAGACATTGTCACCGAGATCAAAGAGAGCGCCGAGCAGAAGGGGGTCGAGCTCAAGGGCCCGCACCCGAAGCAACCACAGGAGTTGCGGATTCCACAATCGAAATCGCTGGGGCCAGACGGTGGCCGCTTCCAGTCCTGGACTCACACCGTCTACACCCGGACGATAGAGATTGTCGGGTACGAGGAGTTTGCCCGGAACGTCACCCAGCGAACCTTCCCGAATGCCATCCACGTCGAGGCCGGCGTCGAACAGCGGACGCAGGTCGGCAGCGGATCGTAGGGCCGCCGTCCGCTCCTGTGAGTTCTTATAAGTATCTGTGCCTCGTTTCGCCGGCGTGAACGAAACCCAACAGGAGCGGCTCAGGTCCCTCCGCCGCGACCTACACAGCTATCCCGAACCCGCGTGGCGGGAGTTTTACACCACCAGTTGCATCGTCGACGAAATAGAGCGAATCGGCGTCGACCAGTTATATACTGGCCGGGATGTCGTGGACGGCGACGCGCGGATGGCAGTCCCCGACGACGATAACCTCGAAGACTGGCAACGGAAGGCCCGTGACGCCGGTGCCCGCGAGGACGTGCTGGAGGCCGCCGGTGGAGGATTCACCGGTGCCCTCGCGGTGCTCGACCAGGGCGACGGGCCGACCGTCGCGCTCCGGGTCGACATCGACGCGCTTCCGATAACGGAGTCGGACAGCGTGGCCCACGCCCCGGCGTCAGAGGGATTCCGCTCAGCGAATGAGGGGTACATGCACGCCTGCGGGCACGACGCCCACGCGACGATTGGCCTTGGCGTGCTGGAGGCAGTGAAAAAGAGCGACTTCAGCGGAACGTTCAAAGTCGTCTTCCAGCCAGCCGAAGAGGTCATCGGCGGCGGGAAGGCCGTCGCCGAAAGCGGCCATCTCGACGACGTGGACCATTTGCTGGCGATACACATTGGTCTCGACCATCCAACCGGCGAGATCGTCGCCGGGGTGGGCGGCTTCCTCGCTGTCCGGCAGTTCAGAGCGACGTTCACTGGTGAGACAGCGCACGCTGGCGGGCATCCCGCACAGGGACGGGACGCTGTGCAGGCCCTGGCGACCGCTGTCCAGAACCTCCATGCGATTCGACGGCACGGTGACGGCGCGACGCGTGTCAACGCCGGGGTTGTCGAGGGCGGGACGGCGACAAACATCGTCCCGGAGGAGGCGACGCTGGAAGGCGAGGTTCGCGGCGAAACGACCCCACTCAAGGAGTACATGAGTGAGCGGGCGGATGCCGTTATGTCATCCGCGGCCGAGATGCACGACTGCGAAGTCGCTATCGAGACGACCGCAGAAGCGCCGAGTGCGGTAAGCGACGATGCGCTCGCGAATGTGGTGTACGGCGCGGCAGAATCAGTTCCCGGTGTCACCAGCCGTCTCCGGGCTGCCGACCTCGGCGGGAGTGAGGACGCGACATACCTGATGGACCGCGTCCAGAACCAGGGCGGGACGGCCACGTTCGTCGGGATCGGGACCGACCATCCCGGCGGCCACCACACCCCCACGTTCGATGTCGACGAGGACTCACTGGCCATCGGTATCGACGTCGTCAGCGAGACAGTCCGACAATTGAGCGAGTGAGTCCGCTACGGCGCTTCCCAGCTGGCAAGTTGGATAGATTTGCTGCTATCCGGTGACTTCCAGTTTAGTGTGACCGTCGCGTCAGAAAGGTCCGATGCCCCGGAAAACGTCACCCGTGACCCGGCCGTGATTTCCGAACCAGCCGACAGCGTGCCGCTGAGACTCGATAGATCGTGCTGTCCGTTGGCTCCTGAAGTCCCGCTAACAGTGATGTACAGATTTCCAGCCTGAATCGAGTCACCACTCCGGTGTTCGATTGTCAGGCTATCAGGACTCCCAGACTCATAATCGAAGGTAAACGCCGCCTGTGGCGCGTTTTGGCCGAGATTCCCAGAGCCAAAATCTAAGAAGAACGTCGCTGCTGTGGCCGACAGCAGCACCGTTATTGCAACCATTAGTATAACTCCCACAACTGGTGAGACTGCACTATCGTCGGATTTGAATCTGCGTGCTAGCATGATTGACCCCCACTTGGGCGACGGCCGACACGCTGTCTCCGTCTCGGTGACCCCCCGGTCGACCGACCCCAGTGTAACTTCGTTTTAACATCATGTTGTTAGATAATAAAACTTGTTGTTCAAAACTATTGTTCATGGATCAATCAACTACTATTCAGATTACAGCCAAAAAGCACTAGCTCTGCTAGTGACAAGCTGGACCAGTATATTAGAATCAGCCGAAAAACGCAACGAGCCGCCGAGTCAGTACTTGGGCTCTGCGCCAGTGACTTCGTAGATATCGTCCATAATCGAATCACGCTCGCGCTGCCAGGCCTCGAAGCCGCTACGGTCGCTGGGGTAGGATTGGTAATGGTCCAGCAGCCGGTCGGCAGCCTTTTTCGTCTGGTAGAGGTCCCGGATGGTTCCGAGGTGGCCAATACTCTTGACTGCCATCTTGAGTTTGAGTCCGAGTCCGATGCTTGTCGAACCGCCGTACAGCGCTTCGGCGAGCTTCTCGCCGGGTAGCGCGGCCAGCAGCGCCATCAGGTCATCGACGTCGTAGGCGGTGGTGAAGATGTTGTATACGTCGAGCGCCGCATACCGGGCACCGAAGTGGTCCATCACGCGCTCGTTGTACGTCCAGAGCGCGGCTTCGTCGTCCGTCCGTCCGGATTCGATAGCCTCGATGGCCTGCTCAGCAGCGTAAGTCCCGGCGTAGGCCGCCCCGGCGATCCCGCCGCCGGTCGTCGGGTTAACGTGCCCGGCAGCGTCGCCGACGGCCATGAATCCGGGCGCAACAGCGGAATCGTACGGCCGGCGTGTCGGCAGCGCAGCGCCGAGTTTATCCTGTACCTCGGCGCCCTCAAACTCGCTTCGGCCCTGAAGGTCGCGCTTGAGGTCGTCGACCAGTTCCATCGGCTCCTCGTTCATCTGGAAGCCGAGGCCGGCGTTGATTTCTGTGTCCGTGCGCGGGAAGTACCAGAGGTAGCCGGCGGAGCGCTCGGTCGGCTTGAACACGAGCGCGTCGTCCCATTCTACCGGCTCGTCAACTTCGATTATCTCTCGGTATGCCGAGCAAAACTGCGAGTACTGGACGTTCGTATCGAAGGTCGCGGCTTCAAGATCGGTCTTGTCCTGCAGGATCGAGAGCGCGCCGGCCCCGTCGATGACCATGTCACCCTCGTATGTGACGGGGTCGCCTTTCCGCATGGCTTTCACGCCGGTCACACGACCGCTGTCGTCCTGCAGCACGTCCTGAACGACAGTGTCGTAGTGGAACTCCACACCGCTATCGTTTGCACCCTCGATGAGACAGCGACCGTACTCCCAGCGGTCGATGACAGCGAGTTCACCCGGCACGGGGATTTCGAGAACGGTGTCCTCCTGTGGGATCTCGAACCGGCCGTGGTCGACATCCGTATTGGTAAACGCCGGTTCGAGCTGGGACTTCGGAATCGCGTCGGGGAAATCGCTGGCTCCTTTCAGCGCGTCCCCGCAGGCGATATGGCCGGCCTCGGTCTCGTCTTTGCGCTCCACGACGACGACGTCGTAGCCCGCATCTGCGACGGTCGCGGCGGCGTAACAACCGGATGTCCCGGCCCCGACGACGACAACGTCCACGGAAACGGTCCGTGCCGTCGCCGACGCTCCGCCGGCGTTGCCGTCCTGGTGTGTGGTCATGCACTCCCGTCCTGCCCGGAGAGAGAAAATTATTCCGCTACGGGTTTCAGACGGATTGCTGGAACTATCTCGCGTACTGAACAGCCGGCTACGGTCGCCCGGTACCATCTCGACGGATAGCAGTCCGTTTCGCTCCGGGACGGCGGTGATAAAGAGTTTTGCTGGGGGGTATCAAATGGCTGAGCATGACCGAGCATACGGTGACATTTGTGGGGACGGGTGAGGAGATCACCGTCTCCGAGAAGGAGACGATTCTCTCGCGGTGTATCGAGGAGGGTATCGCACAGGAGTATTCCTGCCGCGTGGGGATGTGCTTGGCCTGTTCGGCGAAGATTGTCGAGGGGTCGGTTACCCAGCCTGCCGCCCGTGGACTGACCGACCGGGAACGAGAGAACTACGCACTGACCTGCATGGCGCGACCGCAGTCGGACCTGAAACTCGACCGCGGGAAGTACCCACCCAGTATTGAAGGGGATGTCAGCCCGGGGGACGGCGACCCCACACCTGCGGACGACTAGTAGGCACTGAATACCACTGGCATATAGCCTGCTAGATGGTCTGTAAATACCTTTAACATACGGCTCAGATATTGCCTGATATAGAGCGGTGAAACCGCGAATGAAGGACAGGTCATATAAGCAAGTGGCCCCTAAGAAGTAGTGACTACAGCGTCAGCGGACGGCCTTCGACGACTGATACACGCTTCCCCAACCATGACCAGCCGCGTATACAGACTTCACTCGACACTTGAACTGCCACTGGAAGACGCATACGACTTCTTCGAGGATCCGGACCTTCCACCTGAAATCGCTGACATCGACATCACCCGTCGAAATAATACGCTAATTGTCAGCGCCGTCGCCAAGGATGACTCCATGAGCAAGTACACCCCGACAGCCCAGCTCAAGGCCAGCGTCACAGAGAATCGGGTGTACGAGGAGGACCCCGACGAAATGGGTCCGCCCGGGGCCGCGAGTACCGGAAGCACCGGCGGTGGCCCCCAGTGGGGCGCCCTCGAAGAGGAAGAAGAAGAGATCGAGTCCGAACTCGTCGAGTACGCCTGCTTCAAGGGCGACCGCGAGACCGTGCTTCAGAACACCGCACTCCAGTACGCGATGTTCGAGGTCCTGTGTGAGGTCGCGAAAGTCGCCGAAAAGGGTACGCTAACAGCGATTGCCGCGGTCGACGAGGAACTAAAGGCCGTTCGGATTGTCGATGGGGAGGAACGACCCGCTGCGATCAATGTTGCAGAGGAACCCCGCGACGGCGAGGAAGAAGAAGGCGTCAACTGGCGCGACAACGAGTTCATCTCGTAACGCAGTCTGTCATAGCGCCCAGTCACGGATTCAATTTTGTCGAGCCATGGCTCACCACTGTGTAGCGGATAGTCCGAGCCGCTAGGCTGGCGTGATGCCTGAGAGATCAGCGTCTGTAAACTGTGACGCGATTTCGATGGTAAGGTTCGCTTCGATGTAGGCCGCAATCACGATGAGCACGGCGGCCGTCGCAAGCAGCCATCCAGCTTCCCGGATATCCTGTCCAGTGACCAGTTTGTTTGTGCGGCCACGGATGTACTGGATTGTGCGCCATCCGAACCGCAGTCCGACGGCGGCGACGATGAGCAGTGCGGGGATCTCAATAAGACCGTGTGGGACGATGAGCGCGGCGACGACGACGGGTGAGACCTGCTTGAGTGCGATGCCGACGACGACCCCGATGAGCAGTCCGTTCAGGACGAGTGATAGAACCGTCATTGAACCGAGCGAGATAGCACCGAGTGCCATTACGAGCAACGCACCGAGATTATTAACCGTCAACGAGAGAGTCGTTAGCTCAGCCGGCATGAAGGGGTTTTCGCCGGCCGTTCCCGGGTTCTGAAGCCACTCGGCAGGTATCTGGCTGCCGAGCCCGTATCCGAGGAGTCCACTGACGATCAGTATCAGTGCGGCCAGGGGGACATAGCGCAACAGCCAGCGGTGAAAGAGGCGGGCCGGGAGGGTCGGGCGGTCGTCCATACCACGCCTTTCGCGCCGGCGACAAAAAACCCGAGTGACCGTGCCAGGCACGAACAGCGTCCTGTTTGCCACCTCATCACACACCTGTCGAACATCCAAAAAGTACTTGCCATTCGTAATTATATCTCATTACACTATGTCCGAATCAGCAGAGTTCCCGGACTATCTGGACGTTGATTACACTGACGGGGAAGGCGAAGACCCCGAAGAGTACCCGACTGTCAACCACAAGATCGAGAAGGCTATCGAGGTCACGAAGACTGGTCTCGAAGAGTACAAGAACCCTGTCGTGATGTGGACCGGCGGCAAAGACTCGACGCTGACGCTGTACTTCGTCAAGGAAGTCGCCGAGCGCTTCGACCTCGAAGTTCCCCCGGTCGTCTTCATCGACCACTATCAGCACTTCGACGAACTCATCGACTTCGTCGAGCACTGGGCCGACGAGTGGGACC
>JBDGPY010000127.1:0-6877 GCA_042219425.1 Haloarcula sp. | reverse complement strand
CTGGTAAGCCAGTCAGTCACTCGCTCGCTTTCGAGCGTCGACAACGGCGACGAGTCCGGCAACGACTAGCGCGGCCACGAGCACGCGTGGATCTGAGGACACGTACAGACTCGGCGTCGGTGGCCGCCAGTTTGTAAACGGATACAGCCACGCACTCGCTCGCCCATCGGCGTACACCCGCATCCCATCAAACAGCAACGACGTGAGACCACCGAAGGTAACGAGGGAGAACACTCGCCGCCAGTGGCGTCGATTGAACGCGACGGTAATGACACCGGCAACGAGGAGGACGCCGCCAAGCGTCGCAAGCGGGTCGTATGAAAACGGAAGTCCAAGCATCGCTTCAACCGTGCCGTCATGGAGTATGATTCTGGCTTTGATAAGGTCCGGAATGGCCGCACCACCCATCCCGACGACGACCCAGCGCTGGTCGAGCCAGTCGATCCACCAGCCCGCAACTGTGAGAAGGACATACGGGACCAGCAGATGTGTGAGAAGATCAGCCATCGCGCCCCTCCAGCGTCCAGGTGGTGCTGTCGATGCGCCAGTAGCGGAAAAACAGCACTACGAATCCGAGCGCGCCAACCGCTGAAGTACCGTACTTGTACAGTTCTGCCCAGCGGCTGCTGTTGACTATTTTGATGCGCTCAGCTGTAATCGTCCGGTCGGGTTTGAGCGTGCCGTATACCTGCACTACACCGCCGGGTTCGACGGCCAAATCTGCTCCAGTCACTTGAAGCGTGATTTCTTTGCCATCGCTCTCGGACCTGATTGTCATCACGCCCTCACTCGTTTCTGTCACCGTTCCAAAGATCAGAGCCTTTTGACCTAGATACGTGTTGTACTCCGTTGTGAGGTCCTCGGCGTCCGGGTACGGAGACCGTGCGTCTTCTGTAACTTCTGCGTGGACGAACAGTCCACTGAGTACCAGACATAACGCAAGCACAATGGCGGCTCGAACCCAGATTTGCACACGCTGTCTTCGCTTCGTCAGTGCAATTACCGTTTCGTTTCAGCGGTACAACCGACGCTCGAAATCATATTTTCACAGTGATCTCGCATTACGACAGGTCACCGGCAGTGACGTTTTTCCCGTCATACACCGCCGTCTCTGAGACGTCTACATTTGCCCCCGAACCGTTCTCAGTCTCCACAGTGTAGGGTCCAGGATTTGCGACAGTCACCGTGAACTCGCCTGCCGTATCAGCCGTTGTCTGTCTGGCATACGTAAACTCCCTGTCAGAGACAGCAACCGTCGTCGAAACCGACACAGTTGTGTTCGGCGTTGCGGTTCCCCGCACTGTCGCGCCGGGGACAACGGCGAAGGCTTTGTAATTCCCGTTGTCGCTGACGTATATCGGTCGATAGTGTGCTAGTCCATCGACGCCCTCGTTCCGGTCTCCGTAGTTCTCGTGTAGTCTAACGTAGATTGTAGATGGGTCAGTGACCTGCTGCTCCGTCGTGACGACGTATCCTACCCGCCCTGATATCTGGGTGTATGCTTGCTCCGGCGTCGTTGCTCCGAGGAATGTCGGATACGTACTCTGGGCATAGCCGTAGCTCCGTGACTCGCCGTTGACGAAGTAGTTGTACACGCGGTTCTGTCCCCAGCGGCTGAGGACGTAGTTCTCGGGGTACTCAAGCGGTCGGTCAGCAGCGTCGGCTTCGATTGCAGACGCCGCGCCATACGTCCCATCGTCGACGACTACCTGGCTCGTTTTGACTGGAACCTGCACCATTCCGAGAGCGCCAAGCAGCAGGAACAGTGCAAACAGTGATCCAAGGACTCGGGCGTCCGGGACGACGGCGTCTATCAGCTCATCTTTCGTCGGGGTCACTGGACGGGCGATATCGACCCATGACGCCATCCACACAAAAGCAACGCCAGCAAACAGCGCGAGGAACGTGGCCAGTTCACCGACGAAGCGAACCTGGATTATCGCCAGGCCGAACAGCACCCAGGCGTAGCTGCTGACGACGAGCCAGCCGCTCCGGTCACTGCGTGCGAGGGCGATTCCCCAGACCATTGCCGGGAGCGCCAGAAACAGCGTCAGTCCGAGCAAGAACAGGAAACCGAACGCATCAGCGCTGAACAGCCCGAAAGTTTCGGCGATGGCGTCGGAGCGAAAGAGCAGGTCCAGTCGGTTCGTGAACGTTCCCCACTGCGAAGAGAACCCGAATCGAAAGACAAAGAGCGCGACGAGGCCACCAAGGATATCCACCGTAGCCAGTTGCCGAACAGTTCCACCGAGACGTCTAACTGCCTCTTCTGTCGCGATGACGCCGATAATTCCGGCTGTTAGCAGTGCGGGCGACCCGGCGACGAGCGCTGTCTGCCAGTCGGCGACAACGTGGACGGAGCCAGTGAGGACCGCACCGAGACCTGCGCCCGTAAGCACCGGTCCGTTCCTGCGTAGCGACGACCGGTCAGCAGCAATGTCGAGGAGTGTCTGTCCCAGCACGGCGACGCCGATGGGAAGAATCAGTAGTGGACCAGCTTCCCACGCAAGGACCTGGCCGGTAATCCCGACCCCCTGCCCAGCTGCCGCAAGCCAGGGAAGGGGCTTCCAAAGGGACTCCCTGTCGGCAACTGTCGTCAGCGCGAGCGCGAGGGCGAGGGCGGTGAGACCCAGCCACGGGTAGTCAAAGGCGTGATGATCGGCGAAGCCGAGGCTTGTTCGGAACGCGTGGCCAGGAATAATCGCCAGAAAGAGGACTGATGCGAGGCCAATGCGCCGGTCGCTGGTCACGGTGACTGCCAGCACGTACAGCAGTACAGCCGAAACGAGTGCGGACACCACTGGATACCACGCGAGGACGTGACCGATAGCTTCCTCGCTTCCGCCGAAGAGACTGGCGACCCACCAGAGCGTCGCGATCATCAGCGGTTCTCCCTTGGTCAGCGCACCCGGGAGGATAGAGAGCGCCCCCACGTCGGCTGCACTACTCGCCTCCATGGCGACCTGCTCGATATGGTACCGATAGAAGTACGGATCGTTGCCGGACAGCACGATGTCGCCCCCGCGGTAAATCGATCCGATAACGTACGTCCGCGCGAGGAGCACGACAGCAAGTGCACCAGCGAGCAGACCAGTCACACGCCTGTTGAAGTCGACGTCGAAGCCGGTTCGCTGCCTCTCGCTGTCTGAACTGTCGACAGTCGCCTCGCCGTCAAGCACGGCGCGCACGGTTTCGGGTTCAGCGATACGGTACTGGCCATCGTCTTTCTCAACGATGCCAGCCGAGACGAGTTCCCCGAACTGCCCCGAATCGACGGGAATGTCCTCAAACTCCCAGCTATCCTGTGCGTCATCGACCGCGAGAATCTCCCGGATCGCAGATTTTAGCTCGGGGCGGTCATCGAGTACCTCTCCCGTCCCGGGCGTGTCGCTCATGTATCGACTCTTTCCGGTCTGGTGAATAAATCCATCGGGACCCGGCGGCCTACGTGTCCGCCGACTCCAGGGTTTCTCTGATAGCTGACTCCACGTCGTGTTCCGGTGTCCAGCCAAGTGCATCAGCCGTTCGGCCGGTGTCGACAGAGAACGAGTCGACGAGCGTCTCATCGTCACCCCGCGGGTTCTCGACCAGTTCGATATCGGCGTCGATACCAGCGACAGACGCGGCGATATCCCCGACGAGTTCGGCGACGTCGTGAACGCCAGGGTCCTCGTCACTGGCGATCTCGTACTTCTCGACGCCGGTCGCGCCGCTTTCCAGTTGCTCTAGCAATCGCTCACAGCTATCAATGTAGGCGCGGGCCACGTCCTTGACGTGAATGAAGTTCCGGGATTGAGTGCCCGGTTCGTAGACAGTCAGCGTCTCACCGGCGAGCGCTCGGTCCACGAAGAAGTTGATCACCGTTCCCTTGGAGACAGTCTGACCATCGAGTTCGTGGCTTCCGTAGAGGTTCGATATCATGAACTGATGGGCCGGGAACGCACCCTCCGCGTAGTCTTCGATAGCGCGCTCGTTGAGCAGTTTCGTCCGACCGTACCAGTTCAGCGGGTCGCGCGGATGGCCGACCGTAATGGGGAACTCCTGTGGGTCGCCGATGACAGCCATCGAGAACGGGAATATCATCGCAGCACCCGTCTTGCGACAGAACCAGGCGACGTTTTCGGTCCCCTGAACGTTCACCTCGTACGCAAGATCCTGGTTCTGCTCACAGTCATCGACGCCGGAGATAGCGGCGAGGTGCATCACGACATCGGCTCCGACGAGGGCCGCTTCGAGGCGGTCCCGGTTCCGAATATCAACGTGTTCGACCGCAACGTCACCGATAGTGCGAACGGTTCCGAGGTAGAAGTTGTCAAGAGCAGTTATCTCCCAGTCGGGATGGGCTTCCTGTAGCTCGTAGACGACGCGACTGCCGATGTAGCCCGCAGCGCCGGTGACGGCGACATGTGGCCTGTCGGTTGTGTGTTCCTGTTCAGTCATTGGTTGTGAATCTATCTGCAAGGTCGCGGACCCCCTCGCGGAGCGACCACGCTGTTTCGAACCCGGTCGACTCCAGTCGGTCGAAGTTCACGTGGTAGGACGGCCCGGGATGTTCGTCTTCGAGGTAGGTCACGTCGACCGGGGCGACTTCCTCAGCGACGATGTCTGCGATCTCCGAAATCTGGTAGTTTGCCGCTGTCGACCCGACGTTGTACACCGGTTCGTCCCAGGAATCCGGCTCACACACGGCTTCGGCGTACGCGCGAGCGGCGTCCTGAACATGGATAAACGGCCGCCAGTTCGAGCCGTCACCATAGACGGTGAGCGGACGGGCGGTGAGCGCCCGGAACACGAAGTAGTTCACGACGAGATTGAACCGGATACCCGGCGAGTGGCCGAAGTTGGTAGCCATCCGGAGCGCCGTCCCAGTCATATCAAACTCCTCGCAATACTCCCGTAGCAGCGTCTCCGATTCGAGTTTCGTTTCCGCGTAGGGGTTGATCGGGTCTGGATCGACTGTCTCGTCGATGTCAGTGCTGGTCGCGCGGCCGTAGACGTTACACGAAGAGGCGAAGACGACGTGGTCGACGCCGAGCTTGCCGGCCGCGGTCAGGACGTTCTCGGTCCCGTCGTAGTTGATAGCGAACGTCTCGTCGCGCCGTTCGTGTGTGCTCGATGCGCCGGTGATCGCCGCGAGGTGGACAACGCGGTCAACACCGCGCATCGCACTCTCCACGTCACCGTACTCCCGGACGTCACCGCGGCGAAACTCAAGGCCGTCACCGAGCGTCCCCAGCAGCGCCCGCGGTGATCCCGAGGAGAGATCGTCGAAGACGACGACACTGTCGACGCGGTCATCCGCTCTGAGCAGCGGGATCAGCGCACTCCCGATGTAGCCACACGCGCCCGTGACCAGCACGTCCATGGTCAGTCCTCGCTGAGGACGCCCGGAAGGAAGCGATCCTCGTGGGCTTCAATGGTGTCGGCGTAGCGCGTCAGCGTCTCGAAGATGTCGTGAACGCCGTCCTCAAAGGACTGGGACTGGCCGCCGATGAGATCGGCGTAGCGCTCGTTCTCGATTTCCATCTTGTGCGTCTCGTCCTCGTCGCGAGGGTTCTCGAAGTGTTCGACGTCGACATCGAGCTCGAACTCGCTGCCGACATCCGCGATTGTCTCGGCGATTTCGACGATGCTGATTGCACGCGTCACCTGATTGTACACTGTCAGCCCTTCAGGACGTTCGTCGGGGTCGGCAAGTGCTACTTCTGCCAGGCCTTCGACAGTGTCCTCAAGTGAGATGAACGGCTTGCGCTGCTCGCCTTTCCCGTACACTGTCACGGGGTAGCCTGCAACGGCCTGCGCGCAGAAGCGGTGCGTGACCGTGCCGAAGTAGTAGTCGAAGTCGAACCGTGTCTTGAGTCGGTCGTCCGCACGGGTCTCCTCGGTCTCGGTCCCGTAGACGATGGCCGTTCGCACGTCCGAGATCGGGATATCGAACTGCTTGTGCGCCAGCCGCATGTTGGCCGCGTCGTGGGACTTCGTGAGATGGTACCAGCTGCCCGCCATCGCCGGGAACGGGACATCGTCGCGCTCGCTCTGGTTCTCCATCGTCGCGCCGCCCTCGGGGATTGGGAACTCCGGCGCGCCGTAGACGCCCGTCGTCGTCGTTTCGACGAAGTGCGTGTCGGTCAGGTCGTGTTCCTCGAGGCCCCACAGCAGGTTCCGGGTGGCCTGCATGTTGTTGTGCTGGGTGTAGTTGGCCCGCTCGCCGTTGATCTGGGAGTACGGCGCGGAGGGCTGGGCGGCCGTGTGGACGATAACGTCAGGCTCGTGAACGGACAGCAGTTCGTCGACGAAGGACTTCTCGACGAGGTCACCCTCTACGAACGAGAGGTTTGTCAGCCCGTGGACCTCGCGGGCCGCGTCGAGACGCTCGTCGATGCTCGCGACCGGGGTCGCGCTCGTCGCGCTAACCTCCTCGACCCACTCCCGCCGGGCGAAATTGTCCACGAGCAGCACTCGGTCGTCCGTCCGGTTCGCGATTCGTAGCGCCGCCGGCCACCCGACGTAGCCGTCGCCGCCAGTGATGAGGATAGTCACAGTTACTCAGATGGTGAGTAACACCACTGTGTAATCAATCTTCTGTTCAGTTGAACGATGGAGATAGAGCGTTATTTCGCGTTCTCCGGGCGTCTCAGATGCTGAATCAAGAGAAAAAGATGCTACTGACCGATACCGAATCGCTCGAACGGCTCGGTGACGTACTGGCCCGCGTCCAGCGGCCGCGCGGTGACCACGCGATGAGCATCGTGTTGCTCCGCAAGCGCTCACCCCGCTTCTCGATGTTTCGCAACCGTTAAAACTAACCCTGTCTTCTGTACGGTTGCTATCGCACGGGCCGGTGGGGTAGCCTGGTATCCTTCGGCCTTCGGGTGGC
>JBDGPY010000107.1:0-7045 GCA_042219425.1 Haloarcula sp. | reverse complement strand
TCCCGATGGTCATCTTCACCGGCGCGCCCCAGACCCACGAGTACGGGCAGGGGATTCTGCAGGAGATAGAACGCCAGAAGCCCGGCGACTTCCCGAGCGTGATGGAGCCGGTGACGAAGCAGAGCTTCGTCGCCGACGACGTGGAGCAGCTCCCCCGCATCCTCCGCCGGGCGTTCCAGACGGCGCTGTCCGGGCGACCCGGTCCCGTCCACATCGACGTGCCGATGGACGTCCAGGGCGCGGCCGCCGACGTAGAACTGCCGGAGCCGACGGAACACCGGCCTCACAGCCGACCCGGTGGCGACCCCGACACCGTCTCGGAAGCTGCTGACCTGCTGGCCGAGGCCGACCGTCCCGTCATCGTCCCCGGCGGCGGGACGATGCTCTCCGAGGCGTGGGACGAAGTGCAGGACCTCGCCGAACACCTGCAGGCCCCCGTCATCCCGACGTTCCAGTCCAAGGGCATCATCCCGGAGGACCACGACCTGTTCGTCGGCTATGCGGGCTGGATCGGCTCGACAGCCGGCAACGAACTCGCCTCGAACGCCGACGTGATACTCGCTGTCGGCTGTCGGTTCACCGACATGCACACATCTTCCTTCGAGGAGGGTGTGAGCTTCGACATCCCACCGAGCAAACTGGTCCACGTCGACATCGATCCGCAGGAGATCGGGAAGAACTTCCCGGTCGAGGTCGGTATCCAGGGCGACGCGAAGGTGGTCACGCGCCAGATTACCGAGGCGCTGGAGGAGCGAATCGATCCGGTCTCGACGGAGGACAACGAATACTACGACGAGATACAGGAACTCTGGGACGAGTGGGAAGGCATGGTCGACGAGCGCTGGGAGGACGACGACGTACCAATGAGCATCTCTCGCGTTGCCGCGTCCGTGCGTGAGGTACTGCCACGGAACGGTAGCATCGTCACCAGCGCCGGCCAGCCCCAGGAGACAATCAACCCCGAGTTCCCGGTGTACGAACCGCGGACGAACATCTCCTGTGGCGGCTTCTCCACGATGGGCTGGGGCGTCTCGGCCGCCATCGGTGCGAAGCTCGCAAACCCCGAGCGGACAGTCGTCGATTTCGAAGGTGACGGCAGTTTCCTCATGTGCAATCAGGAGATCGCCTGCGCCGCCGAGCACGACATCGACGTGAACTACGTCGTCGTCAACAACAACGGCTGGAAGTCCATCCGGAACCTCCAGGTGGACAAGTACGGCTGGGAGCGCGTCCTCAACACGGAGTTCGACGACGAGACAATGGTCGACTTCATGGACATGGCCGAGTCGTTCAACGTCGGCTTCGCCGAGCGCGTCGTCAAGCCCGAGAACCTTGACGGCGTCCTCGAAAAGGCGTTTGCCCACGACGGTCCCTCCTTCGTCGAGGCAGTCGTCGAGCCCGACAACCCGGACTCCGGGGCAATCATCACCGGCGAGTGGGACCTCGCGGACCTCGAAGAGTAGCCACGACCAGCACTTTTTCACTCGCCGTGTGGCGCTGTGGCGTGCCCGGCGCTATCGGTAATTGTGACTGCAAAAAAGCGAGACGACGAACCTACACTTCGATGAGGACCTTGCCATCGACGCGCTTGCACGCCTGTGCGACGGCCTCGTCCGCGTTTTTGAGGTCGTAGGTCGACGTGATCATCGGGAGATTGTCGAGCTGGCCGTTCGCCATCAGTCGGATGGTGCGCGGGTACACCTGCTGCCCGGTGTGGCCTTCGGAGCCGTAGAGCTGGGCGCTGTTGCCCTGGTACTTCCGCAACGCGATATCGGGGTCGCTGCCGGCGTTGCTGATGTGGACAACGTTTGCCTGCTCGGCCAGCGTATCTTCGATGACGGGGTAGGTCGCATTGACCGCACCACTTGTCTCGACGTGGACGTCCGCGCCGTCACCGCCGGTCACTTCGGTGACTGACTCGACCGGGTCGGTTTCGATCGGATTGTAGACGTGTTCAAACCCGAGTTCGGTGGCGATTTCTCGGCGCTCGTCCGAGGGTTCGAAGGCGATGACTTTGCCCGCGCCCGCCGCACGCGAGACGTTCATTCCGGTCAGGCCGATGGGACCGACGCCGTGGTAGACGTGGTAGTCGCCGGGCCAGATACCCTCGGCCCGCCCGAACAGACCGTAGAACGTGATGGTGCTCGGTTCGATTGTCGCGGCGGCCTTGTACAGATCGTCCTCGTTGTCGTACTGCTGGGCCAGATCCGAGACACCCCACAGAATCTTCTCGGGGACAGTGACGTATTCCGCGAACGCGCCGTCGAGTGTAAACCCGATCTGCTCGAAGTGTTCGCAGTGACCGTGAAAGCCCTGGCGGCACATCTGACAGCGGCCGCAGTAGTCGGTGACCTCGGCTGTCACGGGGTCGCCAGCCTCGAACAGGTCCGCATCGTCCCCGGTCTCGACGACCTCGCCGGAAAACTCGTGGCCGATGACGTTGGGGAGCTGTGTGTACGCCGAGTAATGCATGTAGCCGTCGTCGTCGGTCTCGGTCATGGCCACGTCGCTGCCGCAGATGCCGGCGTATTTGACGCGGACAAGCACCTCGTCTTCGGCCGGCTCGGGTCGAGCGCGCTCCTCGACGCGCAGCTCGGGGTGCTTCCAGACACTGGCGCTGTTCATCGCACGGTGTTGCGATTGTTCGTCCTCGGACAGGTCATAACTTACCTGCGGATTCCACTCTGCATCGAGCACTAAAGCACGCATGTGTCCAAGGTGCGGGTTCCGATAGTATAATTGTACTGGATCCACACACCGTGTGAAAGCGAATCGACCGCAGAAACCCACGATGCGGTCAGTACGTCTGCCAGCCGCCATCGACGTAGACGGTCTCGCCGATCACGTAGTCCGCCTGTTCGCTTGCCAGGAACAGGACTGCCGGCGCGATATCCGACGGGTAGCCCGGGCGGTCCAGCGGAATCGGTTTCACGAGATCACCGGCCGCGACCGAGACCTCCTTCTGTTCTGCTCCGGACCCGAACTCCGTCGCGATGTGTCCCGGCGCGACCGCATTAACCCGAATGTCATCGTCAGCGAGTTCGAGTGCTGCGCCCTGGGTTATCATCTTGATTGCGCCCTTCGTGGAGTCGTAGGGGATTTGATCGGCCTGAGCGTGCGTCGAACTGATCGACGCCGTGTTGACGATTGCCCCGCTGTCTCCCCTTTCTCGCATGTCTGCCGCTGCCGCCTGACAGCCGAAGAAGACGCCGCTGGTGTTGATGTCGTGAATCCGGTCGAACGTCTCCTCGTCGACGGAGAACAGGTTTCCGCGGGTGAACCAGCCGGCGTTGTTCACCATCACGTCGACACCGCCGAACTCGCGGGCCGCCTCAACCACAGATTCGATGTCCGCTCGCGAGGAGACATCCGTCTCGACGTAGACGGCCGTCCCGCCATCGGTCTCGATGGCCGCGTGGGTTGGCTCCGTTGCGTCTACGTCTTTCGGCTCCGGGGTAATGTCGGCGTTGATGACTGTGGCCCCCGCGGCACCGAACGCCACGGCAATTGCACGACCGATACCGGAACTTCCGCCGGTCACGATCACTGTCTCGTCGCCAAAGTCGTAGCTTACGGATCCCATACTCCGCCTTGCGACTGCAATGATAAGAGTGGTACGGCCTTCGGTCGGTGTCGATAGTCGTAATAGCGGATGGGGGCGTAACACATTTATGGGTGGGCCGAGAGATTTGGCTTGTATGACGAGCAAGCAAGAGCAGTCGCCAGACACGACTGCAGTTCCTGACACTGTAGACAACTACGTCGGCGGCGAGTGGGTCCCGGTCGACGGTGACGACGGACAACCGCTCCGTAATCCGGCGACGAACGAGACCCTTACCACTGTCACGTTCTCCGATGAAGCGTCGGTCGACGAGGCCGTCCAGACGGCAAAGGAGGCGTTCGACGAGTGGTCCCGGACACCACCCGTCGAGCGCGTGCAGTATCTCTTCGACCTGAAATCGGAACTGGAGGACCGACAGGAAGACATCGCACAGGCGCTGACTCGCGAGCACGGGAAGACGCTGGGTGAGGCCCGCGGCGAGATTCGCCGGGGTATCGAGAACGTCGAAGTTGCCGCCGGCATCCCGAACATGATGCGCGAGGGCAGCGGTAACATCCAGGATGTCGCAAGCGGGATGGATGAACACGCCATCCGACAGCCCCTCGGTGTGTTTACCGCCATCACGCCGTTCAACTTCCCGGCGATGATTCCGCTATGGTTCCTGCCCTATGCCGTTGCGACGGGCAACACGTTCGTCCTCAAACCAAGCGAAAAGGTTCCGCTGAGTTCCCAGATAATCTTCGAGGCCGTCGACGCGGTCGACTTCCCGGATGGCGTCGTCAACCTCGTCAACGGCGGTGTCGACACAGTCAACGCGCTCCTCGAACACGACGACATCGAGGGCGTCTCCTTCGTCGGGTCGACTCCCGTCGCGCGCCACATCTACGAGACCGCCGCCGAACACGGCAAGCGCGTGCAGGCCCAGGGCGGCGCGAAGAACTACGCTGTCGTCTCCGAGGACGCCGAACTGGATGAGGCTGTCCCGAACGTCATCGGCTCTGTGTACGGTAATGCCGGCCAGCGCTGTCTTGCCAACGACGTCGTGGTCGGTATCGGTGACAGCTACGACCCGCTCCGTGAGCAGGTTGTCGACGCTGTCGACGACCTGACCGTCGGCAACGGGCTTGACGAAGACACCGATGTGGGCCCGCTCATCAGCGGTGAGTCCGCCGAGCGTGTCACGGAGATGGTCGAAGACGCCATCGACGAGGGCGCGGACCTCGTTGTCGACGGTCGGGACTTCGAACATCCGGAGTACCCCAACGGGAACTTCCTCGGGCCGACGCTGCTTGAGGGCGTCACGACCGACATGGACATCGCCCAGACCGAGATCTTCGGGCCAGTGATGGCCCTGGCCGAAGCCGAGGACATCGACGAGGCCATCGAGATGGTCAACAGCACCCAGTACGGCAACGCCTCCTCGCTGTACACCGAAAACGGTGCGGAAGCCCGGAAGTACCGCCACGAGGTCGACGCCGGCAACATCGGCATCAACGTCGGCGTCTGCGCACCGATGGGATTCTTCCACTTTGGCGGCCGCAAGGACTCGTTCTTCGGGGACCTCCACGCACAGGGCGAGGACGCGGTCAGCTTCTACACTGACAAGACCATCGCCATCGAACGCTACTACAGCCACTGAAATCCGCCGGCCCCAGCTCATCTTCGTTGTCTGTATTTTCCGCCCGTGGTGGTTTTTACAGGCGGTCGAGGAGAATGCCCCGGGGTTGAATCCGACAACCCAGACACAAACCATTAAGTAAACACACCTCTAATCAAAAGACAGCGATGGAATACACTCACCGCTACCAAGCCTACCCAACACAACAGGTAGCGGCTGAACTAACCCATCACATCAACATCCACCGCCAAGCATACAACTACACACTATACGAATACGAACACGCAAACGCCGACACCATCGACTCCGCATACAGACACCACTCCCGACTCACCGACTGGAAAGATAAATTCCCGGTCCTCTCGGACGTTAACTCGAAGGCTCTGCAACGAACTGTCACACGATTTTACCAGAACCTCAACGGACTCTCCGAACAGAAACAAAACGGTCGCAAAGTAGGGAAACTCAAGTGGAAAGCACCCCGAGAATTCCAGAGCATGACCTATTCGCAGTCCGGCTTCAGTTCGTGAGCATTCTTGTCCCAGTTGTGGGTTTGAGTGTGACCGTGACGCGAACGCGGCGATGAATGTTTTGCAACGTGGTTTTGCTGAGTTAGGGCTGGGATGGCCCGAAGACACGCCTGTGGAGACTGCGCTCCCTACGGATACGACTCATCGAGAGTCGGTATCTGCAAAGCGCGTCGTAGAAACAGGAAGCCTCGGGGCTTGACCCCGAGGCAATTCACTGAGAGCTGCTGTGTTCCCCGTCTGAACGGGTGATACCACGCTACCACTACAGTCGTAGCGTTGCTGCTGGAGGCTGTCGCGTCCAGAGAAACGCCTCCGCCATCGGAACCGCATCGTCATGACGCGGGATTCGGTTTTACACCTCGGGGCTGTCTCAGTTGCCAGCCGTAGAGACTGCGTTTTCGAGAGCGTCGTCGTAGCGCCTGATCGCGTCTTCCACACCCCGCATCAGAAGCGAGACGTCCTTGCCAGCGATGAGGAAATCAAAGCCCTGCTCAACGCGTGAGCTGATGGAGTCCAGGTCGACCGTCAGTGTCCCAACGGGAGTGTTGGCCTCGTGTCCGGCATCGATTATCGAGTGGACCGCGTCGTCGAACTCATCGGAGTCCCACTCCGCGAACATCCCGAGCGATCCCGACAAATCCGCGGGACCGACAAACAGCGAGTCGATTCCGTCGACAGCCGCAATCTCTGCGGCGTTTTCAAGTCCGGCCGCAGTTTCTATCTGTGCGATAGTCACGATAGAACCATTGGCGTTGGTGACGTATTCCTCGAAGTTCTTGCCGTACCGCGTCGCCCGACTTCCGGCGATACCGCGAATCCCATCTGGTGGATACCGAAGTGACCGGACGAGTTCTTCGGCTTCCTCGGCGGAGCTTATCATTGGGACCATCACTCCAGCGACGCCGATATCGATGACCCGTTTCAGGCGGACGGCGTCGTTCCATGGAACGCGGACGATCATGTCCGTGTCGCCAGGAGCGGCGTCGACCCCGCGTGACATGCTCTCTACCGTTTCGAGGTCCATCGTCGTGTGTTCCATGTCGACGAGGACGAAGTCGAGGTCTAACTGCGCTGTTGCCTCTGCGATCGTTGGGTGACCGACCGATATCCAGGACCCGAGAGGGTTGTCGGTCGATTCGATTGCGTCTTTGATATGAGTCATGTGTGATTAGTGGACGCCGGTGACTGATGGTGGATGTCCTGCCACTAACCAGCGCCTAGCGTCGGCTATGTATCTATCATAAATATCCAATCGGAGGTATAAAAAAATAGGGGTACACGCGTACTTCCAAGCGAAGTGTGATTCTGAGTCAGCCTATCGTGACTGATATATGA
>JBDGPY010000035.1:0-7590 GCA_042219425.1 Haloarcula sp. | reverse complement strand
GAACTGTGCGGCGCTGTATCCCCTCCCTGCTCGCACCTCCCGTTCGGTCGGCGCTTGCTGAGGAAGGGGGCTTAGCGCCTCAATTCAGCTAACCTAGACGACCTCACCCTGCTTCGCTCGGGAGCAGTTGCCCCGCTCGCTCGTTGCGGGTGGAGCCGCCGCCTCGAAAACGGTGCGCGGTCGTCTGCCGAACCATTGCCTTTTAACCCGCTGAGCGCTGTACTATCGCTAACCATGGGCGACCGATACCCGCGTCGCACTGCTCGCCCGCGAAGGACCGTGACCAGCTGCCGCTCTTCCTGTCGCTGTTGTCGCTGTTGACTGCTTCCCGGTCCGACAGCCCGGACCTCGATCCGATTGTCTCGCTTCTGGACTACGCACACCCCACACCACACACCAATGTTCGACCGACTGAAAGCCGATATTCGCACAGCACTGGCAAAGGACCCTGCCGCGACGAGCGCGACCGAGGTCGTTCTCACGTATCCCGGCCTGCACGCGATCTGGGCGTATCGACTCGCCCACTGGCTCTGGACGCACGATCAGACGCTGTTCGCCCGCCTCGTCTCACACGTCACCCGATTCCTGACCGGCGTCGAGATTCATCCCGCCGCAGAGATCGGCGAGCGCGTGTTCATCGACCACGGAATGGGGATCGTCATCGGCGAGACGGCAGAGATCGGTGACGACGTGCTCCTGTACCACGGAGTGACTCTCGGCGGCACGTCGATGCACCGGGAGAAACGCCATCCGACGCTGGAAGACGGCGTGACCGTCGGCGCTGACGCCTCAGTGATGGGGCCAATCACTGTCGGGCAGAACGCCTCCGTCGGTGCCAGCGCCGTCGTCGTCGACGATGTCGCCCCGGAAACGACCGTCGTCGGCAACCCCGCCGAGCCTGTCGGGGCGGCCGGTGTGGCGTCTCCCAGTCCTGACCCCGTTATCGCTGACGGATAATCGCGACGGACACGCTCTTTTCAGTCGAGACGCTACTCACAGGCGATGAGCGACTCGCCACACGAAACCCTGCGTTCGGACCCGGACCTCGGCCCGCTTGTCGAAGCACACGGTGAACTCACGCTCGACCCGGCCTCGGACCTGTTCGAACGGCTCGTCGTCTCGATCCTCCGACAGCAGGTGTCGATGGCATCGGCCGCCGCGACGCGGGAGCGCCTGTTCGACGCTGTCACTGTGACTCCAGCGGGAATCAAGCGTGCCGACGACGAGAGACTCCGGAATGCGGGGCTCTCACGACAGAAGTCGCGATACGTCAACGAGGTCGCCGACGCCTTCCTCGAACACGGCTACTCACTGGCATCGTTCGAGGACCACACCAACGAGGAAATCCACGAGGAACTGACAGCGATCACGGGCGTCGGTGACTGGACAGCGAACATGCAACTCCTCTTCGCCTTCGGGCGTGAGGACGTGTTCCCGGTCGGCGATCTGGGGATCCGTAAAGGATTCGAGACCGTCGTCGGCGAGGGGTACAGCCGAGCAGCGATGACCGAGTACGCAACGCGGTGGTCGCCCTATCGGAGCTACGCGAGCCTGTATCTGTGGCGTGCCAGCGAGGACATCACCGAGAGCGTCGACGAAGTGAGCGAGTAGAGCGGGGTAGTTCACTACCGACCGAGTAGTCAATTGACGAACGTCTTCAGCCGTGTTTGCGGCGATACGCGTCCGTTGTAGAAACTACTATCTGTCCCCGGCCTAACCCCCCAGTGTATGAGTCAGTCTTACAATCGCGGCACCGTCGAGGATTTCGGACGGTGGCGGGAGTTCACGGCCGGGATGTGGGCCTGGATATTCCACAAGTTCACCGGCTGGGTACTCGTGGGCTACCTGTTCACCCACATTGCCGTGCTGAGCACTTCGGTCGGCGTCGATCCGGCGAGCGCGCAGGCTGGGAGTGACCTCTTCACCAGCACCATCAGCGGTCTCGAATCGCTGCTTATCGTCCGGTTCCTCGAGGTTGGTCTGCTAGCCGTCGCCGTCTTCCACATCCTCAACGGGATTCGGTTGCTAATGGTTGACCTTGGAGTGGGCCTTGAATCGCAAGACAAGAGCTTCTACGCGTCGCTCCTGCTGACGGGTGCAATCGTCGTCGCAAGCGTGCCGACGTTCCTGGGAGGGAAGCTAGCCTAATGGCACAGCACTACTCCTCCTTTGACCGTGGCGGGCGTCGCTGGCTGTTCCAGCGACTGACGGCGGTGTTCCTGATCGGCGTGCTCGCCTTCCACTTCATGCTGTTGCACTTTGTCAACCACGCCGCCGACATCACGTTCCTGGGAACGCAGGCCCGGATGAGCCAGGTCAGCTACTTCGCGACAATGTGGCTGTTCCTCGTGACCGCGACGTTCCACGGCGTCAACGGCGTGTACAATGCACTGGTCAACCAGGGACTCACCGGTTCCCGGAAGAACGCAGTCAAATACCTGCTTGGCGTCGCCGGCCTCCTGCTCATCGTGCAGGGGACCCGCGTGTCGCTGGCCATGACGACTCTCGTCTGAACTATGAGTACGCAAATCGAACAACAGGAAACCGAGACGGAGGCCGACGAAGAGACAGAGTCCGAGGTCGAATCCCCGGGTGACCGTCGGCGCGCACAGAAACGCGAACGACAGGCACAGGAAAAGGCCCAGCGGGAAGTCGAAGAGGAAACCCTCGACGACGAAGACACGATCACGCTGAAAGTGTTCCGCTACGACCCCGAGGTCGAAGGGAAAAAGGAGCCACGCTTCGACGACTTCCGGGTTCCGTTCCACAAGGGCATGACTGTCCTCGACGCGCTCATCTACGCCCGCGACCACTACGACTCGTCACTTACCTTCCGGCACTCCTGCCGACAGGCCGTCTGCGGGTCGGATGCGTTGTTTGTCAACGGCAGCCAGCGCCTGGGCTGTAAGACACAGATGTCCGAGCTTGAGGATCCGGTCCGCATCGAGCCGCTGCCACACCAGGAAGTGGTCAAGGACCTCGTCGTAGATATGGAGCACTTCTACGACCAGATGGAGGCCGTCGAGCCGTTCTTCGATGCTGACGAGACACCGGACGACAAGCTCGAAGAACAGCGCCAGACCCGGGAGAACCGCGAGAAGGTCAAGATGTCGACCCGCTGTATCTGGTGTGGCGCGTGCATGTCCTCGTGTAACATCGCCGCCGGCGACAACGAGTACCTCGGTCCCGCGGCCATCAACAAGGCCTACCGGTTCGCGATGGACAACCGCGAGGGAGAACAGCGCAAGCAGGAACGACTACGCATCATTGAGCAGGAGCACGGCGTCTGGCGCTGTCAGACCCAGTTCTCCTGTACCGAGGTGTGTCCGAAGGACATCCCGCTGACCGAGCACATCCAGGAACTGAAGCGCGAAGCTGTCAAGAACAACCTGAAGTTCTGGTGACTTCAAGCTAGCATACCCTGTTCGAGGGTTCAGCACTCTATTCCAGATTTCATCGGAAATAGCAGACGCTGTCTCAGTCCGTGACGAACGGGACATATTGCACACCCACTGAGCGGATTGTCTCCCGTCAGTCTGTTTGACAGATGAACTCGAACCGCGCGCCGCCGCTCTCGCTGTGCGTGGCTATGGCCTCCCAGTTGTGTGAGTCGGTGATCTGGTCGACGATACAGAGACCGAAGCCGGTACCCTCCTCGGACGTCGAGTAGCCCGGTTCGAAGAGGTCTTCGGTCCCGTCCACGAACCCCGTTCCGTCGTCCTCGACGTAGAAGCCCCACGGTTCTGTTCCGACGGTGACAGTCACGTCGTCGCCGCCATGTTCAACGGCGTTTCGAAAAAGATTCTCCAGTAGTTCGATCAGTGCACCGCTGTCCGCCTCGATAGTCTCGTCAGCGTCTGTTTCCAGGGTGGCGGTACTGGTATCGACCATTGACCACGCCCGCTGTGAGTGGTCATCGAGGTTGACCGCTTCGAGATCCACCGGATCGACGCCCTGCTTGGCGAGGACGAGCAAGTCGTCGATAAGCGCGTACATCCGTTCGATACTCCGCTCAGCGCGCTCAAAGTGTTCCTCCTTCCCGGTTTCGCGTGCAAGTTCTAACGAGCCATCGAGAACGTCTAGCGGGTTCCGAAGGTCGTGGCTGATGGCATCGGAGAACCGCTCCAGTCGCTTGTTTTGCTGTTGTAACTCCAGTTCGTTCTGTTTCCGCTTAGAAATGTCTCTGGTCGTCACGACGATTTGGCCTTCGAGCGGTCCGCTCGTGACCTGCTGGCCGCGGGATTCCGCCCAGATCCAGTCGCCATCAGCGTGACGATACCGGTGTTCGATTCTGGCGATATACTCGGATTCCTCAACCATTCGGCTGAACTCGTCGAGAGCGTTCGACAGGTCGTCCGGATGGACGTACGCAAAGAGGTCGGCATCCTGCATCGTCGCCTGATCGTACCCAAGCACGCGCTTGACAGAGGGACTGATGTACTCGACGGTCCCATCCGTATCGAACACGGTGAGTACGTCGGACGTGTGGGCCACAAACTGGTGAAAACGAGCCTTGAATCGTGGGCGCTCGCTCACGTCACGCGAAGAGAACACCCGATAATCGGGTTCTTCGTCGGTACTGACGGAAGTGAACGTCTCAAGCCACACCCAGTCTCCCTCAGCGTTCCGAAACCGGTACTCGACCCCGTTGTCCGGTTCCGATATGGGATCGGTGAGGGCGGTTGAGACACGCTGCTCGTCTTCCGGGTGAACGAAATCCAACCAGTTGGCCCCGGCCAGTGACTCGGTCTCGTAGTCCAGCACCCGTTCGACAGCCGGGCTGACGAACTGTATCTCCAGATCGGCGCTGGTGACAGTCAGTACCGCTGGCGCCTCAGCTAACACTGTCTGGAAGTCATCGACAGTCTCTATATACTGGTCTGACATAGGATCGGAATATGTGGGTGTGGGACCCGGCGGTGGAGTCCGAGAGCGCATCGGCTATGGCGCTAACGGTTCTGTTAGCAACTTATTCACTGCAGCTAATATAACTCCATCGGCTGGATTGGTGTCTCACCGAAGGGGGGTTCGGAAAATGGCAACAGGAACAAGACGTGTCCCGTATATGGGATATCCGGTCGGGTGACGCAACAGGGAGGCTTAAGTTTGGTTACTCCTAAGCCGGACATACGCCAAGAGATACTCTCACAATGTACGAACACGACGTTATCGTGGTCGGCGCGGGTGGCGCTGGCCTCAGGGCCGCGATTGCAGCGAATGAAGAGGGTGCAGATGTCGCCCTCGTGACCAAACTCCACCCGGTCCGGAGTCACACCGGGGCGGCAGAGGGTGGCATCAACGCCGCGCTACAGGAGGACGACTCCTGGGATCTCCACGCGTACGACACGATGAAAGGGTCGGACTACCTCGGTGACGCCCCCGCCATCGACACGTTCGCCAAGGACGCACCGGAGGAGGTCATTCAACTCGAACACTGGGGCATGCCGTTCTCCCGCGAAGAGGACGGGCGCGTCTCCCAGCGACCGTTCGGTGGTCTCTCCTATCCCCGGACGACGTACGCCGGTGCCGAAACCGGTCACCACCTGCTGCACACGATGTACGAGCAGGCGGTCAAGCGAGGCATCGAGGTGTACAACGAGTGGTACGTGACCCAGCTGGCGGTCACTGACCACGACGACCCCGAAGACCGCCGCTGTCACGGCTGCGTCGCATACGACATCAAGTCCGGCGAGATCCAGGGCTTCCGCGCCAACAACGGCGTGATTCTCGCGACTGGTGGACTGGGGCAGGCCTTCGACCACACCACAAACGCCGTGGCCAACACTGGCGACGGCTGTGCGATGGCCTACCGCGCTGGCGTCCCGATGGAGGACATGGAGATGATCCAGTTTCACCCAACGACGCTACCGTCGACGGGCGTCCTCATCTCGGAGGGGGTCCGCGGCGAGGGCGGGATCCTCTACAACGACAACGAGGAGCGGTTGATGTTCGAGTACGGCTACGCGAACAACGACGGCGAACTCGCCTCCCGCGACGTCGTCGCCCGAGCGGAGCTCACCGAGGTCAACGAAGGGCGTGGCATCGAGGACGAGTATGTTCACCTCGACATGCGCCACCTCGGCGAGGAGCGAATTCTCGACCGGCTGGAGAACATTCTGCACCTGGCGGAGGACTTCGAGGGCGTCGACGGACTCGACGAACCGATGCCGGTCAAGCCCGGCCAGCACTACGCCATGGGCGGCATCGAGTGCGACGAGAACGGCGAGACGTGTATCGACGGCCTCTACGCGGCTGGCGAGACGGCGTGTGTCTCCCTGCACGGCGCGAACCGACTGGGCGGGAACGCCCTGCCAGAGTTACTCGTGTTCGGTGCCCGCGCGGGATATCACGCCGCCGGCAAGGACATGAAAACAGCGGAGATCCAGACCGGTCCCTCCGCCAAGAGCGAGCCCGGTGACGTCGAACCGCCGGTCGAACCCGGTGCTATCGACAGTGCGAGCGACGACGTGGCGGCGGATGGAGCGGCCGTCAAGCCCGACGCCGTCCTCGAAAACGCCGTCGAAGGCGAGCGCCGCCGCATCGAGGAACTCCTCGAATCCGACGGCATCAACCACGCCGAGGTCCGGGCAGACGTCCAGCAGACCATGACCGAGAACGTCAACGTGTTCCGAGAGGAGGAGGGCCTGAAGAAGGCACTGCGAGACCTCCGGGCCGCGCGACAGGAGTACGAGAACGTCGCCGTCGAAGACCCGTCACGAACCTACAACACGGATCTCATCCACACTATCGAGACTCGCAACATCCTGGACGTGGCTGAGGCTATCACGCTCGGCGCACTCGCCCGAGAGGAGTTCCGTGGAGCCCACTGGCGCGCAGAGCATCAGGAGCGCAAGGACGACGAGTGGATCAAGCACACGATGCTGGCCTGGAACGACGGCCAGCCGGAACTGTACTACAAGCCGGTCATCCTCGAAGGCGACGAGGAGACCTACGAGCCGAAAGTCCGTTCGTACTAGTTCAGGGCGCACCGACGAGCACGAACGTGCTTTCGATGTCACCGTTTTCGATTGTCCGTGCTGCTTCCAGCGGGAGTCTGAGCGTCTCTCCCGAAGCCAGTGCCACCTTGCGGTAGCGCGGAGGCCCCGCCCTCAACAAGCGAGCCGAAAGGCGAGCGAGTAGGGCGGGGTAGTTTACTTACTTGGTTGTCAGGACTGTACTGTGGATAGTCTGGAAGGGTGGCTCATACTGTTGGCTGTAACTTCGTGAAGATATTCGCTACCCCGGGGTAGCGATATTCGTCACGGGATTACAGCCGACAGTATCAGTGGTAGAGCGCTACT
This sequence comes from Haloarcula sp., assembly GCA_042219425.1. Classification (GTDB taxonomy): domain Archaea; phylum Halobacteriota; class Halobacteria; order Halobacteriales; family Haloarculaceae; genus Haloarcula. Next base: position 289 of record JBDGPY010000035.1, on the reverse strand, counting down.
GACCAACACGCCAGTACGAGGTCGGTAGTTACCCCGCAAAGGGCTCCGCGTGGTTCGACTCCCGCCCCTTCCATCTGCTACTCGAACCGACGAGTCGATGCTGTCGGTCCGCTACACGGGGGTACTGAAAGTGCAAAACAAGGGCCGACTGGGGAAGATCAGCCCTCGACAGGAAGTGGAAAGGTAAGGAATGTGGGTGGGGGGTGGGGGGTGGTGCGGCACCGTGTGGTGCCTATCGGCTCTATTGAATCCACAGACGGCGCGGGGATAGGTCGTCAGAAAGACGGTT
>JBDGPY010000013.1:0-7722 GCA_042219425.1 Haloarcula sp. | reverse complement strand
GTTCCGATTTCTGTGGCGGCGTCTCGGACCACCACCGAAAGATAGACAGAACCCCCACACCCCGTGTGCGAGATGAAATAGAAAAGGAGAGAGGTGGGGGTACTCATGAGGGAGGGATAGAAACGGCTGATACGAGAGGTTTCACGTAAGAGGGATTGTTACGCCACCGAATCGAACCGGGCCATATCCTAAGGAAAGTTTTATATATTTTCCCTGCCAATAAAACCCGTACTGGAACCGGAGTCGGTCGAAACGAAACAGTATGTTTAGTGATAATATTAACCGCTTCCGTAGCTAAACCGTCTCAACTCTTCCCGTGATATCCCGCCTCTCGGTCCGCTTGGCGACTCTCCCGACTGATCTTTCTCTCCCCGTCATCTTTATGATCCTCTACAACCCCACCAAATTCATCTCGCACACGGGGTGTGGGGGTAGAATGACCCTTACTTGCCATCACTTGTGACCCACATCTCCACCTCTCTGAGCAAGATATTCCAGTTGCGATTCCCCGGTGACGCTTTCATTTCGCACACGGCGTGTGGTTCTTTCGGCACCAGTTGTCTGAATTCCTCCCTGAGATCTGTACTCGTTTCATCTTGCACACGGGGGGTGAGACATGAATTTGATATCGCTCGCGGTTCCAACTTTTGTTGACCGATATCCCCCTAGTAACTCTATTTCCGTCGAATTCGCGGAATTTAACCTCGCACACGGCTCCCACATTTATTTATGGAACCAGTGACATTCCGTTCGTATGGCTGACGGCGACGACCAACAATCTCTCTCACAATCCATCAAAGGCCGTCTTCAAGAGGGAGTTCAGAATTCTGTATTCAGAGACAAGGGGCTGCTCGACCCGGATGCCGTCATTGACGAGGATCGTATCGTCGGTCGGGACGAGCAGTTGGACGATATCATCATGTACCTTCGACCAGCCCTGCAGGGGAACCGTCCGCCGAATATGCTCCTGTACGGCCCATCGGGAACTGGAAAGTCACTGATCATCAACGCTGTTTGCCAGCAAGTTCTCGAACTCGCGAACTCTCAAGATGATCGGTTTGGCGTCATCGAAATCAACTGCCAGACGATCAAATCCCACGATCGTGCCGTCTATCGACTCGTCAAGAACGCTGCTACTGAGGCCAGCGTTGCTGTCGGGGTCCCAGAGAGTGGCATTTCGACGGATCAGAAACTCAATCGATTCTACGAGGTTCTGAGCAACAATTTCGATTCAGTCATCATCATTCTCGACGAGGTCGATCTCCTTGTTGGTCGTCAGCGTGATCCGAACGACGAGCCGGCCTATTCAAAACTCCTCTATCAACTTTCGCGTGCCTCCCAACTGGGCCGGATCGAGGGCCATGTTTCTGTCGCTGCTCTCACGAACGACCCTCGGTTCATGGAGGACCTCGACGGTCGGGCCGAGAGCTCGTTCAATCCACAGGACATTGTTTTCCCAGATTACGACGCGAACCAGCTCCAGGCGATTCTGGAGCGACGCCGTGACGCCTATCAGGACGATGTCCTTGAGGATGGTATTATTCCGCTCAGCTCGGCATTCGCTGCGCAGGATCATGGCGACGCTCGAAAGGCAATTGACCTCTTCCGGAAGGCCGGAGAAATCGCGGATCGTGATGGCGAAGATACGGTTCGCGAAGAGCACGTCCGAGACGCTCAGGAGGAAGCCGAACGGGATCGGACACTAACCCAGATGCAGGGCCTCTCGACACAGAAGAAGCTCTCACTCTATGCAACCGCAATCGTCCCGGTTCACTCACAGCGGAACCTGAATGCTGTTCCCAGCACAGTTGCGTATCGTGTTTATCAGTACCTTGCTGACTTCTTGGATGCAGACGAGAAGTCTCGCGACTCTTACTTGCGGTATATGAGTGAAGCTGAAACGTACAACTTCGTCACATCAGAGAAACGAGGCCGTGGCTACGGAAGTGGTGTTCATAAGGAATACAAGTTTGTTGACGACCCCGAAGTGGTTGCCGAAACACTTCAGGCCGACATCCGACTCGAAGAGGCTGACCACGATTCGGAGCTGCTAAAATCCGTTGTCAGCGCACAGATCGACGATTTCTTCGAAGGTGACTGACGCTGCTGAATTCATTTCGCACACGGGGTGTGACGTTGCGAGCTTAATGACTGGAGTATTACACTTGTCTGACAACCGTGGTCAAAATTTCATTTCGCACACGGGGTGTACAGCCAGATCGGTCAGACAATTCATCTCGCAAACGGGGTCCCTGTATTGAAGTGTCGCAAATCATCTCGCAAACGGGGGGTATTTTCTACGCAGTCGGCGAATTCACTTCGCACACGGTGTGTGTGGTGTAATCGGTGAATGCATCAACGTCATCCCAGATGCGTCGGTAGCTCGTCGGACAGAGTGACTCATTGTCGACACCGTGCTCCGGGAGTTTGAGCCGCATGCTGGTGACGTCGAAGTGTCGAGTTCGCCAGCACGGTACAGCGGGCAGATACGTGGTCTCGCTGTTTCGACAGTCACACCAGACGGGTTTTGCCGGGTCGGGACGACGTGCTGGTAGATGCGCGTCACGCTCGCTACGTGGCAGCTGTTCGCAGCCGTTGCGCTTTTGCTCTTCGTGGTCGTGCCTGGCCTATCGTTCGTGGTTGATGTCGGCAGCGAACGGCTGGAACCGGTCTCCTTTGACCGGACTGTCAAGCGAGGCATCACGATGGCAGACGAGCAAGTGGCCGCGAGCCGCGGTGTCAGCCTCCCGCGGGTTGAGGTGTTCTACTCGCAGTACCGGTACGTCGTGGGGTACATCGGTATCGGTCAGGCCGCGACTGAACTGACAGAGCCGGGTCACGAGCGACAGTTCGGCTATCCGCTCGCCGTCTACGTCTCGGATTACAGCGGCAGCTCGGTCCGTTGCACCAGCACGGGGTACCTGGAGAGCGAGCGCCGACCGGGATGGGTTGCCGCCGCTGACGCACACTTCGTCGTCGATAGCAGGGCACGAACGCCCTCTGGGCCGGCGGTCGTCCCGTTCGGCGACCGAGTGGACGCCGTTGCCTTCGCCGGGTCCTGTGACGGGACTATCGTCGATTGGACAGCCATCAGGGATCGCTCGTTCGATATCGACAGGGCGGCGTCCGTCAGAGGGCAGGTACAGCCCCGACGAGAGCGTGCGGAGACAGCGGTCGGAGATGCACGGAATCGCCACGACCGGCCGGTGTCAGTCGTCGTTGGTCGGGATGCCACGACGATCCAGGCCGCCGTCGACGCGGCCCCGCCGAACACGACGGTCCGGGTACCTCCCGGAACGTACCACGAGCAGGTACACGTGAACAAATCTATTACGCTCCACGGCGAGGGGGCGCGGCTGAACGGAAGTACCAATGGGACGGCCCTGACGGTGCGGGCCGACCGCGTCGGCATCGTCGGGTTCGATGTGACCGGGGTCGGGACGAGGACGGTTGGGAACAGGTCGTCAGTGAACGAGTCGGGATGGGACTCAACTGTGACCGCCGCCTACGGCAACAGCGACGCCGCCGTCACCGCCCGCAACGCCTCGGGTCTCTACCTCGCGGACCTCTCCGTGGAGACGCCTGCGAGCGGCATCGTCCTCAGGCGGATGCCCGGGGCTGTCGTCGAGAACGTCACCGTGAACGGAACCGAGGACTGGCAGGACGGGTTCATGGGTGTCATCGCGATGCACGCGGACGTGGTTATCCAAAACTCCACCTTCTGGGGTGGACGGGACGGTGTCTACCTCCATCGGGCCGACGGCACCGTCGTCAGCGGCAACACGTTCCGGACGAACCGTTTCGGTGTCCACCTGATGTACACCTCCGGGACGCTGGTCGCGGACAACGTCGCCCGCGGCCAGCAGTACGCCGGTATCGTCGTGATGACCGACCCCGAGGCTAACGCCATTGTCGGGAATGACATCCGCGACGCCGGGAGCGGCATCATGACCGCCGGCTCCCGGAGCTACGTCGCGGACAATGTCGTGGCCAACACCAGCCGCGGGCTCTCGGCGAACGCTGGACGCTCACTGTACGAGGACAACGTCGTCTACGGGAACGATGTCGGTATCACGGCCGCGACGGTCGTCCCGTCGAACGTCGTCACGGGTAACGATTTCGTGGCGAACGACCGCCACGCCACCACGGGTCCGGGCCCGCTACGGGTGTACACGGCTGACGGCCGGGGCAACTACTGGAGCGGCGCGTACGACACTACTATGACGGACACCTCGACGCTCGACCGGCCATATGCGCCAACTAACACCGTCGACAGCCGACTCCACCGAACCGACGCAGCCGTCGTTCTGGGCTCGGCCCCCGGCCTTCGGGGGCTCCGGGCGCTGCGCGGAACTACGCCGGGGTTCCGTCGAGGGAGTATCGTCGACACCGCACCGCTGTCTAGCCCGAACAACCCCGAGACCGTCTCGGCGCTCCGGAACGAGACCGTACAGGAGGGGCGGCCATGACCGAGGAGCCGGTTCTGTCTGCGACTGACGTCACCAAGACCTACGACGGCGTAACTGCCCTCGATTCGGTCTCGCTCGACGTGCCGGCCGATGCCGTTACTGGGCTCGTCGGCCCGAACGGGTCTGGGAAGACGACGCTGCTTCGACTCCTACTCGGAATCGAACGACCCACGTTTGGGACCGTCGAGTACCACGGTCCCGGTGCTAGCCGGCAGTTCGGCTACCTCCCGCAGCGACCGACTTTCAGGTCAGGCTTCACTGTCCGCGAGACTGTCGGCTTCTACGCTGCACTCGTCGATGATGATCCTGTCTGCCTGCTCGAACGTGTCGGGCTCGGTTCAGTCGCCAGCCGACGGGTTTCGGGGCTCTCTGGCGGGATGAGACGATTGTTGGGCATCGCACAGGCACTCGCAGGCGACCCGCCCGTCGTCGTCCTCGACGAGCCAGCTAGCGGACTGGACCACGCGATGGGCGAACGCGTCTTCGAACTCATCGAGTCGATTGCCGACGAGGGACGGGCGGTGGTGTTAATCTCCCACGCGCTGCCGTCGGTCGAACGCGTCGCCGACCGGCTGGCCGTTCTCGATTCCGGGCGTCTCGTGACGACTGACACGACCGAGGGGCTCCGGGACCGGACCGGCGGGCCACTCAACGAGACGCTCACCTCGATGCTTGACCGAGAGAGCGCTGTCATCACTATCTCGGGAGGCAACAGATGAGCACCACCGGGTTCTGGACTGTGTCCAAGCGAGAAATCCGAGCTGTTGGCCGATCACGTAGCACCCTCGCACTGGCGCTGGTCACTGGCGCTGTCCTGTTCGGCGTCGCTCACGCTGGCGGCGGTCCTGCCGGGGGATACGTACCGACCGTGCTTGACGTGCTCGTCCCCATCGAACTGCTAGTTCCTACCGTTGCTTTCGCAGTCGGCTACCGCGCTATCGCCGACCCAGCCGCCCGAGGCGAACTTGATGTCCTCCAGACCTATCCGGTCCCATCATGGGCTTACGTCAGCGGCGTCTACGCTGGCCGTGCCGTTGCCGTCCTCACCGTCGTCGGTCTGCCCCTAGCCGCGCTGGGCATCCATGTCGCGATCTCAGCGGGACCCGAGACGACGGTGTTTGCGAGTCACTGTGGTGTCGACTCGCCGCTGTTGTATCTGCGCTTTCTCGCGCTCACCGTGACCTACGCACTCGCCTCGCTGTCGCTCGTGATGCTACTGTCGGCGCTGGCCGGCAGCCGGGGTCGAGCGCTCGTACTCGTGCTTGCCGGACTACTGGTCGTCACTGTGGGAGGCGATGTCGCGGTGTTTGCGGCGCTGGACATCGGACTGCTCACTGACGGCGGTATTGGAGCCTCACTCGCAGTGCTGCCAGCGAGCGCGTATCGCGGTCTCGTGTTCGGACAGGTACTGTACGTTGCTGTCCCGGGCCGCTCCACCTTCGTTTCCGGCTGGTTGGCCGCGGGGTCACTGCTCCTGTGGTGGGTCACAACACTGGTCGGAACGACGCTGGCTGTCAAAACACGCTGAGGAATCCACGTGCCTCGTGGCCTGTGGCACCTCACTGACTCCCGAGCCCCTCGTCGACGAGCCGCGTGAAGCGGTCGACCAGCCGGTCGGCGAGCGAAGGGCGAACCTCGCCCAGAAGCCGCCGCGTCTCCTCGGGTCGGGTCAGCGAGACGACGACCTGCCCCCGCTCGCCGTAGGACTTCTCGATGATGCCGGCCTCCGCAAGTGACGAGACGTGCCAGGCGACCGTGCTGCGTGAGAGATCTAGCCGGTCACCCAACTCACCTGCGTGAACTGACGTATCAGCTAAAAGATGGAGTAATAACGCCCGTGCGGTCTCCCGCCGGGCGAACGCGAGTAGCCGCCGCTCCCACGGGTCGTTGTAGTTCGGATCGAAGTAGTGTGTCTGTCCCCTGACTTCTTCAGCGACGACATCGCCGGATTTACGCAGCCTGTGGAGGTGGTACTGGCCCTGTCCGGTCGCAATGTCGAGCTGGTCGATTATCGCGCTAAAATGGATGCCAGGATTGGATTCAACGTGTGTCTGTACCTGCGTTCTAACCGATGACATTGGCAATACACCGTCACTGTAGCGACAACGTAAACAGGGTATCGCCAGTTTTCAGTCACTGGGAACGGCTACGCGAACAGCGCCCGCCCGATTGATTCGGCCGCGAGCGTCGTGCCGCCGTAGGACTCGGCGAACGACTCGGCATCGCTGGGCTCCGAGAACGGGACGATTGCGGTACCCATGGCACTTTCAACGTCGGCGTTTGCGACGACGGTCAGATCCTCGCTTGCGGTGTACGCCTTGGGATCGAGATGTCGCGAGAGAATAGCTGTCCCCCCATCTGTCTGCACGTCGTAGTCGACGGCCGAGTAGTCGGTCAGATAGGTGGTCTCGGGAGTCCAGTCCTCGTTTTCGAACTGGTGTCGGTACGCACATGTCGTGCCACAAAACCGGGCCGGCGCGTCGTGGCCTACCGGTGTGTTGTCCTGATAGTACGTCTGTCCGGCCGGTCCAGGGTGCTGGTCGATAACCATCCCACACTGGTCACAGCTCGCCCCGTCACCGAGTGCGACTGGACCCTGCCGCTCGCCACCGCTCTGACAGCCAGCGAGCGTGATTGTCATAGCGGCGCTAGCGAGGACGCGCCTCCGAGTTACTTCGGGTGACATATTCGCCGCTACGACCACTGGCGACAAGTTTCTCTTGGTTGGACCGTCGAAAATAGCTTATTTGGGTGTCTTCGGAGCGCTAACCGTATATACCGCACTCAGTACTAAAACGGCGATGAGGAGGTCGAACCCGTGACTCGCAAGGTGGTGTGCCGGCATTGGTACGATCCCCAGCACAGTGCCGACGCCGACCACCGAGCGGCCCACGAGCAGGCCGATGGCAACCGTCAGCAGGACGAACGTGTGGGTCTGTCGCCGCACCGCCCCGGCGGCAGCGATCAGGAACAGCGTGAGCGTTCCGAGCGTTGCCAGCGCTATCACAGCCAGTAGCAGCGCCGCCTCCCCCTGTCCGAGCCAGTCGCCGGTGGCCGCGAGCATTGCTCGTTCGGACCCTCGCTCTCCGAGACTGAATTCGTTTCGACCGTCCAGGGATCACGGTCGGAATCGGGAGGACTGTCCGTGGGTCGCCGAATGTCTGGTGACGGTCGCTGCCAGTACAGGCCTCGTTTCAGGGCTGTCTTTTACCCACAAGTGCTAACGTCGCAGCTGACGAACTAACGCCGGAAG
>JBDGPY010000078.1:0-7807 GCA_042219425.1 Haloarcula sp. | reverse complement strand
GATTCAGACCGTTCTCTTCACGGAGCGTGTTGATGTAGGAGCGGAAGCCGGTTTCGAGGTCGTACGCGACTTCGTAGTCGAGGTCCGCCTGTGTTGCAGTCATATCGAGGTTTTGTGTCCACGGGAGTTCCCCCTCGTCAGAGACTTCCAGGTCGGCGTCAGGGAGGCTGTTCTGGACCGTTTCAGCGGATTCCCGAACCGTCGCCATGACTCCACGGACGTTGTAGACCCGCTGAGTGTGATCGTGTTCATCAACGACGGTGGCCTTACGGAACGCCTGCGCAATATCGCGGGCGTGTTGCCAGTCGATGACCTGGTCACCGTAATCCACACTGACGGGACCGGTTCCTCAGGTAGCTCCTCGGTAACAGCGTCACCGTCGAATGCGAGCTGGAGACTTCGGACTGTTTCGCTCGGCGACCGGGGAAACCAGTGTTCCCTGGTATACGCGTCCAGTGCCGAAGGCAGATCGAGACCGCCGTAGTCTCCGCGGGCCTGCTGATATGGGGCAAGCGTTGAGTAGTCGCCCCGCTCGCTGGCTTCAGTGACGACGACCATCGGTGAGGACGCGAGTCGCACCCTCCATCTGGCCGATAGCACCGAGACTGCCAATCCATGGCCCCTGTCCCCCGAGGATCCCGGGGTTCCCCGTGAGTCGGCCGTACATCTCGGCCATAACGCTGGCTTCGCGTTCGTCTCGTGGCCGGACCATCGTTATGTCGGTCTCGGCGATGTGGTCGAACAGTTCGATGACGCGTCCACCGGGGTAGCCAAAGACGTGTTCAACGTCCTCTACGCTTCGTTCCGCAACGAGCCGCTTGGCTGTCTCAGTCATGTATTTTGTCTAGCTGGACTGTTTCCTCGACAATAAGCCGTGGACCAGCGCCCAGGTCAATAAACTCCGCCGCGTCGGCCTGAACGTTTTCGGCCAGTTCGGCGTCGAAGGCCTCGCCGAGTGCTGCCATATCATCGAAGTATAGCTCGAGGATGCCATCGTACGCTGCCTTTTCTGGTTTCGTCGGCACAGACGTCACATAGCGTTGCAGCCCTGGGAGGTTCTTGGCCAGTTCCGCGTGGTCTCCCTGCCATCGGTCGACAAACTCTTCGTGGGTGTAGCCATCCCTCCGGACAAGCAAGTCAACAATCTTTGTCATGCGTAGTCAACATCGTAGGGGATACCCTTTTTCTTAACGATTATTCGCGTCTGTATGGGCTGTCGGAAAATTCGAGCTACTCGAACAAAACACTTGTAACGAGTTTGGTCGTGTGTCTGTGTATGACCATCCCGCCTAATGTTAACAGGCCGGTCGAAACAGTTGAGCGGGCGATCGAGATTATGGAATTTCTCAAAGAGAATGGAACAGCAACGGTGCCAGAAATAACGGACCATCTCGACTGTGCAAAGAGTACGACCCACAGATACCTCAAGACGCTTGCGGCCAATAGCCTCCTCGTCGAAGAGGACGAGGAGTATCGGCTGGGTATCCGCTTTCTGGACTACGGTGAAGTGGCACGGAATAAATACCGACTCTATACCGAAGCGAAGCCGAAAGTCGACGAACTTGCGGAACAGACTGAGGAGAAAATCTGGTGTGCGGTCGAAGAACACGGTCGGAGTATCCATATTTACGGGGCTCAGGGAAAACACTCGGTCCAGACATACGCACGGGTTGGGCATCGGAATCACCTCCACCAACACGCCGCGGGGAAGGCAATACTTGCACACCTTCCGGATAGTCGGATAACGAAGACTATCGACACGCATGGCCTGCCTGCACGGACATCGCACACGATTACCGACAGAGACGAACTCTGGGAGGAAATCGAGACGATACGTGACCGTGGGTACGCGTTCAATTTTCAGGAGTCTGTTGCGGGTCTCCACGCGGTCGGTGCCCCGATAACAGACGAAGACGATATTGCCATCGGTGCAATCAGTGTGTCCGGACCAGCAAGCCGTCTTGAGGGTTCCATACTCCGGGAGGAACTGCCTGCACTGCTATTGGGTGCTGTCAACGAAATCGGGATAAACCTGGCACACCCCTGAGTGCAACAGAGCGTGTCTCTGGCGGGTACCGCCAACTGACTGTTTTCAGACTGCTACCCTCTATGAGTTGCTTCAACCGACCTGGCGTCTCTCACTCCGGTCACGTCTGATCCCCCTCACTCGCTGGACCACTCAGGCTCTCTGTCCTCAAGGAACGCGTCAATCCCTTCGTCCTTGTCGCCAGTCGCGAACAGTTGTGCGAACAGCTCGGCTTCGTACTCGATGCCGGCTTCGAGGTCCATCCGAGAGGCGGCACGAACGGATTTCTTCGCGAACTCAAGGGCGGCGGGGCTTTTCTCGGCAATCGACGAGGCAAGGTCGTAGACGCGCTCATCGAAGGTGTCGTCATCATGAACCTCGTCAACGAGGCCGATGTCGGCGGCTTCAGTCGCGTCTATGAGTTCGCCTGTGAGGATGAGCCGCATTGCGTGGCCCTCCCCAACCAGACGCGGAAGCCGCTGTGTTCCGCCGCCGCCGGGCATGATGCCGAGGTTGATCTCGGGCTGGCCGAACTTCGCGTCTGTGTGCGCGACCCGGATATCAGCCGCCTGAATCAGCTCACATCCACCGCCGAGCGCGTGCCCGTTGATACGGGCGATGACTGGCATGGGACACTCGTCGACGTACTCGTAGACGCGTGGTCGTTTGCTGGCCTCCCGTTGCTGGAGCATATCGCGCTCGCGGAGTTCTGTCACGTCTGCACCCGCAACGAATGCGCCGGTGTCAGCCGCTCCGGTCAACACCACAGCCCGGATATCGCTGTCCGGGATGGCGTCGAAAATCTGTTTGAACTCTGTCCGCAACTGAGCGTTGAGCGCGTTTCGCGCGTCCGGGCGGTGCAGTTCAACGGTGGCGACGTGTTCGACGCGGTCGTCGACACTCACCTGGACCGTTTCACAGTCCGCCGCGGCCTCCACGAGGTCCGTCATACGTCCCCCCAGTCGCCGCTGGTCCCGACTATTTCACCGTCCTCCCAGACGTAGAACCCTTCACCGGATTTCTTCCCGAGTTTGCCGGCCCGGACCTTCCGTTTCAGGATCTGTGGCGGACGGAACCGCTCACCGAGTTCGTCGCGCAAGTACTCGAGAATGTCGAGACGGACATCGAGACCAACCACGTCGCCGAGTTCAATAGGCCCCATCGGATGGTTGTACCCCAGTTCCATCGCCGTATCGATGTCCTGTGGTGTAGCAACTCCTTCCTGAACCATTCGCATCGCCTCGACGCCCAGTGAGACGCCGAGACGAGAGGAGGCAAATCCCGGTGCATCAGTCACCTCTACCGATGTCTTGTCGATCCCATTGACGAACTCGTGGGCACGAGCAACCGTCTCCGCACTCGTCTGCTCGGCGACGACTATTTCGACGAGTGACATAATGTGTACCGGGTTGAAGAAGTGGAGCCCGACAGCTCGTTCAGGATACTCGAGTACGCTCGCTATCTCAGTCAGTGACAGCGAGGAGGTGTTTGACGCGATGAGTGTCTCCTGATCGACGTGGGATTCGACGTCGGTGAGCGTCTCGTGTTTAATATCCATGTCTTCCGGAACTGCTTCCACAACGAGGTCTGTATCAGTAACAGCCTCCTCTAGCGATGTGGTCCCAGTGAGACGGCGTAGCGTCGCCTCTGCCTCGGATTCAGTCACTTTGTCCCGGTCAATACCTTCCTCCAGATTTGATTCGATGGCGGCCAGTCCGTCGTCAACGATATCCGTCTCAATATCGCGCAGACAGACATTGTGACCAGCCATTGCCGACACCTGTGCAATACCGTGGCCCATAGTGCCGGCTCCTAGGATGGCTACTCGCATCGTTTCCCAGCACAGTACCGAAGGATAAAAAACGTTGCTTGCATCTCGTCGCCTGTGTGGCCTGCATTTAATACGGCGGCTAAGGTAGGGGACGGTGAGGATGACTGCTTCCGACTCGCAAGCCGTTGTTGTTGATGCCGTGCGAACGCCACAGGCACGGAAGGATGGTGCACTAGCTGATTCGTATCCCGAGGATCTCGTCACGGCGGTCCTCGACGCACTCGTTGACCGGACTGGCGTCCCGGCCGACGAGTGGGACGATTTCCGACTCGGGTGTGCGAATCAGGAGGAAGAGCAGGGGCGCAATCTTGCCCGGCAGTCGCTGCTCGCTGGTGGGTTTCCTGAGACAGTGCCCGGGTCGACAACGACCCGGCTGTGTGGCTCCTCGCTGACGACACTCGTTGACGCCGCTCGCGCTATCGAGACAGGCGATGGTGCGGTCTATCCGGTCGCCGGCGTCGAGCACATGAGCCGCGTTCCCTTTTCTGAGTGGCTCCATCCCGCTATCGAACAGCGGTACGACCCCGACAGGCTTCCGATGGGGCAGACGGCTGAGACTGTCGCTCGGACCCACGATATCAACCGTGAGGCTCAGGACGAGTTTGCGTTACGCTCACATGAGCGTGCGGTTGCTGCCATGGAGAGCGGCCGATTTAACGCAGAGATCGTTCCGGTATACATCGACGATACCCTGATAGAGACCGACGAAACGCCCCGAGCGGACACATCATTCGAACAGCTGAATGAGCTCCCAACAGTGTTCCGCGACGACGACGCGGCGACTGTCACGCCGGGCAACGCATCGCCGCTGACCGACGGCGCGGCCGGGATGCTCGTCACCTCAGCGGCGTATGCGGAAAAACACGATCTGGACATACTCGCACGGATTCAGACGCGTTCTGTTGTTGGTGTCGATCCGCTGGTGATGGGACGGGGACCGATCCCGGCGACGCGTAACGCACTGGACGACGCCGGCCTGACAATCGATGAGATCGATCTCGTGGAACTCAACGAGGCGTTTGCGGCACAGAGTCTTCACTGCATGCGTGAACTGGATATCCCGGATGAACGGCTGAATGTCAACGGTGGCGCGATCTCGCTCGGCCATCCGCTCGGCTGCTCGGGGGCACGAATCACAACAACGCTGCTGCATGAGATGCGGCGTCAGGACGCTACACACGGGCTGGCGACGATGTGTGTCGGTTTCGGTCAGGGTATCGCAGTCGTCTTTGAGAGAGTCTGATATCGGCGGCTACCGACGCTGTTTGGCGACCTGTGCTTTGAAGCCGTATCTGATGACGCCTTCCTGCGTGTAGATGCGCCGCGTCGTCAGTACGACAGGCGTTCCGATCGAGATGTCGTCCGTACTGTGAAGCACCTGTGCGGGGACACTCACAGTCTGCTCGCCAGCGGGCCCATCAAGCGCGACGACGGCGCTGTCGAACTGGCCGCTTCTGGACTGCTGGGCAACGAACTCCGGCGGTGCACCGCCCTGTGCGATAGTTGTCACTGCCTCGACTGTCCCTGTCCCCGGAAGCTCGACATGCTCGAAATCGATAGTGCGGTCGTGACAGTTGGTGCAGGCCCCGGCCGGCGGGAAATTCAACGCTTCACATGCTGAACACCGACCGGCGACAAGCCGATGACGCTGTGGAATCGTCCGCTGCCAGGACGGGACGCTAACATAGGCCCCACCGCCTTCGGGTTCGTCGCTGGTAATCTCACCACGCCGTCTGAGGTAGTCGGCGTACGACAGGGAGACATTACCTGCCAGCGCCGCTTTTACTGGCACAGGACCATCGACGACGAACAGCGTCGCGCTCGCACCACTCCCGTACGTGGCAACGAGCACGCGCTCGGCGTCGTCTGCAAACGCTGTGGCCGCGCCGAGGAACGCACTTGCAGCACCGGTGTCGCCCAGCGTGCTGACCGTTTCTGTGGCGGCGACGGTTCCGGCATCGATCCCAAGCGCTCCCGTGGCCCGATAGGGGAGCTTTCCGTCCGGGGACTGCACCGCTGCCGCGTCGATTCCGTCCGTCGAGACGTCCAGCCCGTCTGCCGCACCACCGAGCACAGTTGTGAACGCGTCCCGGTCGTACTGGGTGACGCCGAGACCGGTCGTCCGGTCGTCCCCGCCCGTTCTGAACCGTGTTCCGGGGTATGCTTCCGTGTGTGAAGCTCGGTCAACGACAGTCCCGTGCCCGCCCTCACTGACAACGAGCGCGACACTCCCGGCACCGGCGGCGTGTTCGATATCGCTGTCAGGGTCACCCCGCGGACAGTCACTGACGATCACGAGGCCGATACTGTCCCCGAACGGTCCGCCGTCCAGCGTCGCGTCCAGTGCCTGGGCCCCAGCACGCGTGGAGCCTGTCATTGTCTGTGTTTTGGCATTGTCGGGCACGTGGAGGATGCTACAGAGCCGTGCCGCGAGGTCCTCTTCGGCCATTGGCGGTGTCGTCGTTGCAAAGGCGAGGTGAGCCACGTCCGTGCCGGTCGCGTTGGCTGCATCTAACGCGCGACGTGCGGCTTCGACACCCATCGTGACTGCGTCCTCGTCGGCGTCGGGGACCGCCTTCTCGTCGATCCCCGCTGCATCGAAACTACCCCAGGCAGCTTCGAACTCCGCGGCGGAGATTCGCAGGCGGGGGGCATACGCACCGATGGCCGCGAGCCCTGTCGCAGTCATCGTGCAGCCTCCCGTTCGAGGATGTGAACAACCGCTCCGCCGCCGCTTCCACCGACGTTGTGGGTCAGTCCGTATTGGGCATCCTCGATCTGCCGGTCGGCAGCCCTCCCGGTGAGCTGTTTGAACGCCTCAACGATCTGTCCGGCACCGGTCGCTCCAATGGGGTGGCCCTTTGACTTTAGCCCGCCGGAGGTGTTGACCGGCAACTCTCCATCGGACTCTGTCGTTCCCTCCTCAAGTAGCTGTGGTGCTTCGCCACGGTCACAGAAACCGAGGTCCTCGTACGCGAGTAACTCGGCGATCGTGAAGCAGTCGTGCACCTCTGCGAAATCGAGGTCGTCGGGAGCAACGCCAGCGTTGTCATAGGCTGCGTCTGCGGCCTTTTTCGAGGAGGAGATGGCGGTGTAGCTGTCCCGCTGGAAGAGACCGACGCGATCGCTGGCCGCGCCGACTCCGGCGATGCGGACCGGATCGTCGGTGTACTGATCGACAACGTCCTCACTCGCAATGAGGGCGACTGCCGCCCCGTCGGACGTCGGACAGCAGTGATAGAGATTCAACGGGTCCGCGACGACCGGTGCGCTGATGGCGTCCTCCAGCGAGCATTCGAAGTTCAAGTGCGCCTTCGGGTTCTTTGCGCCGTTTTCGTGGTTCTTGACCGCCACCATTGAGAGATGTTCTTCGCTCGCCCGGTACTCCTGGATATATGCGCTTGCCATCTGCGCGTAGACGCCCGAGAAGGTTGTCCCAGTCAGCCGTTCCCATTCCGTCTCGCCGGAAACGCCGAGCCAGTACTTGGCCACGTCGCTGCTCATGTCAGTCATGACTTCGACGCCACCAGCCAGTGCCACGTCTGCCATCCCGCTTTTGACTGCCTGGACCGCCTGTCGGACGGCGTACCCTGAAGCGGCACAGGCGTTCTCAACGCGCATACTTGGGATTCCGTGCAGCCCAGCGTGTTCGGTCGCTGCTGGCCCCGACAGGCCGAGTTGCCGACCCCCCACACCGAGTGAGCCGACGACTGCTTCATCTATGGCAGTTGTGTCGATCCCGTGGTCCACGCTATCGAAGGCTTCGCTGACAGCGCGGTCGAACAGTGATCTGTAGCTCTCTTCGGGCATCGAGCCAAACGGCGTTTGCCCTGCGCCGACGAGATAAGCGTCCCGCATACATGAAACTCTGAGGGTACTGAAAAATAGCTTTTCCTCACTTGCTGACAGTCACGAGTCAATAGTACGGTCAGCGGTCGGTGTGACGAATC
>JBDGPY010000007.1:0-8140 GCA_042219425.1 Haloarcula sp. | reverse complement strand
TAGTAGTCACCGACCCAGTCGTGTGCCCACTCGAAAATCTCTGGACCCTGGCCGGCCGGAATCGCGCTTGTCGTTTTCTTCTCCATGTTGGAGATATCCGCCCCGTCGACGCCGAACTCCGTCTCGCTCGTGAACGTCTCAATCGCTGCCTCTCGCGCGGGCAGCTCCGAATCCTGAAGCTGGTACCACGCCGTCGCGGTCCCGCCGGACTGCTGGGAGCCGCCATCAGAGCCACTACTGGAACCGTCGCCAGCACCAGACTCACCGTCTGCGCCGTTGCTTCCCTGTTCCTGTACACTGCAGCCAGCGAGGGCTGCAGCCATGCTGACGCCACCGATCCGCTTGAGCACCGTCCGTCGTTCCATCGTCATGGATATATATTGGATGAAATAGTCGTTCACGACTTAAATCATTCGGAGTTGCAAAAAGACAATGATGATAGATTCCGAGAATCGACTGGCTACGATCCCGGTAAGCAGTTATTCCAGAGGGGTAGTTCCGGTCGGCAAGTAGTGATGTAATACTCATTCATTAGTCCAAAGAACCGAAACGCTCACGGTATCAACCCAGTACCGTTGGTGTATGCATCACCCAGGACCGCCGCGGTTCACCACCGTCGGCGAAGCGGTAGAGTTGGCTCCGCGACAGCCCGACCCCGATATGGCTGCTGAGTGGAGCGTAGTCGAACGGCCAGCGGAGAGCACAGTGACGCTCGACGGTGGGCAGGTCTGTCACCTCGAACCCGACACACCGGGCGTTTACCGAGCAGAACTGTCCGCACCCGATGAGACCCACGAACAGACCGTCCGAGCGTTCCCAGCGGTCACTGAGACAGTCAGGTTCAGTGTCGCTGAAGACGACTTCGAGGCCGACGACACGCTCGCTACCACCGACCGCGCTATCGTCATCGGGAAATTCAATGACTTCACGATGGGGACACACTGGGCCGAGGGCGACGGCAAGGAATGGGTCCTCGAAACAAAACTCCCCCCGGGAACCCACCAGGCCATCTTCAGCTTCGACGGCTCCTTCGAAGCGACTGCGACCGACGAGGTCACCGTCGAAGGACCCGGTCGGCCACGGATCGAACTCACCGGCGAGACGGAGGGTGAGAATCTCGTGGTCTCTGCGGACGCACGTGCGGCCGCAATGGGAAGCGAGCCGTCGGTCGAATTCTATCTCGATGACCGCGACACCCTTGCGGAGTCAGCAGTGACCATCGACGGCGACGAACTCCGGGTGCCGCGCGAAATGCTGCCACAGACAACCCGGGTTCACGCTGTTGCCGTCGCCGAGCGCCACAGCGTCGCGGAGACGCTGGTCGTGGAAAGCGGCGACGTGGCCGCCGATCACGGATCGATCACAGTGTCCCGGCCGGCCGACCCGCCGGACTGGGCCCGCGATGCCACCATCTACGAGATATTCGTCCGGTCATTTGCCGGCGAGACCGTCGACACCACCTTCGAGGCTATCGAGCGGCGAGTGCCCTACATCGAGTCGCTTGGCGTCGATGTCGTGTGGCTCACGCCGGTCCAGGCGAGTCCGACCCGCCACGGCTACCACATCACTGACTTCTTCGACACCGCCGACGATCTGGGAACCCGCAACGAGTTCGAGTCGCTGGTCGACCGACTCCTCGACGCTGGCATCCGGATCATCTTCGATCTGGTTATCAACCACACCTCACGGAACCACCCGGCCTTCCAGCTCCACCGGGCGGGTGTCCCGGAGTACGCCGATCACTACGAGCGGCGGCCGGCGGAGATGGATGTCTCTGACGTGGACTGGGCGGGTGAGGGCACGCCGGGCTACTACTTCAACTGGACGCGGATTCCGAATCTCAACTACGACTCGCTTGCTGTCCGCCGCTGGATGCTCGATGTCGTCGATGAGTGGCGCGACATCGTTGACGGGTTCCGCTGTGACGTCGCCTGGGGCGTGCCACACGGGTTCTGGAAAGAGGTCCGGACGCGGGTCAAAGCCGACGACCCCGAGTTCCTGTTGCTCGACGAGACTGTCCCACGTGATGCGTCCTTTGCCGAGAACGAGTTCGATGTCCACTACGACACAGACCTGTTCTACACGCTCCGTGACATCGGTACCGGCGACGCCCCGGCGTCGGCATTGTTCGAGGCGCTCGAAGCGACGGCCGAACGTGGGTATCCTGACCGGGCGGCGCACATGCGGTACGTTGACAACCACGACGAGGACCGCTACCGTGTCGAATGCGGGACTACGGCGCTCCGAGCGGCGGTTGGGGCGACGTTCACGCTTCCCGGCACACCGATGATATACGCCGGGCAGGAACGCGGCGTCGAACAGCAGCGCGGGACGATGCGCTGGCACGACGGCGATAACGCGCTCACCGACTTCCACCGCCGACTGGCCGCCCTCCGCGAAGAGTACCCTGCGTTGCGCGCGTCCGGAGTAACCCGGGTCCCACACACTGTCGAGGGAAGTGAGTCCGACACGGTAGTCGCCTACGAGCGTAGCGACGGCACGGAAACGCTGGTGGTCGTCCTCCATTTCGGCGAGGGGACGGCGACAGTCTCGCTCGACATCCCAGTCAGGGGCACGGGCTTACTTAGCGGCGATCAGGTGCTGGAAGACGGCAGAGTCGAAGTCGAGGATGTCGCCGTCCTGCGTGCAGAGACGACCGGCTGAGCCACCCGGTGTCACCGACGTGTCGAGGTACTGCAGCGTTGTTTGAACTTCTATGAAAAATCCCATCAAACTTATTGTCCGGGAGTGTGAGACTCTGTGTAATGGCGAGTCTCGAACTAGACGCTCTTCGCAAGGAGTTCGACGGTGGCTCCATCGTGGCGGTCGACGACGTCGATCTGTCTATCGATGATGGGGAGTTCGTAACAGTCGTCGGTCCATCGGGGTGTGGGAAATCGACGACGCTACGGATGATCGCCGGGCTGGAGCGGCCCACAAGCGGTCGGATCCGCATCGGTGAGCAGGATGTGACAGATGTCCACGCGCGCAAACGCGACGTGGCGATGGTGTTCCAGAACTACGCGCTGTACCCACACAAGTCCATCCGGCAGAACATGGCGTTCGGGTTGCGAATGAGCACCGATCTTTCGAAGGACGAACGCGAGCAACGAGTCACCGAGACGGCGGAGATGATGGGGATCGGAAACCTGCTCGATGACACGCCCGATCAGCTCTCCGGCGGGCAGAAACAGCGGGTCGCGCTGGGGCGTGCAATCGTCCGTGAGCCCGACGTGTTCCTTTTCGACGAGCCGCTGTCGAACCTCGACGCGAAGCTCCGGACGACGATGCGGACGGAGATCCAGCGTCTGCAAGAGGAGCTTGGAATCACGGCCGTCTACGTCACCCATGATCAGGAGGAGGCGATGACGATGGGCGACCGCATCGTTATTCTCAACGACGGCGAACTCCAGCAATCCGGCCGCCCGAAGACAGTGTACAACAACCCGGCCAACCAGTTCGTCGGCGGGTTCGTCGGCTCACCGTCGATGAACTTTCTCGACGTGACCGCAGATCCCCTGGGCAACGGTGTGCAACTCACCGGGGCTGACGACGACTTCGCATACGACCTCACTGGCGACCAGGCCAGCGCTCTTGGAGCGATCCAGCCCGGCCCGTACGTTCTCGGTGTCCGGCCAGAACACGTCTCTGTCAGCGACGTCGGCGACCAGAACGCTGTCCCGGCGACGGTCGACGTGCTCGAACCCATCGGGAGCGACAATTACCTCTATCTCGATCTTGGCGAGACAGACACCGGGTTCGAGGGCGACGGCTCACCCGACTTCATCGCCAGAGTGAGCACTGCCGTCGAACCGGCTATCGGTGACCGCGTGCAGGTGTCGTTCGACGAGTCCGCCGTGCATCTGTTCGATCCGGAAACCGGAACGGCGGTCACCGCCGAGGAAGACGCCGCCGTTGCGACGCCACAGTAGCCGGACAGGATATCACTGTTGCGGTGCTGCGGTGTTGGCCGTGTTTTTGAGATGCCAGTAGAAGCCGAGAGTGTCAATCGCTGACGCTCAGCGGTTCGGTGGCGAGTTCTCCAGCAGCAGCGAGCTGTGCGACTGTCGCCAGCCGGAGCGCATGGGGCCAGCCAAGTGGCGTGCCACAGTCCGGCGTCCCGTTGTCGAACAGTTGCTCGGGGAGGTAGCCGCTGGGCTGGACGAGCGAGCCGCCGGGGAGAATCTCACAGAGGAGGTCCCAAGACCGGGCGTAGGCCTCGGTCGCGCGGCTGTCGTCGGCGTCACGCAGGAGCGCGCCCAGCTGGGCGGCACCGTTCGCGCCCCACGCCGTCGAAACAGTCCAGATTTTCTCGGCGTCCTGCGGGCCGCGCCGCCAGTCGTCGCCCTCGAACCGGATCAGGCCGCGGATAGCGCCGGTGTCCCGTTCCAGCCCGTCGAGCGTCGTCTGGACATGCGTCCAGAGCCGGTCGCGTGTTTCGGCCGGCAGCCCGACGACCTCATCGGCGAGGCGACAGGCCGCGGGAAGCGCGAGCGTCGCAGAGTCGAGTCGCGCGTCGATAGCGCCGTCGTGTTCGCGGAGGGCGTAGTGGTCGCCAGTCCAGAGCGCGTCCAGTCCAGACAGGACTGTTTCGGCCTGCGTCCGGGCATGGTCCCGCAGCGCAGCCGAGACGGGGGCGCGAGCGACGGCGGCGTAGGCGTGGAGGAAGGTTGCGGCGGTATGGGTAAACTTCCCTTGCATGTTCTCCCACGCGTTCTGGCAGGCAACCGGGAGCCCGTCGGCAGCCAGTGTGTCGTCGATGCTCTCAACTGCGCGTCCGAGTGTGGCCTCGATACGCTCCGGATCGGTCGGTTCGCCGGTCCGGAGAAACGTGGCCAGGAAGGACGTGACGCTGGCAGTCTGGTCAGCCTGGTAGTCCGCGTTCGAGCCGCTTTCGAGCCGAGCGTTCGCCCACCCTGGCGCGAGGGCTTCATCGCCGGGCCAGACCCGGTGTGGCCAGCTCCCATCGGCTCGCTGAGTACGACAGTAGAACTCGGCGGAGCGCTGATGCCATGGCGTCAGGCCGAGGTCGAGCGTCTCGTCGGCTTCGAGCAGGAACGCCGATATCTCGGCGTCATCGCGGAACCACGTGTAGCCGTAGCCGCCAGATGTGACGTAGTACGGGTCGAAGTCGGGGGCTGCGATTCTGGCTCCGTTTTCAGCAGAGAGGAGTGACAGGACGCGGAGGTCGGCCACGACGCTCTCGCGGCTCGGCGTGTCAGCGGGAACGGTCCACTGTCGCTGTGCCCGCCCCGCTTCGAGCAGCATCTCCGAGGTGTAGTGGTCGCTTACCAGCCGGTCGACGGTCGACAGCGCCGCGTCGCGTCCGGTGTCGCCTGTGTCCGTCAACAGCGTCGTCAGCGTGACGCCACCGTCGGTAAAGGGCGCAGAGAGGAGGACACCGCTAGTTAGCGTCGTGTCTTCGTACCGCCGCGCACCGGTATCCCGGGGGAACGACACGGGCTCGTTGTCGACGATTTCAGGGAACCGCTCAGGGATCTGCCCCTGAACGCTATCGAGTTCGGTGGAGACACTCACGAAGTCGTGTTCAGAGCGGTGGTAGGCTTCGACGGTGTCCTCATGTACCAGCAGGCTCTGTTGTCCGTCCCGACCGTCCGGTGCGAACTCGACGAACGCCCGTAGCGAAACGTCGTCAGGCGAGTCGCCACGGAGTTCGAACCGGGAAATATGGGCCTGTTCGATAGTGCAGTCCGTCTGGATGACGTCCCAGTCACCGAGGTCGTGAACGGTTTCGACAACGCCCGCGTCAGCGCGGTAGCGCTGGTCAGCACCCGCACTGAACCACGTTGTCGAGTCCGTCTGTACGCCAAAGCGCGAGCGGTCGATACCCGTGAGCCCACAGAGTGGATAGGAGTAGTCCCGCAACGACCCGTCACTGTCGACGTGGACCAGCCTGCCGTCGAGCCCGGAAAACAGACCCGTCGTCGACCGACGTTCGCCCGGAAACTGATAGCGGCCGTCCTGCGTCCGCTTGAAATCGTTGAGAGCCGTCCGAAGCGTCATTGGAAGAACGAACTACGGCCGCAGATATAAAATATGGTGTAATAGTTTTTCATTCTTATAATCCGGATGCCGGTTTCGTCTCGTCGGTTGTCGGGACAGCACCGGCTCGCCGAGAATGGCACGCTCCGACTGTACCGTCCCTCGCAGTCCTGTCGGCCCACACAGCACCGAAACAAAGTTATCTGCCTCCCGTAACAGATGAGACTAGATGGACGATTCGACGCTCAGGGACAGACTCGCACAGCTGGGTTTGTCAGAGAAAGAAGTCGATACATATCTGTCGATTCTCGGTAGCGGCGAGGCGACGGCGAGCGAGATCGCTGACGACACCGGCGTCTCCAAGCGGTACGTCTACAGCATTAGCGAATCGCTCGAAGACCGCGGGTTCGTCGAGGTCAACGACCACGTCGTTCCGACGACGATCCGCGCGCGGCCGCCCGAGGAAGTCATCGATTCGCTGACCGACCGGCTCGAAGAGATGAGCGGCGCACTGACTACCCGGTACTCCGCGAGCGCACGCGAACCGCAGCAGTTCGACGTCATCAAATCCCGGGTGACCGTCATCAAGCGACTCAGGGAGTACATCGCCGACGCCGAGAGCGAGATCATGCTGTCGGTCCCACAGCAGTACCTCCCGGAGATATCCGAAGAACTTGCCGCGGCAGTTGACCGCGGCGTTCTGGTCATGCTGGTCGCAAGTAGTGCCGACGAGCTACGGCCCGACGACGTGAGCAGCCTGGCGACCGTGGCCCGGTCCTGGGACCGGGCGATGCCAATCATGCTCACTGTCGATGCCCAGTTCGGACTCGTCTCTCCCTCCGAGATGGTGACACAGACAAACTCCGACCAGCGCGCAATCGCCTTCGTCCAGGAGCAGCTTGTTCCGGTCCTCTCGGGCTCGTTCCTCGGGAACTATTGGCTGATGGCTGACGAGGTGGCTGTCGCCGACCCGGACCCACTGCCGGTGACCTACCGCGACTTCCGCCACGCCGCTCTCCAGGCAACGCTACACCAGCGTGCCGGTCACGAGGTACAGGTCGTCGCGGAGGTCCGGCCAGTGCGGGCCGAGAACGATACTGACCACATCGAGGGGACCGTCGTCGAGACGAGACAGGCGCTGGCCGAGCCACAGACGAACTCCTACCCGATTGAGCACACCCTGGTCGTGGATATCGGTGACCGGACCGTCTCGCTGGGTGGCGCTGGCTCGTTCCTCGAAGATTACGAGACCGACGAGGTCACGCTCTCGCTGGCCGGCGAGTGACGTGTCGTCTTGACAGCAGGACTAGTTTCGCTGGCTCGGGTCCGGCCAGCGATAGATAACGTACGTTTCTGACTCCGGGTTGTCTGATGGGTTCCAGACGATGCGAAGCGTCGCGTCGCTCAGATCAAGATGGTTCCCGCTACCGATGCCAGTGAACTGCCCCTGATGTATCGTGATCTGGGTCCCCGACGTGATCCGTGTCGATGCCTGTGCCTGTATCGGATCAGTGTCCAGCGTCGTGTCGGTGCCATCGGAACTCTTCGTACCCGAGATGACGACCGAAAGGTTGTCTCTGTAGACGGTGTCACCGCTCCCAAAACTGAGATTCAGATACTCCCCATTACCGGAGGTCCGTTCGCTGTAGTCGGCCACAATGGCCACCTGCGGCGCGCTCGTCGGCTGCTGGTCGCTGAACCCGAGCGCCAACACACCGATGGTGGCGGCGAGAGTTACAGCGATCCCGATCAACAGCACCACCCCAATAACTGGGCTTACACCCCGGTTTTGCTCTCTCCCACTTCCCATTGAACACACGTGGTATTCAGTGCATAAAAGTTATCTCGTCTGGTCGGCGCTCGATACCCTATCGACAGTCAGCCGCTTACGCCGTCACGAGGAGGTCTTCGGGGAGGACACCCGAAAGCTCGTCGCGGTCGTGGTCTGCCTCGAAGTCGGGATCGGGACCCATCGGGATAATCCGCTTCGGGCTCACATCGGGGTGGGTGGTGTAGTAGTGTTCCGTGATGTGATCCATGTCGACTGTCTCGGCGACACCGGGTAGCTGGTACAGGTCGCGGAGGTACGGCCAGAGGTTGTCGTACTCGCGGATGAGCTTGTGGTTACACATGAAGT
>JBDGPY010000129.1:0-8202 GCA_042219425.1 Haloarcula sp. | reverse complement strand
CCGACGAAGTTCCAGACGCCGCTGGCGATGATGAACATGAACGGGAGCTTGTAGGGGAACCCACCGGTCTCGGACATCGCCTGGTACTGGCCCAGTGCCTCATAGAGGATGAACACCAGCGGGATGAGTTCGAGCGTCGAGAAGACGCTCCCGATGGGAACCCACATATCGGGCATCCCCACCCACCAGTAGTGGTGTGAGACGCCGATGATGCCCGTACTCATCACCAGCAGCGCCTGAAGCATGACCGCCTTCTCGGCACTGCGCCGGCTGAGCAGGTTCATAGACACCAGCGTCAATCCGACGATAGCGACAATGAAGAACTCGAAGGCACCCTCGACCCACATGTGGACGACCCACCAGCGCCAGAACTCCGTGACCGCGATGTTCGTCTCCGGGGTGAAGAAGAACCCGGCCGTGAACAGGAGGGCGATAGAGCCACCGGCGTACAGGATCATGTGTGCGAGGCCGAACACCGGCTCGCGGTCCAGCAGCGGCTTCAGGCCGCGAATCGAGAGGACGGCCCACAGGCCGAAGCCGACCAGCAGCCCAACCTGCCAGAGCTTGCCGACTTCGAGGTACTCTAGTCCCTCGTTGCCGACGACCCACCAGAGGTCGCCGAAGTAGCCGTGCGAGCCGAGCCAGATTCCGCCGAGGCCGCCGACGGTGACGACCACGATGGCCCCGAGCAGGGTGTCGATGTACGTCGACTGTCGTTTCGGTTCGTGGCCAGTCAGCAGCGGCGGGAGGAAGAGTCCAGCGCCGAGCCACGTCGCCGCAATCCAGAGGATGCCCAGATCGATGTGCCAGGTCTTCGCCATCGCGAACGGCAGGAGCTGGAGGATGTGGACGCCGAATATCTCCTCGATGCCGAAGAATCCGGCCCGCTCGATGTAGAAGTGGGCGAGCAATCCGCCGAGCAACACCTGTGCGAGGAATAACCCCGCGGCGACCGGGATGAACCGCAAGGCCGCCCGCTGGCTGGGGAAGATACTCACGTCGCCCGGCTCCGGCACCGAGAGATCGCCAGCGGAGGGTTCCGGGAGTTCGACGGACCGGTACAGCCAGATACCGAAGCCAGCCCCAGCTACCAGCAACACCATCGCGATGACGCTCCAGGTCATCGCCGCGCCGGTCGCGTTGTTGCCGGCGGCGGGCTCGTAGGGCCAGTCGTTCGTGTAGGAGTGCTCACCGCCCGGGCGGTCGGTGTGGGAGAACCACGCCGTCCACATGGCGAAGTCGGCGAACTGCCGGGCATCTGCCTCGGAGTCTATCATCCCTTCGGGAACGCCGCGCTCGTGGCTCCCCTCATGGTACCGCTCGACGTACTCCTGGCGAACCTGTTCGTGGGCGTACAGCGCCGCGGCAGAGTATTCGATGTTGCCACCGCCGTACTCCCCGCTGAGGTCCTGCCTGACATCATCGTCAACGGCGGCTTGCTCGGCCGAGGTCAGCGATTCGTACTCCACGCCGTAGCGCTCTTCCGCGTAGTACGTCCGCATATACTTGGTCTTCAACTCCAGCGCGTCGGCGGTGTAGTCAGCGCCGTAGTACGCGCCGTTGCCGAGAATCGAGCCGTGGTTCATCAGCCCGTCTCTCTGGAACGCCTTCTTGCCGTCGCGGATGTCTTCGCCGACGACGACCGTTTGTCCGTCGGGTCCGACGACTTTCTCAGGTATCGGTGGCGCTTCCTGATACGCCATCCATGCGCCGGCCCCCATAACGATGAGGTTGAACACGAAGGCGGCGGCAATCACCTTCGCGATCGTCTTGCGTTTGAGTTCCATGTAATTCGAAATTTTCCACACCCAAATAAGAAGGGAGACCGTGGTTCTCAGTCGCTGGCGATGGGGGTGAACATGTTCGGCCTGAGACGGAACTACCGACGAGGCCAATCACTGTCCGATCGCCACTTCGGTAATTGATAAAAGTATCAATGAAATAATGGCATTGTCAAATTCTATGGCAATGTTTCTCAATACCATTAAACCTATATACTGGTGTGATATACCATAGCATGTATGGCGTCCGCACCGAGTAGTGACGATATGTTCGACGAGTTCCTCTCTCAGCGTGGTCACGATGTCGACCAGACCGGTTGGGAAGAGAGCTATAACAAGAAGCAGTGTCCGGATTGTGGCGGCCTTCACGAATCGACAGCGGCACAGTGCTCGGTGTGTGGCTGGACACCAGTAGCCTGACTGGCCCGGGCCGGTCTCGCTATTTCTGAACTCATAGTGGCAGAACTGGTAGTGGAGACACTGAAATAACTTTTTGCGGTCGATTCGGAACCAGCGGTAGGTACCGCTATGACTGTCGTTTTTGACAGCAAGGAAATGGGTAGTCCCTGGCCGTCGCCCGACATGGGGGTCAAGTGGTGTCAGGAGTTGGCCAAGTGAGGGCTGGAAGTGGCTGTCACATCGCGTCGAGCGATGCCTGAAGGAACAGCCCGAGTGCGAGGTGCTGGTATGCGGCCTCCGATATCTGCTCCGCTGCAGTTTCGGGGTCGGAAATCGCGTACTGTTTCGTCTGGACCATCTCGTGCATCCGGAGCGTGTCTTGTGCTTCCAGATCGTGGAGACGGGGGTACACCGTTCCCGGGCTCAGTTCGGTCCCGAACTGCGTTGCGAGTTTCTCCATCAGTCCGGTCCCGTGAGTCCCACTATCGGCGACTGCGATCATCGCCAGCAGGACTTCCTCCAGACTCTGCGTTACAAGTCCATCGTCGACCGTAACGTCGCCATCGACGATGTTGTCGATGACCGAAGCCAACAGCGGCTCCGAGATGGCGTCACGACTGGGGGGGTCATGCGAACGCGGGTGCTCCGTTCCATCGAGGGGGGTCACTCTCTGGTCGGCTGTCTCGCGCTGTCTCTTGCCCGTCGTCACGCGACGGAGGTTGTCTCCGGACATCGTCTCACCTGAACGCAGTCCGCAGTCACTCCTTCTGGGGCTATTGGCATATAAACGGGGCAGTGTTTTCTGAACGTGAAACCGCCGTACTGCTCGAAAACATTTATATAATATTACGTGAATCAACGAGTAGTGGCTGAGGATCAGAGCATCGAAGAGATTCTCGATACGATCGGTGACCAGCACGCACGACGCGTGCTGGCAGCTATCAGCCGGGAACCACAGTCGGCAAAAGAGCTCGCTGAGGAATGCGATCTCTCGCTGCCGACTGTGTATCGACGTATCGAACTACTTGGCGAGTACGACCTCGTCACCGACCGGACGCTCGTTGCCGAGGACGGGAACCACTACAAGGTGTACGAGTCCAATTTCGAATCGACAGTTATCTCGCTCGAAGACGAGGAGTACAAAGTACGCATTTACCGGGAGGAGAACCTCCCCGACCGGTTCAGCCAGCTCTGGGACGAGCTGAACCCAGAATGAGTCTACTGCCGCTTCCCAGCGAGGAGAGCTTCGCATGACGACCGGTGTAGCTATCGCACGTGGCGTGCTCATCCTGATGCGGATGGTGGTGTTTGGGCTGACGCTCGGTATCACTCTCATCAGCTTCCAGGCCTACCGGAAGCGGCCTTCGGAACAGCTCCAGTCCGCGTTCGTCGGGTTCGCCTTCATCAGCATGGGTGTCGCTATCTCCAGTGTCATCACGCAACTGAGCGCTGGCGAGACCGGGCCTCTCGTCCGCGTGTTCTTCCAGATGGCGGAGACGATCCCATTCATCATCGGATTCGCGATGCTGTACGTCTCGCTGTATCGGTGACCGAACTCGGGATCTGCGTTGCCTCGCCAAAGCACGTCGTTTATTTGGCCGCGGTCCCACTACATGTTCAATGACTGATTCGACCACCGAGGTTGTCCGCCTGTTCGGTGGGCCCGGTAGCGGGAAGACGACAGCATTGCTTGATCGCGTCGACGAACTGCTGGAAGACGACGATGTCGACTTCCGTGACGTACTGGTCGTCTCGTACACGCGAGCCGCGGCTGCCGAGATTCGCGAGCGACTTGCGGAGCGACTCGGGACGTCACCACGTGCCCTTCGTGGGAACGTCTGTACGATGCACGCGAAAGCGTACGAACTGCTGAATCTCTCTCGTGGCGATGTCGTCGGCGAGGACGACAAGGAGGACTTCTGCGAGGAGTTCGGTATCGACTACGAAGACGAGTACGAGGGGTCTCGACGCCGGTCAGCCCGCTCGACGACACTCGGAAACAAGATTATCGCAACGAGTCAGTGGCTCCAGCGGACCCGCCGTGACGTGGCCGACTGGTATGACGTCCCGTTCAAGTGGGACGAAGAGGTGGTCCGACTACCGCCGGAGATAGATGACAACGCCCAGACCGGCAACAAGTACACGCCGACGTGGCCGACCGACGACGACCGCGTTGACGTGCCAAGCGCCATCCGCGGCTGGCGCAATTATAAAGGTGAGAACGACCTGACAGGCTTCGCCGACATGCTTGAACAGGTCGCCCAGCGCTCGCTGCTGCCCAACGTCGACTACCTCATCATCGACGAGTTCCAGGACATCACGACGCTGCAGTACGATGTGTACGACGAGTGGAAGCCACACATGGAGCGGGTACTCATCGCGGGCGACGACGACCAGGTCGTCTACGCCTGGCAGGGTGCAGATCCGGACCTCCTGCTCGAAGAGACTGTCACCCAGGATGAGGTGCTACCGAACTCCTACCGACTCCCGTCACGCATCCTCAATGTCGTCAACCGCGAGGTGCGCCACATCGAAAAGCGACAGGAGAAAGACCTCAACCCGCGCAAGGAAGGAGGCCGGGTCGAAGCGGTCCAGAACCCGTCGATGTTCGACCTCGCACGGAACGTCACACGGACCATCGAGCAGTCAGACGAGACGGTGATGGTGCTGTTCCGGGCACGCTACCAGATGTTCCAGTTCATCGATGAGTTCATCGACAACGGCATTCCCTTCTCCTGTCTGACCGACCAGCGGATGTGGACCGACCGGCTTACGCAGTATGTTAAGGGACTCGAAGCCGTCGACGCCGATGAACCGCTCACCGTGTTGCAAGCGCGCCGCCTCGCCGATATGCTCGTCGACTCCGCGTTCGGTACCGGCGAACGAGACGATCTCTTCGACACACTGGAAGAGATCGACGAGTCCCACGAGGACATGGACATTGCCGACATCGAAATCGAACCCGACGTGGTCCGCGACCACGTGCCGTTCCTTCCCGACGCGGCCTCGGCCGGCGACATGCTCCGGAAAGTGACGAACTTCCAGGAGCGGACGGTTGACGCCTACTTCACCAGTGAGTTCACCGGAATGGACACTGACCGCGTCCGCGTGGGTACCATCCACTCCGCCAAAGGCCGCGAGGCCGACCACGTGTTCGTCGCGACCGACCTTACCGAGAAGGTCGTCGAGCAGATGGCCGCGACCGTCGACCAGCGGGGAATCGACGTTCCGGGCCTTGAGGAGTTTACCAAACACACCACCCCTGTGCCGACGCTGACCGACAACGAACGCCGCGTGTTCTACGTCGGGATGTCTCGGGCCCGCGAACGGCTCGTGTTGATGGAGAACCTCGTCGACGGCGCGCCGACGCTGCCCATCGACGTGTTGCTTGAGAACGAACCGAGCGACCGCTCCATCGACGAACTGCTGGCTGAAGCCGGCGAGACTATCGCTGCCGACTGAGACGGCCGATACTTGGCGTCGGCTCCGATCTACTCACTCGTCGATGGTGCCACCGTTCAGGTAATAGATAGTCTTATCGCGTGTCGACTGTGCGACCTTCGTAAACGTGACGATCCGCTCTCCGCCGTCGGTCTCGTCGCGCTCGACGTGGAGTTTCAGGCCCTGATCGCGGAAGTACGAGAGGAGGTCCCGGATGATTTCTGGGTCGCCGCGAACAGTGTGGCTCTTACCGACCGTGTCACCCGCCTCGACCGAGCGAATCGTCTCAACGGCGGGGCGAAGAATCGCCTCACCCAACTGCTGTGCCCGCTCCTGGATAGTTTCGGGCGACTCGCCGAGCTCCACGGCCTGGAACGCCTCGCGCATGATGCGGGTGAACACGAAGTCGCGGCCGTAATCGAAGGGGAGCTCGAAGGCGTGTTCGAGGTCGGCCCGGTGAATAGCGCTCGTCGTATACTTCAGTGCCTGTGACCCGTCGGCCGATTTCAGGACCACGCCCTCCCGTCCACGGGCATCCAGCCGGTCTAGCTGCTCGCGCGCTGCGTCGACGGCCGCGCTCGGTGAGACCGTCCCGAAGTGGGCGACGCTGTCGAGGCCGTAGATCTCACAGCAGTCCAGCCGTCGCTCGGTGTCCATCGGCGTTCCGCTCTCGCGGTGGCGAATATCGAAGATGTAGATCCCGATCTCGTCGACCTCTGCGTAGTCGTGGCTGGTGTAGGGGGTCTCTGGACCGACGACCTCGCCACACAGCAGGTACTCGGGATGGTCGTCGAAGAATTCCTCGGCATCCAGTAGTGACTCGACTTTCCGGGTGGTGTACGGACAGATGAATCCGCTCCGGGTGAACGCCAGCAGTTCGCCGTCGATCCGAGCAACTCTGACGTTATACCCGTTGAGCTTCTCCTCAATGGAGACGGGGCCGTCGAACATCTCCCGTACCGCCGGTTCGAGGACGAGCGCACGCGGCATCGAGGGATACCCGCGGACGACAACGTCGCCGACGATAGCTGTCCCTCGCTCGACACCGTGGCGCGCGTCGCTGAGGTGCCTGTACTCACGGCCGCGAAACCACTCGGTATTGAAGTGTTCCAGTAGGTCCTCGGGGTTGGTTCCGATGTCGAACACCGACCCCCAGTCTCGCGACATACATGCCCCTTGTTGACATACGACTAAAATACTGCTGGCGCGTGTCAGCGTCGAAACTGTCAGAGAGTATTAGTAGATGGCTACTGTAGGGTCTCTATGGTTGACCGCCCCCTCAAACAGCGGTTCGTCCTCGATACGTCGCTGTTTCTCACTCCGGAGATACGAGGTCCGGACGAAGACCTGGAGGCGGCCTGTCTGGACCTTCTCGACCTCATCGCGGAGGCAAAACTGGTCCACAACATCTCCTGTTACATGCCGCCGTCGATCAAGGCGGAACTGACGACGATGCTTGAGGACCGGGAAGTCAGCAACGAGATAACGATGAAACTGGACACGTGGGTCATTACGAAGTCGCCGTCTCACTACGAGGTGAGGATTCCGGCGGATCTGGTGTACGAATTCATCGACGAGATGTCGGAACGGGTCGACCGCGGCCTCCGCGTCTCAGAGAAAGCCGTCCGCAAAGCTGAGGAGTCGCGGGCCAAAACGGTCGACGAACACGACCACATGACTGAGGTGGACAAGGTCATCTCGGATTTGCGCGACGAGTACCGCGACACGCTCCGGCAGGGGGTGCTCGACTCCCGGGAAGACTTCGACCTCCTGATACTCGCCCGCGAACTGGAGGCCGGCGTGGTGACGGAGGACCAGGGCATCATTAACTGGGCGGAGGATTTCGGACTTCGCTACCTCAAAGGTCGGAACTTCCCACCACTTCTCAGAGAGTATCTCGCCGCCGACAAGCCCGACCGCTGGCGCGACGAAACTTAGTCGTCGTCGCTGTCGGGTGACGTTCCGCCCGGGAGCGCATTGCGCGCCCGCCCGATAACTGCGCCGGGGATGTCTGTCGGGGAGGGAGCAACCCACTCGATGGCGAGTAACGCCACGGCTAACCCGATGAAGACAGCACCTATCGCCGTCTGGCCGCGGGCGAGGTTGTCGACGCCCAGGAGGGTGACCCGCGCAGCGAGTACGACCGCGACCATCAGCTCTATCGTCCCGATGAGACCCCGTGCCATCGGTCGTCGTAGGCAGTGACTAAATAAAAGCGCCGCGCCTGCGTGGTGCACAGCGCTATCTGCCTGCCGCCGCTGAGGGGAACACGTTCAAGTCGGTGCCGGCTGAACGTCGTCGGTATGCAGGTCGGCATCGTCTCGGACACACACGACAACGTGTCGCTGGTCGAGGCCGCAGTCGAGACGTTTGAGGATATAGGCTGTGAGGCCGTCGTCCACTGCGGCGACTTCGTGGCTCCGTTCTCTGTGACACCGTTTGACGGCAACTGGTCGTTCTACGCCGTCCGCGGCAACAACGACGGTGAGTGGGCGGTCCAGTCTTCTGTCGATGAGTTCGGCACGTATCTCGGCGAGATGGGTGAACTGACACTCGACGGGCACACTATTGCGGTGTATCA
>JBDGPY010000036.1:0-8266 GCA_042219425.1 Haloarcula sp. | reverse complement strand
AGGTGGCCGTCCGAGCGTGTCGCCTTGGGCACGTCGCCCGATGCGACCTTCGCATTCAATTCGATGGGTGGGGGACATATAAATGAATCGTCTCGCAGCCGCCCTGTATTGGATACACACGACGCGTACATAACGTGATTACGTGACATTCATAACCGCCATACAACAGCGGGACATCTACAATTCTACATGTAGATATTTTTGGACTCTGTCATATCTCCGGTCGAAGCGGGGACATCTGAGTATTATATATCAATAAGTATCGGTACTGACTCACCGTTACGTGGCCAGCGCGCGCGCCTGCGTTCACCCTCAGTGCGTACGCTTACATGCAAGTAGCCGAGAGTGAAACTGAGATCGTCAACAGAGTCGCTGGAGATGGGTCTCAGGGTTGTCAGGAACTGGGGCGCGTGTACAGTGATAAAATTAGGCGGTCAGCGAGTCAATGTGACCTTCCGAGCGGAGCTGGTCAGCGTCTTGGCCCTTGTAGCGCCATTCGATGTTGGCCTTCTCGTCCTGCCAGTCCCACGGCTCGGCGAGCACGATGTCGTCCTCGTTAATCCAGGTCCGGAACTTCATGCGGCCGGGGATCCGACCGAGCCGGGTTTCACCGTCCTCACAGCGGATGCGGACATGATTCCCACCGAGGTGTTCCGTTACCACTGCAAACATTTCGTCACTTGTAGGCATGCGGAGATTCCGCCGCCCTGAATTATCGCTCACTAATGTATGTACAGGCGCGAACCGTATAAGTCGTTTGAGAGTCGCGATAGCGCGTACCATGAATCAGTTCATTGACGCACGGGACAGAGCCTACAGGCTAGGGGAGTAGTGGTGAGACTGGCAGAATGGGTGACAAATAGAACGCGGGCCAGATCAGTCGGCAGTCATCGGGCGCTGCTCGGCAGCCTCTTCCGCCATGTCTTCTGTCAGCCCCTTCGCGAGCGCGAAGACGGCTTCCTTGTGGTCCGTCTTCGATTTGTGAATCGATGTCGGCTTGACACCGAACTCAGTGTACAGATCGTGTTCAACGTCGGAGTCCGATTCGAGCTCGTAGTGATGCTGTACCTGTGCGAGGAGACTGTGGAGGTGAATAAGTTCTTGCTTCTTCATTAGTATCCTATCATAGGAATCGAAGGGTAATAGTACTACCTTGCCAATGGTTGCCAAGAAATGAAAATACTGTGGTTATGGCTTCTGGAATCAGAATTACGGATAGCTTGATAGTATCCCCATTCAAGGCTACACATCCAATGCATATCAAGATAATATCTAGAGAATAACTGGGTGAATTGTCAGACTATCTACGCGGTATTGGATTGTGACATATTTATTACCCATACACCCAGGGCATCGCTGTGGTTTAACCCTTGAGATTAGAGTGGCAGGACTGACGAGTCAGATTATGCCACTTCAGTCATTTCTGCTCTCGGGCCCACCGCATGACTAGCACTGCTACGTAGTCGGATCTATTGATTGTGTTCCGAGATGGCCAGTCAGAAGCAGTTCGGGTTCGATTGCGTCTCAGACGGTCGGTTGTGTATCAGGAGACAGTCTCGAGGCTGGCCGACGTGTTGTGAACTACAGCGCGTTCGATTCCGGTGCAGCGGTACGTCTGCGCTTCCGTGGAATGCTGGTCCCAGTTCGACAGTTTCCTCTCGAAGAGTCGCTGCCACGCCGCTGGATAGGCTGTGTTCGAGACATTGACTGACACCGTCGATGCGGACGGCGAGCGGCCGGCCGCAGGCGAAACGAGCGTCTGTTCCGATACCGATGTCTTCAATCTCACACGGCCGGACGAGGCATAGTCGGCCTGTCCAGCGAGAGAGAGCACCGAGAGATAGGCGCTGTCCGAACTGCATCGAAAGCGCGGCGCACGCGAGACGACGAGTCCCTCGCGCTGGACTCTGTACACCGCGCCACTGGAGTAGACGATATCTGTATCCGTGTCGGTTTCTCGGACGAGCGCACGGCTTTCGATATGCGTCGAGTCGCCGTCGACAGTGACGTTGAGAACTGAGGACTGTTGATAGAGCCCATGACCTTGCAGTTTCATACTGGTAGTCCGACGCGAGGCCCCGTCCTGAATATGATCGCTCGTGGTCTCAGCGAATCCAACCATCGTCGTCTCGGCGACGTCTGTCGCGGCGCTCTGCTGAATCGTATCAAACGCACCGAGGCCACTGATGGAGACCAGCGCGATCCCCGTTACGATGATGCTGAATGTAAGTGTGAACGCGAGCAGATCTGACACGCCGCGTTCGTCCCGTGCTTGGGGACTCATCCTTGCGCTACCTCCATACAGTCGGCCGTCGCGTTGTATCTGACTGACAGCGGCCCACCAAACGCGAACGACTGGCAGACGTTCGTCTCGTTCCGGAACCGAACCACAGTGTATCGGTTCAACGACGTAGCGTTCGCGTACACGTGCGTGTGCGTTGAATTAGCTGTTACTTCGACGTTGTAGGATTTTCCGGCAATCCGTTCGGGGTACGTCGCCCGGAACGACACCGATGTATTGAGAGTCTCAGTGTCGAACGAGTCGAGACGAAGGAGATCACGCGAAATACTGTCTCCAACGTTTTCGAGGGCTTGCTCGGTAACCCGTTCCCGCTGTGAGTCGACCATCTGGCTCCCACCGATGAGAAGCCCGGTCACCAGCAGCGACGTGATGCCGATGGTCAGTGCCTGCGTCACAGCCGGCGATACGCCGCGATCGTCGCGACGGAGTCCATCTATCACGTGCTGTTCACCTCCACGAGGACCGTCCGATTGTAGCTCGCGGGCGGCGTGTCGTACGTGGTGTCGACCGCGGGGACGACCGGGTATGGCGCGGTATCGCCGGTGTCGTAGCTCGTGCTAGGGAAATTCCCGATAGCGGCGAACCGATACGATCCGCGCGCCCTGTTGCCCTTCTCGATGCGAACGGTGTACGGTGCATCGAGCGTCGACGTGAAGGTGGTGAACGTTCCCGACGTGCCGCCGATCGAACAGGTCCCCTCGAGCGCGTCGATTTCAGCGTCGCCGGTGTCGGCACACGCGCTCGGCCCGCCGTTGACGATCACGTGCTTGACAGCGCCGGGGCTCGTCTCCGTTACTTCGAGCGTCCAGGTCCCGCCGCTGTCCCCCTCGACGACGAGGGTGAACGGCGTACCCGCGCCGGGGATGTCCTTCACGGTCAGATTGAAGACGACGACCCGGCGTACGTCAGAAGCGATCGTCCAGTCGACGTTCGAGCCGGTTCCCCCGGGTCGCGTAAATCTCGACGACCCCGTTTGATTGACCTCGGTCCCGAGCGACGCCGACTCGTTCAGCGTTGCGTTGAGGTACGTCCCGTCCCGGATACTGACGACCCGGTTGTGCGTTCTGGTGTAGTTCTGGAGTGCGTGTTCGTACCGCTTCTCGAACCCATCGAGATCGTCGCCACGTGCTTCGGTCGCAAGCCGACCGAGATCACGCTCGACAGAGGCCTCGCGGTCGGCCGTGCGTTCGATGGTGTCGGCGCTGCCGGCGGTCGTAATCCCGTCTGAAACAGCCAGACTATGGGCAAAAAGAATCGTACTGAACACGACAATGGCGACAGCGATACCGCCGACCAACAGCAGTTGGCCGCGCTCTCGGGCTACCATACGACCAGACGCACCTCCACAACGTTGTAGACAACAGAGTCTGGTTCCGCATCGGGTGCAAAGTAGGTATCAACCACCGAAAGCTCCGGGCCGGATGTGATACACTCGCCGATTCGGGTCGGCATATCGTCTGTGAGCGTCACCGTCTCGGTCGCGACAGCCGCATCGGCTGGCCGGTCATTTGCCGACCGGCTCGTTGCCTGTGAGGCTATCACGGTTTTCCTGGTACCGGCATCAGCGTCCCAGTAGCTCAAGTAGAGGTCGTACTCGGTATTCTGCTGGTCAAAGGTGTGGTTCAGCATCCGCTCGAACTCAGTGGAGCTACCGGTCTGGTTTCCATTGAGTGTCGGCGTCCCGACGCTGTAACACCTCGTCGCGTTGTGCAGGGCACCAGTTTCAGCCGCCAGCGAAAGCGTGTCACTCGCCTGCGTCTCCAGTTTAGCGATTCGCTGTTCCGTCCCAGTCTGAAATGGGCCGGTGTCGACAGTAGCGAGACCGTACACTGTGGCGGTCACGACGACGATAGCCGCGAGGACTCCTTCTAGCGTGTACGCTTGGCCACGCATTGTCACCACACCCTCACGACAAGCCAGCAGACCGGATCGCACTGACCGGTTGCGTTGGTCAGTTTCACGACACGTGACGTCGTCGCAATGTTCGTCCTATCGGCCGAATCCGGCCCCCAGGCAAGTCGCTCAGTATGGTCGTCGACAGCGGGGACGCGCGACCCCCTCTTGAGCGTCGACGCGTTGAGCACGGTCACGTTCACCCGTGGGTTGACCCGGCGCTCCGTAGCGACGACGAGCCCAGCCTGCTCCTTGAGGCCGTCGAGTTCGGCAGTGTCCGAGTTGAGGGACTCGTTGATCCCACCGCTTGCGTTGTAGCGGACGTGGTTTCGCGTCCCGTCGACGGAGTAGTTCTCAACGAGGTACGTCGCCGCTCTGTCCGCGATTGGTTGGTTCCGCTGTACGTCCGGGGACTCGTACACGCCAACTGCACTGCCCTGTACGAACGCTAACACCCCGATCACCGTCACGAGCAGGACGCTCACTCCGACAGCGAAGTCCTGCGGCGTCTGTGCTCTTGAATCCATATCCCACACCCATATTATCAGTTTAGTCGCACTGGACCGCTACCCGACTGCGATCCACACGATCAGTGCAATCGTCGACAAGATGACTGCGAACTTTACCCCAGCGATAAGCTTCACTTCGCGGATATAGCCGGCGATGAACGACGACAGCAGCGCCTGCAACGTTACCGCATGGAAGAACAGCATCGACAGGAGGTCGGTGTCGACGCTGCCTCCAAACCCACCGCCGGGCGCGCCCGCGCTGCTTGACCCTGACGCCTGCGTCGCGAGTCCAGCCATCACGTCGAGGAACTGTGTTTTCAGCAGCGCCATCACGCCCAAAAGCGTCAGGTAGGTCATGATGATAATGACCGTCTGCATCCGCGTCCGGGACTTGCGCTCGCGCTCGATGTCGTCCTGATTCTCCGATGCCTGTGCCGCCGTCGAGAGCACGTCCTGTATCTGGCTAGACGCCTCCTGGGCCTCCGCAATGAGCTTGACCGTCCTGGCCAGACGGGGGACGTGATACTTGTTGTTGAACTCCCGGAGGGCGTCTTTCAGGCTGGTCCCGTAGTTGACCTTCGCATGGATCGTCTCAAACTCGTCTGAAAGTTTGCCGGCCGACGTCTCGGAGACGACCTTGATCGATTCAAGCAGCGTCATGCCGGTGTCGTTGGCCGACGCGAGCTTCCGGAGGTTCTCCGAGAGGTTCCCGATAATAGCCTTCCGTGAGCGGAGGTTCCACTCATAGAATATCGTCAGCGGCACGAAATTGATGTACAACGGAACGTACACCCAGAAGAACGTCGAGCGGACCGGGACCGCGATCATCCCGTCAAGCGTCAGCGGGGCCCAGTCGAGGAGGATGGCCACGACGACGGCGAGAATCGACAGCGGAATCGTCAGCCCCAACACCAGCAGTGGGTGGTCCCGGAAGAACAGGTCGGGCCGTTTGAGAATCTCCACAAGTTCATGGGTTCCTTCCCGGCTCTTGATGCGGTCGAAGACGCTGTATGTCCCCGCGTAGCTCTCGATGAGACCAAGGTTGAACACGCCGACGCCCTCGTCGACGACGAGTTCCGTCTCCTCGCCGTTCGCTCGAAGGTAGCCGTCCCCGATCGAGTCTTGCGTGACAGTCGAAACGAGGACGAGAAAACCCAGGCCAGTCAGCGGAATCAGCCCATACACGGTCCCGTAGATGAGCGACTGCTTGGCGTTGCCCATCATCGACATGATGACCAGAATTATGATGAGAAGCAGCGGGAACAGCGAGAGCGTCATGTACATCTCGCCGAACAGTTCCAGCGTTTCCAGCATCTTCTCCTGTTCCTGCCTGGCGGTCCGCATGTGCTTTTCCTTCTGATCTTCAAGGAAGGAGGTCATGTCCCCGCCGGAGTTGATGATAGAGAGCATATCAGTCAGGAACTGTGATAGTTCGTCAGAAGGGGTCTGAATCGCCTGATTACGGACTGCCGTCCGATAGTCGGTGTCGAAGTACTCCGTCTCCAAGACGATGGACTGGAACTCCTTTGCGACCTCCCCGTAGGTGTCTTCTGCTCGTCCCATCGACTGCAGTATTTCGAGTTGGTTGAGACCACCCACGGACAGCGCGTACATGAACGATATTGAGTCCGAGAGCAGTACGTTGATCTCGCGCTCACGTGCGTTTGCACGGAAGTACGGTATCGACACGAGCGAGCCAAAGCCGATAGCGAACCCGATCGCACCGAATATGATTCCAGTCGTGAGAACGAGGAACGGGAGCTTCAAAACGTCGAGAATCACCGAGACGTTCTCGGGAACGGGAATCCCGATCAACGTCGGCGCTTGTCCGCCGGAGAACAGCAGTTGGACAAGCAGGTAGCCGAGGAAAGTCCCGACTAACCACAGCGCGAGGCCAGCGGTAACGCCGACCGCCAGCGATCGTGCGAGAAACATCTCGACATTGTCGGCCATTCGGGCCTGAGCAAGCTTGTCCTCGATGCTATCGACGAAGTCACCCTCGTCGTTGAACACCATCTTGTACACCGGGTAAAACGTGTCCCCAAGTGTCCCGCCACTCCCCAGCTGTTGCTGGCCCGGTGTATCGAGACTCATTCGCTATCTGCCTCCGCCCCGGCTTTCGGAACGAACTGCCCAAACTCGATCTTGTCTTCGTCGTCGCTCTCCTCGGAATCCATCAACGCCGACACGATGTCGGATGTCTCTCGGCTCTGGTACGTATCAAACAGGGGTTGCGCGTTGTCCAGAACCTGTTTCGTCTCCTCAAGCATCTCCGGCGGGGCGTCGGGACGTGGAACCATCTCTTCTTTCGCCGGGTCGATGTCTATCTTGACCGACTCCATCTCCCGGAGGTCCTCAAGCGACAGTTCGAGCTGGTCGTTCGCAATGAGCGTCAGGATGGTCTCCGGGTCGTTGATGAACGCCTGGATGGTCGCAGCGACCTCCGTGTAGGTGTTCAGCCCCTGCTCGATGAGGTACGCGAGGACGACCTTGCGCTTGAACAGCTCCTCGTCGAGTTTGTCCTGGGTCCAGCCGCGGTCGAACTTGATCTCTTCGAGCGTGTTCGAGTTCCCCATCTGGATGTACTCGTCCGTCTCGGCGCGCCACTCGTAGACGTCACGGACGTTGATTTCGTCGTTTTCGGCGGAGTACTCGTTGATCTCGGTCAGCGACTTGTTCCGGCGGACCTTGCTGCCGTCCACCCGGGTCTGTGTCTGGATCGAAACCAGGTCCAGTGCGGTAAACAGCGTCTTCGAGACGTTGATTGGTTCGGTCGTGAAGCGTTTGATGACCTCACCGACGGAGTCGGCGTGGAACGTAGTGTAGGTCGTGTGCCCGGTCGACATGACCTGGAACAGCGTCCGCCCTTCCTCACCACGAATCTCACCCATAACAATGTAATCGGGTCGTTGCCGGAGCGCGGCCTCAAGCAGGTCGAACTCGTCTACATCGCCTTTGTCGTCTTCACCGAATGAGGGACGAGTGACGCTTGCCACCCAGTTGCGCTGTGGCAGTTCGACCTCTCGTGTGTCCTCAATCGAAACGATTTTCGAATTCGACGGAATGAACAGCGAGACGGCGTTCAGACTGGTCGTCTTCCCCGAGGCAGTACCACCGGCGAAGATGAGGCTCTTGTTGTTCTCGATGCAGAGCCAGAGGAACGCCATCTCGTCCAGCGAGAAGGTGTTCCAGTTGATGAGGTCAATTGGCGTGAATGGGACATCCTTGAACTGACGGATAGTGTAGTTGGTCCCGTGGTCGGATACCTCGCGGCCGAGCGTGAGCTGGGCACGCGAACCGTCCGGGAGGGTCGCATCGACCTGTGGCTGTCGCTTGGAGATACCTTTCCCAGAGCGCTGTGCCAGTTTCACGACGAAGTCGTCGAGTTCACCCTCACCGTGTTCGACGTTCGAAATGATCTGCTCGTAGTCGGTGTGGTAGACGAACACCCGGGAGTTGTACCCGTCACAGGAGATGTCTTCGACGTTGATGTCGTGTTTGACGCCGTCGATGCGGGCGTAGCCGACGAAGTCCCGCTTGAGCATGTACAGCAGTTTCTCGA
>JBDGPY010000049.1:0-8348 GCA_042219425.1 Haloarcula sp. | reverse complement strand
CTCCACACGGTCGATGGTTTCGTCGGCCCGCGCTTCGATGTCGTTCATCACTTCGGCGGCCTTCGTTGCCCGTTCACTGCCAGTTTCGCCGATGTCAGCGGCCTCGTTGGACGTAGCCGCGACCTCATCGGCCTGCGCTGCGACCTCTTCGATTGTCGCAGAGAGGCTAGACATCTCGTCGGCGGTCTCTTCGATGTTCTCGTACTGTTTCTCTGCCCCGGCGGCGATCTCCTGGACGGACTCGCTGACCTCCTCGCTGGCCTCACGGACTTCGGTGGCACTGGCGGTAATCTGGTCCGCGGAGTCGTCGACGTCGTCGGCGAACTCACGGATGTGGACGACAGTCTGGCCGAGCTGGGCAAGCATGTCGTTAAACGCGGCGGCGATGTCGGCCATCGCTTCGTTGTCCGTGTCGGTGTCGAGCCGCTGGCTGAGGTCGCCGTCGGCCGCCTCACGCATCACGGCCGAGAACTCCTCGGCCTGTTGTTCGAGCGAGTCGGCGAGCGCTTCCGCCTCTTGCTGGGCCGTCTCGGCGTCGGCTTTCGCCGTCTCGATGTCGTCAATGAACTGCTGGATGTCACTGCGCATCGCATCGAGCGACGTCCCCAGTCGTCCGGGAACCTCTTCGTCAAGGACTGGGTCGTCGAACTCCTGGTTGGAGAGCGCATCAGCCTGTGCTGCGACGGTGCCGAGATAGGACTGGATTTCGGCGAAGGCATCCTGGACCTGTCCGACCTCGTCGAGGCGGTCTGTCTTCTCGATGTGGTCATCGAACTCGCCCCTGGCTAGCGCCTCGGCGCGCTGTGTAACTCCTGAGAGTGACTTTCGGATGTCGCGGCCGACGAAGGCACCGAACAGGAGGAAACTGACCAGTGCCAGACCGATGAGGGCGAATATGTCGCGCTGGACCGTCTTACGGAGCGCGAACGCGTTGTCGACCGGCGCTCGTTTGATGACGACCCAGTTCATCTCCTCAATCTTGGTGTATCCCCACACTTCCCCACCGGACTGCAGGGTCCCAGTCGTGCCGTTAATGCCGGTGCTGACGACGCGTTGCTCTATTCCGTCGTCATAGCGGTCGAATATTCGTGATGCGTTGTCCGAGAATACGACCTCGTTTTTCGTGTCCGTGACTTCAACGATCTGCGTCTCGCCGCCCTCGATAGAGTTTCTAAAGGTCTGTGACCGCTGTGTGACGTTGTAGACGACGACCGTCACGAAGTTGGTCTGGGGAACATGGCTGGCAAAGGCCATGTAGTGGTGATCACCTTCTTTGTACACACGCGACTGGGCGACATCGTCGGTTCCGCTCAGTATCAGCGAGCCGCGCCGCCATGCGACTCCGTACTCGTCCAAGGATGTACCGCGGTAGCGTTCTATTGTGCTTCGCTCGATGGTGTTGGTCGTCCCGTCGACCAGGTGGATGGCGTGGATCGACCCCCCCATCCGCTCTTGCTCTCGTACGAGCGTCGCTTCGGCCCGTGTCGCTGTCGAATCGCTGACGAAGTAGTGGTTCGAGAGCAGCCGGACGGACCGGCTTGCCTGTGTGAGCCAGCCCTCTATCGAGGTGGCTTCCTGCTGGGTAGTGGTCCTGAGTTCGTTGGTTCGCTGTTCGGTCAGGTCGCTGGCAATCGCGTCCGCTGCAACCAGCCCTGCACTGGTCACAACGAGAGCTATCACTACGACAGCGAGACCGAACTTTCGGAAGTAGCTCTTCCGTACCGCCGATGGGAGTCGTGTGCTGAGCTTCATATCTTCAGAAGAAACTATTATTGAGGTAATTCTGTACGGCCAGTATAAACGCCACTCCCCCATTATC
The DNA here is from genome assembly GCA_042219425.1 of Haloarcula sp. Classification (GTDB taxonomy): domain Archaea; phylum Halobacteriota; class Halobacteria; order Halobacteriales; family Haloarculaceae; genus Haloarcula. The sequence continues at coordinate 6,529 of JBDGPY010000049.1, read as the reverse complement.
AAAAATAATTACTCTAACTTGAGTAGCAACAATATGTGGGACAGAACGCCACACACGCCGCCTCTGCCGGCTGGATACAAAAGAGGAGTCTTAAGTACCTCCGAGGGATACTGATACGCACTATGGCGAACGGCAAGTACGCCGCACGCAAACTCAAAAAGGACCGCCAGCAACACCGGTGGTCCGATTCCGACTATGCACGTCGTGAGCGCGGGCTGGGCAAGAAGTCCGACCCGCTCGAAGGGGCGCCGCAGGGTCGAGGTATCGTACTGGAGAAGGTCGGCATCGAGGCCAAGCAGCCGAACTCCGCTATCCGGAAGTGTGTCCGCGTTCAGCTCATCAAGAACGGTAAGCAGGTCACCGCGTTCTGTCCCGGTGACGGCGCTATCTCTTTCATTGACGAGCACGACGAGGTCACTATCGCGGGTATCGGTGGGGCGAAAGGCCGCGCGATGGGCGACCTCTCCGGTGTCAACTACAAGGTCGAGAAAGTCAACGGTGTCTCTCTGATTGAGCTTGTCCGCGGGAACGCGGAGAAACCTGTCCGCTAATCATGAGTGCCGAAGACACACCTGAGGCTGACGAACCTGAAGAGAGCGAGACCGAAACGGCCCGTGCCAAGCTGTTCGGCGAGTGGGAGATCACGAACATCGAGTACCGTGACCCCTCCACCGAGCGCTACATCACGGTCACGCCGATCGCGCACACGATGGGTCGTCACGCCGACAAGCAGTTCAAGAAAAGCGAAATCAGCATCGTCGAGCGGCTCATCAACCGCCTGATGCAGACTGACGAAAACACTGGCAAGAAGCAGCTTGCCACCTCTATCGTTACTGAGGCGTTCGAAATTGTTCACGAGCGCACCGACGAGAACCCGATTCAGGTGCTCGTCAGTGCTGTCGAGAACAGCGCTCCTCGAGAAGAGACTGTCCGCCTGAAATACGGTGGTATCTCGGTCCCGAAGGCCGTCGACGTTGCGCCACAGCGCCGTGTCGATCAGGCGCTGAAGTTCCTCGCCGAAGGCGTCTACGGTGGCTCGTTCAAGACCACCACGAGTGCCGCTGAGGCACTCGCACAGCAGCTCGTTGGCGCTGCCAACGACGACGTCCAGACCTACGCAGTTAACCAGAAAGAAGAGAAAGAACGCGTCGCGGCTGCCGCTCGATAACCGGCCGTCTCCGACATCTTTATTCTTCCCTACTCGACAGCGAACGCTATGCGTACACCGAACAGCGACTCCCGTTCACGTCGCCAGTATCTCGCCGCGTTGGTCGGTGCCGGGACCACCGGTTTCGCTGGCTGTCTCGGTGAGTCCGAGACACAGGATGGCACTACGAACCAGACATCGACGGCCACATCGACGCCGTCCACTGACGGGACGCTGGACCGCTACGACGTGACTGTCGGGCACGAACGAGAGCAGGCACTCGACGATGAATGGGAGTCACCCACGTCCGTTCCGGCGGCGACGCCACTCGCAACTGAACCCCTTATTGAGGATCTCGAAATCCCGTGGGACCTCTCGTTTGCCGCCGATGGGACGCTCTTTCTCACCGAGCGGGTCGGCCGTGTGCTGGCATTCGAGGACGGCAGCGTCCGGACGGTCACCGAACCGGCCGACGTTATCGACGCAGAGTCGAGCGACGACGGCTGGTGGGTGACCGGCGGTGAGGGTGGAACGCTCGGCGTCGCCGCACACCCCACCTACCCTGACCCGCCAGTGGTGTACGTCTACTACACCACGATGACCGACGACGAGCGGTTCAACCGGGTCGTCGCCGTAGACGTGTCCGACGAGGACCCCGCCGCCACCGAATCCGTCATCGTCGACGGGATTCCGGGGAGCAAGATTCACAACGGGGGGCGGCTCACGTTCGGCCCGGCAAACTACCTCTGGATCACAACCGGGGACGCCGGTGTCGGTGACTTTTCGGCGGACGTCAGTTCGCTCGGGGGGAAGGTCCTCCGCGTGACGCCCGCGGGCGAGCCCGCACCTGGGAACCCGGACCTGGGTGGTGACCCGCGGGTGTACACCTACGGTCACCGGAACCCTCAGGGAATCGCCTGGCTCCCGGACAGGACTATCGTCGCTTCCGAACACGGCCCAGCCGGGCAGGACGAGCTCAACCGACTCGAAGCCGGCGGCTACTACGGGTGGCCGGCGACCCGAAAGCATGACGAGTATCTCGACGCTGGTCCCGATATCCACCGCCCGCTTGCCAACACGGGCAAGGCCGACGGCTGGGCCCCCTCTGGCTCGCTGTTCTACACGGGTGACGTCGTGCCGTCGCTGCGGAACCGGTTGCTCACCGGCGGCCTGAAGGGGCAGAAGCTCCTCGTGACGACGCTGACGCCGACTGGTGACGAGCTCTCGCCGCTGGGCGATGCCGAGCGGTACGACGCTGACTGGACCGACGACGCCTACACCGCGACGACACACTCCCTGCTGGCCGACGAACTCGGTCGAATCCGCCACGTCGAGCAGGGTCCCGACGGTGGGCTCTATCTCGTCACGTCGAACCGCGATGGGCGTGCCGGCGATGGGTTCCCACGGGAACACGACGATGTTCTTGTCCGTGTCACGCCGGCAGAGTGAGTGTAACCGGTGACCGGACGGATTCCTCGCCACGTAAACCGCTGGCTATATTTCGGTTGACGTGGGAGAGAGACGCATGGCAACGGAACAGTCAGTCGACCTCGTCGACGACGAGACCGTCGGCTGGTTCACGAAAGCGGTGCTGATCGCGGCACTGACCGCGGCACTCGCACAGATATCTATCCCGCTTCCGGGGACGCTTCCGCCGTTCTCGCTGCAGCCGTTCGGGATGTTCTTCGCTGGTCTGGTTCTGGGGCCGCTCTGGGGCGGCCTCGCCCTGCTGCTGTACCTGCTGGTCGGTATCGCCGGTGTGCCGGTGTTCTCGAACGCGAACGCGGGCATTGGCTACGTCGTCGCCGGACAGGGAACTGGCGGGTTTCTCGTCGGCTTCCTTGTTGGCGCGGTTGTCGCCGGAAGCATCGCTCACCGACGCACGACGCCGCGTGCGGTCGGGGACCTCTCCGTGCCGGTGCAGGTTGTCGCGCTCGGCGCGGCGGTCGTCGTCGTCTACGCTATCGGCGTCCCGTGGCTGTCAATGGTGACTGGCCTGCCGCTCACTCGTGCCGCGGCCGTGATGGTCCCATACGTGCCACTTGACATCGTGAAACTCGGTATCGCGGTTGCCGTCGTTCAGGGCGGATATCTAGCCGGTCGATGATCGCGGTTCGTGACCTGCACTACCAGTACGGCGATGTTGATGTCCTCAACGGAGTCACGCTGTCGATACCCGACGGACAGTACTGCTTGCTCGTCGGGCCAAACGGGAGTGGCAAGACGACGCTCGTCCGGCATTTCAACGCCCTCTTGACGCCGGATTCCGGGACGGTCACGGTAGACGGGACCGACGTGACCGACGACCCGGTCGTCGCGCGGACACACATTGGGATGGTGTTCCAGCACCCCCGCGATCAGTTTGTCGCGGCAACCGTCGGTGCTGACGTGGCTTTCGGGCCGGAGAATCTCGGGCTGGACCGCGGGGAAATCGACCACCGGGTCGTGGCGGCGCTCGAAGCTGTCGACCTTGACGGGGAGAGGGATCGACGTATCGACGCCCTCTCTGGCGGCGAACAGGCCCGTGTTGCCATCGCCGGGGCGCTTGCCATGGAGCCGAACTATCTCGTGCTCGACGAACCGCTCGTTGGCCTCGACCAGCCAGCCAGGCGGTCACTGCTCGCACACCTCGACGCGCTGGCAGCCGACGGAACAGGTATCGTCGTCGTCACGCACGATCTCCGTGACCTCCACGAGCGGGCCGAACGTATCGTCGCCCTGCACGACGGGCAGGTCGTCCGTGACGAGTCGCCGTCGGCAGCGCTCGGTTCCCTTCCGGACCTCGGCGTCCGAGACCCGCGATGCTGAGCTACCGGCCCGGTTCGACGTTCGCTCACCGGCTGGACCCGCGGTCGAAGCTTCTGGTCCAGTTCGGGCTCGCTATCGCCGCGGTCGCCCACCCGACGCCGCCGTGGCTCGTCGGGACGACTGCGTTCGCGCTGGGTTCGCTCGCGACGGCGCGACTCTCGCCACTGGCAGTCCTGCGCACCTATCGAGTCGTTCTCGGGGTGCTGGCACTGGCTCCGATCATTGCTGGCGTGGCGCTTGGCCCGCCGTGGTTTCGGGTCGAACCAGCGCTCCGGTCAGCACTGTACGTTGGGCGCATCCCCCCGGTGTTGCTGGTCAGTGCCGCATACCTCACGTCGACGCCGGTCCGTGACACGCGGGCGGCGGTACAGCGCCTGATACCCGGGAAACCCGGACAGATCCTGGGTGTCGGGATGGCGCTGGTCGTTCGGCTGTTCCCGCTGGTGCTTGCGGACGTTCAGGAGGTACGTGACGCGATTCACGCTCGCGGGGGCGAGCGCCGCCCACTGCGGGACCGCACCCGACTGCTCGCCGTCCGGTCGCTGGAACGCACGCTCGACCGCTCAGACCGGCTTTCGGCCGCACTCCGAGCCCGCTGTTTCGCATGGAATCCGACGCTCCCACCGCTTTCGTTCGAGCGTCGTGACTACCCAGTGCTCGCCGTCGGTGTCGCGCTGGCGGTGTCGCCGCTCGTCCCGGTTTAGCCGGCCGCCTGCGTGCGCTCGGTGGTGTTCCCGTTCTCCTGATCCCGCTGTTCGAGCGCTGTCTCCACCCACGTCGGGCGCGTGACTGTCTTCGGGGTAGTGTCGAAGCTGACGGTGCTGTTGGCAACGGCTGGCGCGCCGTCCCGCGTCCCGGTGTAGCGTATCGACGCGTGCCTGATGAGTCCGGCGTCGGTGACGACCGCCCGGATACTGCTCGTCTCGACCCGCTTCAGATCCGCGGCTGCAGATCGCTGGCCGGTCAGGTTCCGGGACAGGAGTGTGTACGTCGATGGGTCTGTGTCAGTGTCGACGGCGACGACGTCTGCGTCCTCGCTCGATAAGATCCGTGCGACAGCGTTGCCAGTCCGTCGATACGGATACCGCTGCCGGGACTGTGACACGGTATACTCCGTGGTCCCGTTTGCGTACCGGAGACGCAGAACGCGAACAGATTCGTTGGACCACGCGCGTCTGCTGACGCTGGTCTCGTTGTCGTCCTGTTCACTTCTCTTCCCGAGCGTCCATGCGGTGATTGCGCCGTCGGTTCCGACTGTCCGACCGCGCTCCAGTCGTCGCACCCTTGTCCCGTTGGCGAACCGGATGGTGTGAACGACGGTGACGGTGTAGCTCCTGTTCGTGAGGTGGCGCTCGTGAACCACCCCGAGCCGCTCGGGGTCCCTGACACCATCGGTGGTGACGCCCGGTGGGGGGCTCGGTTCCGGCGTTGGGACCGGGGCCGGCGTCACGGTCCGGTCGCCTGTGCTCGGCCCGGCCGTGCCGAACGCGCTACAGCCGGCCAGGATCACGAGCGCTGCCAGTGCGAGTCCGACGCCGAGTGAGCGGGGCTGCACGAGTACGGGTTCGGACGCCCGGGTGAATTGGTCTTCGGACGCTGGTCGCGGATCGGGACCCACGGACCGCCGTGTCACTCCGCGAACTCGACGCCGGTTATCTCGAACCGTGCACCGCCGTCGCTTCCCTCGCTGACGGTCACCTCCCAGTCGTGGGACTCGGCTATCTCCGCGACAATCCAGAGACCGAATCCGCTCCCGGAGTTCGACGTGGAGTAGCCGGTATCGAACACGTTCGGCCGGTCTGTCTCGCTGATTCCGTCACCGTCGTCTTCGACGTAGAAGCCGTCGTCCAGTTCGCCGACGGTGATATTCACGTCATCGCCACCGTGTTCTACGGCGTTGCTGAACAGGTTCTCAAGCAACTGCTCCAGCTGGCTTCCGTCGGCGCGAACGAGGCCGTCCGTTCTGACAGTGAGCGCGGCATCGCGCGTCTCGACGTTGTGCCAGCACTGTTCGACCGTGTCCGTGAGCACGATCACGTCGGAATTGATCTCCGAGCTCCCCTCGCGCGCTGTCGCGAGGAGGTCGTCGATGAGCCGTCGCATCCGTTCGAGTGCGTCGCTGGCGCTGTCGAGGTGTTCGCTGTCCCGCTCCCGCTGTGCCAGTTCGATGCGTCCCTCGGCGACGGATAGCGGACTCCTGAGATCGTGACTGACGATGCTGGTGAACTCTTCGAGGCGCTCGTTTGTCTGCTGGAGCTGTTGCTCGCGCTCTTTCCGCTCCGTGATGTCACGGTCGATACCGATAGCCCGGTCCGGTGGTCCGTCAGTGTTTGACTCGACGCGTCCCTTCGCCTCCATCCAGCGTATCTCGCTGTCGCGAATGATGCGGAATTCGGATGTGTACTCAGTCGATCACATTGGGTTAGAGTAAGCGTCTGCTTGGAGAGGATGTGCAGTCAACCCAAGCAGACAGCGAGATAGAGGAAGAGCACCTGCTTAATTTTGTCGTCAACAGCCTTGACGAGGAACTTGCGATAGACCTTGGTGAGGAGGTTGAGGTCACGACAGAGACCT
>JBDGPY010000062.1:0-8351 GCA_042219425.1 Haloarcula sp. | reverse complement strand
GGGTCGGGAGTCGCGTCGGTGTCGGTGTTGTCGCTCATACAAACGTTGCTAACATCGACAAGGAAGGACTGTCGACTGATATACTTTCTCCCCGGTTCCGTCGCTGATACCCCCTCAAACCGCAATACGGCGGCCCGATTCGGAAGACTGGGCCGCGGCTGTCGCCCGTCGTCGGCTTTATTAAACCACCCGCCTCACTGGGGAGTATGCGTGGGTTCTACATCGGTCGCTTCCAGCCGTACCACAACGGCCACCACTCGATGGTCGAGCGTATCTCCGAGGAGGTCGACGAACTTGTCCTCGGTATCGGGAGCGCCGACGATTCACACACCACTCACGACCCGTTTACTGCCGGCGAGCGAATTATGATGATAACGAAGGCCGTCGCCGAGTACGACCTGACGACGTACGTCGTGCCGCTTGAGGACATCAACCGCAACGCCGTCTGGGTGAGCCACGTCGAGAGCATGTGCCCGGACTTCGACGTGGCGTACTCGAACAACCCGCTGGTCGTCAGGCTGTTCGAGGAAGCCGACATAGAGGTCCGTCAGTCGCCCATGTTCGACCGCGACCGGCTGGAGGGCAGCGAGATCCGTCAGCGGATGATCGATGACGAGTCCTGGCGCGACCGTGTTCCCTCGGCCGTGACCGAAGTTATCGAAGAAATCCACGGCATCAAACGGCTCCAGCACGTCTCCGACAGCGACTCGCTCGAACGGTACACTGCCGCCGATGAGTCGGTCGACGAACTCAACGACTGATGATAACGCTCAGTTCCGACTTTGGCTCGCCGTATCCGGCGGCGATGAAGGGGGTAATCTGTCGGGCGACGGACGCCCGCATCGAGGATATCGCTCACGACTTCCCGCGGCAAGACGTTCGGGCGGCGGCCTTCTGGCTCACGCAGACGCTCCCGTACTTCCCGCCGGCAGTCCACTGCGTCGTCGTCGACCCGGGCGTCGGGACTGACAGGGACGCTATCGTTGTCCGCGCGGGCGAGCACGCTCTTGTCGGCCCTGATAACGGCGTCCTCCTGCCGGCCGCTCGCGAGTTAGCCGAGAAGGGGGACGTCGCCGACACGATTGAGGTGTTCACCTGGGCCTACGACGACCCCGCGAGCACGACCTTCCACGGTCGGGACGTGTTCGCGCCTGCCGCGGCAGCAGTCCACGACACTGGCGTCGCAAACCTGGAAACGCGGCCAGAAGTCGACCCGACCGACGACTACGCCGCTCTCCAGTTCCCGAAGCCACGCGTTGACGGAGACGAGGCAACCGGTGAAGTCCTTGTCGTCGATGACTTCGGAAACGCAATCACGAATGTCCCTGGTGATGCACTCGCCGACCGATTCAGTGGGACGATCACTGTCAACGGAGACGAGGCCCCGGTCCGACGGGCCTATGCCGCCGTCGAAGCGGGCCAGCGACTCGTCACTGTGGGCAGCCACGGTAACGTCGAACTCGCCGTCAACCGCGGCCGTGGTGACGAGGCGTTTGCTGTCGATGTCGGGGAGACGGTTACCCTGTCGCTGTAACTGACCCTCAATATAAACGCAGGGTTTAGGCGCGCCAAAACATCGACGGGCTTAAGGATTTTAGGTCGGCCTAACAAGATGTATGCCACACAGACGCGATCTGTTGAAAACGATGGGAGTCGCTGCGACGGGCCTCCTCGCCGGGTGTCCGGGGGAAAGTACTTCTGGACCGAATACGGCCTCTGTGGAGACCGAAGCGGAGGGAACACAGACCGGCGGCCCGTCGGTCGGGCCGATGACCGCCGTCGCGACTGAGTGGAACGTCTACCGGGCGCGACTGTTCGATGCCGTCTCGCTGGGGCGGGCTGGTGCAGCTGGTGCGGGTGCGACCGTCGCCGAGAACATCTTCGCTCGCTTCGAAGGGGCGTCGGGAGAGTACGGGGCGCACGAACAGCTGGAATCGACATCTGAATCCGCCTACGAGGGATTCGAGGACGCACTGGGAACAGTCCAGTCGTCGCTGTCTGAGGGAGACGTATCTGGGGCTGCCTCTGCTGCGGACGAGGCGTCGAGCCATCTCCAGACGGCGCAGCAGACCGCTGCGGGGGAGCAGGCCACCAGAGCGCTGGACCTGCTGTTGCTCGGGAGTCGGGCAAGCAACGCTGCGATGGTCGCGACGCTTGGCTCCTTTGAGGGGGCTGCCGCCATCGCGGAGGAAACGATAACTGCTTTCGAGGACGCCATCGTCCACGACGTCATCGAGGATGCGGACGCCGAGGCATACGAGGCCTTCGAGGGTGCGCTGCAGGGAATCGTCTCGGCGGCGGAGAGCGAGGACGCCAGCGGCGTCACCGAGCAGAGCCGCGCCGCGCTTGCTGCGACCGTCACAGGTGCGTACGCGCTGGCCCAAGAGGAGTCGGTCGCCGGTGCGGGCCACCTCTCGACGATGCAGGCCCGCAACTGGGACGCAGCCGCGCTCGCCTCCGCCGGTGGCCCTGGCCAGGCGTACGCCAACACAGTCACGCTGAATAGTTACCGCGCCCGCGTCGCCGATGCGGACTGGCTGGCTGCCAATGACGCGACGAACGTAGCGGCGACGGCCGTCAAGAACGTCTTCGGCCACTTCGAGGGGGCGACTGCTCACGACGCTCTCGAAAAGGCGGATGGCGAATCCTACGAGGGATTCGAGGGCGGCTTGGATAGCCTGTCTGGTGCTATCGACGACGGCAACCCGGACGGTATCGACAGTGCCGTCGAAACTGTCGATACGAATCTCGTGTCCGGTATCGAAGCGCTCGTTGGTGACGAGATGGCTCGCGCAGCCCTCGAAGCGGCATTCTTCCGCGCCCGTATCGCGGACGCCCGCGAACTGTATCGTCTGGGTGACGCCGACAGCGCGGCAGCCATCGTCTCGGACGTGTTCGCCCGGTTTGAGAAGAACGAACTCGGCTTCCACGAGACGATGGAAGGCGAAAGCGAAGAACTCTACCACCGTTTCGAGGAGGAACATCTCACGGCGCTCCGGTCTGCCTACGAGAACGACGACAGTGGGGCCGTCACAACCCACCACGAGGGAGTCCAGCAAGCGCTGCTGGACTTCGAATCGCGCCTGTCGACGGCCTTCGCCAGCGGGGCGGAGGCGGACTACATGATCGGTCGGGCCTTCGATGCGGCCGGGATCGCAGCGCTGTCGGACAGCGAGCGCGCGGCGACGATCATCAAGGACACCTTCGCTCACTTCGAGAGCGACTCGGCAGGCTTCCACGAAGCGCTGGAAGAGGCCGATGAAACAATCTATGAGGAATTCGAGGCGAGGCTCTCAGATGTCCGCTCCGCTGCCGAGGACGGTGCGGATGTCACCGCAGCGGCAACAGCGTTCAACACCGAAGCCATCGCCGCAGCCTACGCCATTGCTGGCAGCGCCGGCGGCAACGGCGAGGCCGCGACGAATGTCGTCAAGGACATCTTCGACACGTTCGAAGGAGCGAAAGTCCACGAGATGCTGGAAGAGGCCGATCACGAAGCCTACGAGAACTTCGAAGCGGCGCTGAACGACTACTCGAAGGGACTTGCAAGCGGCGATCCGAACCCGGCGGCAATAGCAGACGCGACACGGACCGCCCAGTTCGCCGTCGTTGGGGCTGTCGACAGCGCTCCGAGCGGCTCCGGTTCGCATGATGGTGAGAACTCCAAAGAAACCGAACCGTCGCTATCCGGTGGCCCGAACGTCGTCGAGGGCGTCCCTGACGACGCCGACCACGTCATCGATATGGAGACGGTGGCGTTCGCGCCCAAGGAACTCTCTGTCAGTGTCGGCGACACGGTCGCCTGGAAACACGTTGGCGGCGAGGCCCACTCTGTCACAGCCTACGAGGACGAAATTCCGGAGGAAGCGTCCTACTGGGCTTCTGGCGGCTTCGAGAACGAGTCTGCGGCCCGGGAGGGCTGGGAGAACGGCAAGGGGGCAGTCCAGTCCGGTCAGAGCTACGTTCACACCTTCGAGACGGCCGGCGAACACGGCTACTTTTGCATTCCCCACGAAGCCGCTAGCATGGTTGGCACCGTCGTCGTCGAAGAATAACCAGCGCTGTCCTTTTTTGGCCTGCCAAAAAACCGATGCCTTTTTGTTCTTTAGGCTCACCTAAACAATTGTATGCCGGACGACCAGGCCACACCGAGACGGGACATCTGTCGTCGTAGCGAGGCGGGTGCCGTCCCTCCTGCCGTCCGCGCTAACCGCGCAGAGACAGGAGGTGAGAGCATCGACGACGGTAGTCCCTAACCTGTCGGTCACGACCATCTTTAGCGGCGACGAGTACCGTGGGCATAGCCCGTCGCCGCGCCCCACGAGTTTTGCCGTGTCTGTCCCGGGGGTGTCTGCCCCAAGGATACCCCCAGCTCTCGTGTCCTGAAACCATAGCAGAGCTGCGAGAGTTGCTGTAACCGACGTGTACCTATCGAGTAGCGGTGCCAGTGGGTATCACTCGTTTTTACCTTACACCGCTGCTGTCAGTACCGTCACCGTCTTTCCAGAAACTACGTCCGTGCGTCTAGATTGCGTTTCCTCATCGGACTGCATGCTACGGTGACAGCGACAAGAACGTGATTTCGCGCCGAAGGCGCTCAGTCCCCTTCAGGACAGGCGTTTTGCCTGTCCCACTCGTGACCTCCAGTATGAGCGACAACGAACCGGACGAGAACATCAGCGGTGGGGCGGCCGGCGGCGGTCAGTCAGCCACCTTCGACCCGGAGACGGCGGGAACGCGGGCCGAAGCAGTCGTCGACCGACTTGGCGACCTGTACTGGCAGAAGACCTACGGCGGACGCGACGCCTTCGAATGCCTGGTCCGGACGATTCTCAGCCAGAACACCTCCGACAAGGCGAGCCAACCGGCCCACGACGAACTGATGGCGCGGTACGGGAGCGGCTCTGAGGAGAGTGGGGATGGCGAAATCAACACCGACCTTGCCCGCGCGCTGGCCGACGCCGACCAGCCTGAACTCGCCGAGACGATCTCCTCGGCCGGCCTCTACAACCAGAAGTCCGAGCGCATTATCGCGCTCGCCGACCGTATCTGTGACGAGTACGGCGGCGAGTCGGGCTTCGACGAGTTCGTCAGGACCGGCGATCCTGACGAGGTGCGGTCGACGCTGCTGGACATGAACGGCGTCGGCCCGAAGACTGCCGACTGCGTGTTGCTATTCGCGGGCGGTCGCGACGGCGTCTTTCCAGTGGATACGCACGTCCACCGCATCGCTCGCCGGATGGGACTGGCCCCAGCCGATGCCGACCACGAAACGGTTCGCGCGTCTCTGGAGCGCGACGTGCCGCCGGAGAAATGTGGCTTCGGTCATACCGCGATGATCCAGTTCGGCAGGGAGTACTGCTCAGCCAGAAAACCAGCCTGTCTGGATGACCCCGACGCCTGTCCGCTGGCGGGCCACTGCGATCAGGTCGGCGTCTATCCGGTTAGCGGCGAGGTTGTTGATCCGGCTGAAGCGGAGTGAAACAGGATTCTGGGACTTATCGGGACTGTTCCAGACGGTAGCGACCAATTCAGAGCGACAGAAAGTCCCGCCTGAAGCCGGTTGGACGATACAGGCTGGGTGGGGCTTTCTGGCTGTCCAAGGAAATTCTTCAGAAGTCACCCACGAGCAGTAACGCACTACCCGGAAATCACTCGCGGTGGCCCCACCGCTCGCCCTCGTCAGTATAGCGGGCGCTGACGATGCGGTTGAACTGGTCGTCAGAGAGCGAGATATCGGTCGCACCGACGTTCTCATCCAGCTGGTCGACAGTGCGCGCGCCGACGATGGGGACGCATGTAAAGTCCCGCTGCTCGATGAGCCAGCGGAGCGCGACCTGCGCGGGCGTGGCGTCGAGTTCGTCAGCAACCGAGCGGAGTTCATCAAGGACGTGCCAGCCGCGCTCCGAGAGGTAGAAGTCCTCGAAGCGGTCGGAAAGGGAGCCCCGGGACCCCTCCGGCCCTTCGAACGCTGTCGGGTCGTCATCGTCAGTGCGCTCGTACTTGCCCGTGAGGAAGCCGCCGGCCAGCGGCGAGTACGGACAGACAGCGATGTCTTGATCAGCACAGACGTCCAGGTAGTCTTTCACGTCGTCTCGGTAGCCGGCGTGGAACAGCGGCTGGGTCACGTCGAAGCGCTCGTAGTCCTTGACATCGCTCTTCCAGAGCGCCTTGGTCAGCTGCCAGGCGGCCATCGTCGACGCACCGAGGTGGTGGATCTTCCCTGCGTGAACGAGGTCATCGAGCGTCGACAGCGTCTCTTCGATGTCGCTCGCTTCATCCCAGCGGTGAATGTAGTACAGATCGAGGTAGTCCGTATCGAGTCGGTCAAGCGTTCCCTGAATCTGAGCGCGGATGTGCTTGCGGCCCAGGCCGGAGTCGTTCGGTCCCGGTTCGCCGCGGCCGTCGAAGGGGAAGTACACCTTCGAGGCGATGACAAAGTCCTCACGGTCGTAGTCGTCAAGCCACTCGCCGATGTACTCCTCGCTGGTCCCGTTGGGGTTGCCATAGACGTTTGCAGTGTCGATGAAGTTGATGCCGCGCTCCCACGCCGCATCGAGCAATTTGTGGGCCTCTTCTCGATCTGTTTCGACGACGCCGCTGGTCTCCCGGCCGAAGCGCCACGTCCCGAAACACAGCTGTGAGACTGTCGTCCCGGTCGAACCGAGCCTCGTGTATTCCATATTGGAGCCACGACGGGCTGGCGAAAAAGGAGTCGGGTCCCGGCGAGCCCTGTCCGGTATCGCAGCGGCTGCTTCGCTGCCACCGATTGCAGTGACGTGTCCCGTCAGTCACCGAACGGTCGAGTAGCCGCGACAACAGCGACACCTATGAGCAGGAACGCCACGAGCGAGAAGTTCGGGACAGTCAGGCCGAGAATCCGATATTGGATTTGGGCGCAGCTCACCGCCCCGATGCCACAGGTCGTCTGGCTCACCTGGAGCCAGGAGTGGTAGGCTGCGATAGCGCTCCCCAGTGCTGATAGTGGGAGCGCCGTCTGAACGACGCCAGGGTCACCCTTGCCGGTAGCGATTCCCAGGACCACCACCAGCGGATACATGAGGATGCGCTGGTACCAGCAGAGTCGGCAGGGCGTCAGCCCGAGGCCCAGCGAGAGATAGAGGCTGGCGACTGTCGCACCGATGGCGACGGCGGTCGCCGCGGCCAGCAGGAGCCGGGGTCGGTCCGGTATGAATCGGGATTCGACCACGGAGATATCGACGACGGCTGGCGAAAAAAGCGTTCCGAGAGGTGCCTATCAGGACCCGCTGGCACTCGCTTTTTCAGTCTTGCCGCCGACGGCCTGCGTATGACCGACGATTCGGACCCTGAAGCCAATCTCGAACAGTGGAAGTCGGCGATGCAGGCGGAACACGACGAGGCCATCCAGAACCCTGACCCCGACGATTCCCACCAGATCGAGGGTGTTGCACAGGTCACCTACCGCGTGACTTTCGACTACGACGCTGACAGTGACACGCTTGAACGAGCCAGTGCCGAGGAAGTCGACGACATGACCGATCCGGAACTGCTCTCCTGTTCGTGCGGTGTTCGTGGGATGACCTCCGAGGAAGCGCGGGAGCACATGGCCGCTGCAAGCCAGGAATAGAGCGGTACCGCAGGAACCGCTCATAGACCGGCTGTACCAGTTCGAACGAATTCGGGGATGCCGAATAGCTTCCGGCAGTATCAGTCGTGGATGGTCACACCGCTCTGGTCGACCGTGATGTCGACAAGGCTCGTCACCTCATGGTCGGTGTCGTCTAGCGCCGACTCGCCGACCTTCCGGAAGACGACGACGATGTCCGAGATGTTCGCCCCGATGTCGTCGAGTGCCTCGCAGATGGACGCCATCGTCCCGCCGGTTGAGAGCAGGTCGTCGACGATAAGCAGGTCATCGCCCGCCTCGATGTCGTTGATAAACATCTCCGATTCGGAGTAGCCAGTCGTCTTGTGCAGCGGGACCTCATCGTCAAGTCCGTAGGAGCGCTTACGGATGACCACAAGCGGGATATCCGTCTGGAGCGAGAGCGCAGTTGCGATGTGGATGCCCATTGCCTCCGGCGCAACGATCTTGTCCACGTCGAGGTCAGCCGCCCGTGTCACGCCGACGACGACCTCGCGGAGGAGTTCCGGCTCCAGCATCGGCACGCCGTTGCTGAGCGGGTGGACCAGGTAGGCGTACCCATCCTTGTCCATAATCGGGGCGTCGTGTAGCGACTCGCGGAGCTTCTCCATGGCCCTCTTACCTGAAGAGTGATAATAAAGCGTTCGAGGCCGTGTCGTGACGTAGTCACACAACCGACCCGATTCGAAGTCAGTCCGCGCTCAATCTGGTTGGCAGCGCTAGT
>JBDGPY010000009.1:0-8742 GCA_042219425.1 Haloarcula sp. | reverse complement strand
TCGCTGCCCGTCGCTCGGGCCGCGAAGCTGGCCAACCCCGAACTGGAGGTAATCGCTGCTGGCGGTGACGGTGACGGGTACGGTATCGGTGGGAACCACACCATCCACACGGCCCGTGAGAACCACGATATGACGTATATCGTGTTCAACAACGAGATTTTCGGGCTGACAAAGGGCCAGACGTCGCCGACGTCGCCGAAGGGCCACAAGTCCAAGACACAGCCCCACGGCTCGGCGAAGACACCGATTCGGCCGCTGTCCCAGCAGCTCAACGCCGGTGCGACATACATCGCCCGCACTGCAGCTGTCAACCCGAACCAGGCGAAGGAAATCATCGCCGAGGCCATCGAGCACGACGGCTTCGCGCATATCGACTTCCTCACCCAGTGTCCAACGTGGAACAAGGACGCGAAACACTACGTGCCATACACGGACGTTCAGCAGTCCGACGAGTTCGACTTCGACGTCTCGGACCGTGCGGAAGCCGCCGAGATGATGCGAAAGACCGAAGAGCGGCTGTACGAGGGCGAAGTACTGACGGGTCGGATGTACGTCGACAAGTCCCGTCCGTCCTACGGACAGGAGAAGCGACAGATCGGCGAGATGCCCGAGGAACCGCTCGCGGAGCGGTACTTCGACGAGGACGCTGAGTGGGAACGGACCTACGACAAGCTCCTCGAACACCACAAGTAAGCCCCGCTGCCGGGCTTCCGACACCTCCCGAACCTCGGTTTCTGGTTCGGAAGATATTTTTTCATCCACAGAAAAGAAACATGCATGAGTGCCGAGTCCACGGAGCGCCGAATCCTCTCTGTCCTTGAAGAGGACGCACAGGCTTCATATGCGGAGATCGCGGAGCGAGCCGACGTATCGAAGCCGACAGTCCGGAAGTATATCCAGAAACTCGAAGAGGAGGGTGTCATTGTCGGCTACTCTGCCGATGTCGACCCGAAAAAGCTGGCCGGCCAGTCGATCGCACTGGTCGGGATCGATGTCTCGAGCGAACGCTACGTCGAGGCCACACGTAACCTCAAAGAGATTCCAGAAATGGAGGAACTCTACACCTCTAGTGGCGACCATATGCTGATGGCAGAGGTTCGAGCGATAGACGGAGACTCCCTGGCCGACGTGATCGAGGACAAAATCCTCACGCTCGATGGCGTTACCGCCGCTCATCCGTCGTTCCTTCAGGAACGACTGAAATAACGGGTTTTTAGACGCTCCAGAGCCGACTGAGAGTATGCCTTCTCGGCTGGTGCTCGGTCTCGGGCCAACTGCGCTAGACCTTCTCGACCGCGTCGGCGATGACACCGGTAATCTCATGGTCGTCACGCAGGACGAGCACCGGGTTGAGACGCTCCGCTCGGACGGCATCAACGTTCTCGAAGCCGACCAGACTGACCGTGCTGTGCTTGCGGACCTCGATATCGACCCAGGGAGTGTCATCGTTGCCAGCGAAGACCCGTCCCGGAACACCGCGACAGCGGCCGTCGCCAGCGAACTGTTCCCCGATGCGTTCCTGTTCGTCTACGCCGGTCTTGGAGCGACGGCCGAGCAACGTGTGCAACTGGACGCTGCCGCCGATCGCCTGTTCGACCCCGAAGCAGTCGTCACTGCCCGTCTGGACCAGACGATTGGCGATGAGGGGACGCGAACCCGGAAGTTACAGCAAGTGCTCCGGGATATCGACGGTCATCTCGCCATCGTCACCCACGACAATCCGGATCCGGACGCCATCGCGAGCGCTGTTGCGCTGGGAGAACTCGCCGAACGAGCCGGCTGTGACGTGACTATCTGTTACTACGGAGAGGTCTCCCATCAGGAGAACCGTGCATTGATCAATCTCTTGGAGTTCGACCTCAAGAACCTCGACCCATCTGACCCAGCGGCGCTGGACACGTTTGACGGGTTCGCACTGGTCGACCACTCCAGAGCAGGTGTCCACGACCAGTTGCCGCCAGAGACGCCAATCGATATCGTCATCGACCATCATCCGCCGCGCGTGCCAGTCGAAGCGCGGTACGTCGATCTCCGGAGCGGCGTTGGGGCGACAAGCACACTGCTGGTCGACTATTTCTGCCGGTTCGGCGTCGACATCCCGACACCTATCGCGACCGGGCTGCTGTTTGGGATTCAGGTAGACACGAAGGACTTCAGTCGCGAGGTCGTGGCCGCGGACTTCGAGGCCGCCGCGTACCTCGTTACGAACGCGGATATGGGGACGCTCCAGCGCATCGAAGACCCGAGCATGAGTCCGGAGACACTATCGGTCATCGGCAATGCGATAGCGAACCGCGAACAGGAGGGGTCGGTGCTCCTGACCTGTGTCGGCGAAATCAGTGACAGGGATGCGCTCGCGCAAGCGGCGGACCGACTTCTCGATCTCGAAGGCGTTCAGGCGACGATGGTGTACGGCGTCATCGACGAGACGATATACGCGTCAGCGCGGGCACGTGGGACCGATCTGGACCTCGGCGAGGCCCTCAGGGACGCCTTCGGCCAGATCGGATCTGCAGGGGGACACGCCGATATGGCTGGAGCACAGATCGAACTGGGGATGCTCAAGACGATAGACGACCGCGACGAGCCACTGGAGGAAATCGTCCGCTCTATCGTCTCAGACCGGTTTCTCGACGCGATTGAGTCACACTCACACCGACTCCTTGGACGCGTGTACGCACGTTCGGACCGCGACGTGGATCCGTTCACGGAGTCGACGACCATCACTCGGGAACTCGCGGATGATCACAGCGACGAAACGGCCGGTGGATCGACAGACACCACGGAATCGGTGAATAACGCTGAGACACTGGCGGACCCCGAACCAGACCGGGATTCGACGTAAGCCAGCCTTTTTTGCCGTTGGTCGCAAACTGACCTCCGATGGAAGAATCGAGTCGGCCAACGGTCGGTGATTACATGACCCGCGAGGTCGCGACGGTCGAACTCGACGATACTGTCGGGGAGGTCGCCCGACGCATCGCCGACAACGACCACTTCAGCGGGTTCCCGGTGACTGACGGCCGCCGGGTCGAGGGTTTCGTCAGCGCGCGGGACCTGCTGTTAGCGGAGGACCACGAGCCGATGTTCCGCGTGATGTCAGACGACATCCTCGTGGCCCATCCGGACATGGCTGTTCAGGACGCCGCTCGCGTCATCCTGCGGTCGGGCATTCAGAAACTCCCGGTTGTCGACGACGCCGGCAACCTGGTCGGCATCATCTCGAACGCCGACGTAATCCGATCGCAGATAGAGCGGGCGACCCCGGGGAAGGTAGACAAGCTCAGTCGGACGCTGGAGAACATTCACGGGATCACGACACACGAAGGCCGCCGGGAAGTTGATCTGGACGGCCTCACTCCGACGCAGACGACGGTGTACGCTGACGAACTCGAGGGACGGGTGTACGAACTCGAACGCGGGCTAGCGGAGCCGCTAGTCGTCATCGACAACGGTGGTGACCTCTTGCTGGCGGACGGCCACCACCGCGTGAAAGCCGCCGCCCGGCTCAACATTGAGGAGATGGACGCCTATGTCATCGTCCTCGACGAGACAGTCGAACTCGGGATGGCCGAGACAGCCGCCGATTCGGACCTTACCTCCATCGACGACATCGAAGTCGTCGACTATGCCCACCACCCACTCGTCCAGACAACGGAGCGACTGCAGGAGTGACATCCGCCGCGCCGTGAACGGAGCAGAACTGCGTCCCTCAGGCAGTTAGGTTAGCCAGACAACAGCGTGATTTCCACCGTAAGCGACGCAACTGTCTCAGCGTCTCCGGAAGCGACAGTCCCGTCACGGTGGACGTGGCTCGGATCTGTTCTCTGAGGTTTCGTGGGGATGTCAGGCAGACGCCGCCCGTGACCGCATCATGGCGCTCTGCCCCTGCCCGAACCTTCTTACTAAATCATTACATATACGGAGGCATGTTCGACGAGTCGGACCTCCAGCGCATCCGCGAGCGGAAAGACGAGTGGGAATCCGAGACGCTTGACCCCGTACTGAACGCCTACGGCGAGCGCACAGACCAGTTCGCAACTGTGTCGAACCTCGACGTGGACCGGCTGTACACCCCGCTCGATGTCGATGATATCGACTACGAGGAGGATCTCGGATTCCCCGGCGAGGAGCCGTTCACTCGTGGTGTCTATCCCACTATGTACCGGGGCCGGAAGTGGACGATGCGCCAGTTCGCGGGCTTTGGAACTGCCGAGGAGACCAATGAGCGGTTCCACTACCTTATCGACGAGGGCCAGACCGGGCTGTCGACGGCCTTCGACATGCCGACGCTGATGGGTATCGACTCCGACGACGTAATGGCCGACGGCGAAGTCGGCAAGGAGGGCGTCGCCATCGATACGCTGGCGGACATGGAGCGTCTGTTCGCCGGCATTGATCTCGACGAGGTGTCGACCTCCTTCACGATCAACCCCAGTGCGCCGATCATCTACGCGATGTATATCGCGCTGGCCGACCAACAGGGCGTCCCTCGCGAGGAAATCCGTGGGACCCTCCAGAACGACATGTTCAAGGAGTTCATCGCACAGAAGGAATGGGTCATCCCGCCTGAGCCCTCGCTGAAGCTCGTCACCGACGTCATCGAGTTCGCCAGTCAGGAGACGCCGAAGTTCAAGCCTGTCTCGGTGTCGGGCTACCACATCCGCGAGGCCGGCTCTACTGCGGTGCAGGAACTGGCTTTCACGCTCGCGGACGGCTTCGCCTACGTTGAGGACTGTCTGGACCGCGGTCTAGAGGTCGACTCGTTCGCCCCGCAGCTTTCGTTTTTCTTCAACTCCCACAACTCTATCTTCGAGGAAATCGCGAAGTTCCGCGCGGCCCGGCGCATCTACGCCCGCGTGATGGACGACTGGTACGGTGCGGAGGCTGATGCCAGCAAGCAACTGAAGTTCCACACCCAGACCGCCGGCCAGTCCCTGACAGCCCAGCAGCCGCTCAACAACATCGTCCGTGTGACGATCCAGGCCTTGGCGGGCGTCCTCGGTGGGACCCAGAGCCTGCACACGAACAGTTTCGACGAAGCGCTGGCGCTCCCCTCCGAGCAGGCCGTCCGCGTCGCCCTGCGAACACAGCAGATTATCGCGGATGAGTCGGGAGCCGCGGACATCATCGACCCGATGGGGGGAAGTTTCGCAATTGAGGCGCTGACCGACGAAGTCGAGGAAAAGGCGATGGCCTACATCGACCACATCAAGGACGAGCTTGGCGACGGATCAGTCCGCGATGGCGTTATCACGGGCATCCAGCAGGGGTACTTCCAGCGGGAGATCCAGGACGCTGCCTACGAGTACCAGGAGCGCGTCGAGAACGAGGAGGAAGTCGTCGTCGGCGTCAACAAGTACACCGTCGAAGAGGACACCGAACCCGAGATCCTCACTGTCGACGAGGACGTGCAGGAACGCCAGCGAGACAAGCTTGCGACTGTGAAGGCCGAGCGTGACGATGCGGCCGTTGAGGCGGTCCTTGCGGAACTCCAGGACGTGGTCACCGATGGCGGGAACGTCATGCCGGTCATCATTGACGCAGTGAAAGCCTACGCGACGATGGGCGAGATCATGGCTGTCTTCGAGGCCGAATACGGCTCGTATCAGGAGACGGCGACCGTCGCGTAGTAGCGCACCAGAAGATGTTTTTGTACCGTTTTGCCATCCCTATCAGTCACACTGATAGGATCCAAGCCGTTCCCGCTCGACGGATTCGGACCCGTTCAACTTCGTCTGCTCTGTCAGAATGATGAGGTCAACGCGTTCGATTGGATCGTCATGATTCCGGTTCCACCGCGTACACAGGTACGCTGCAAGCGACTGACGGAGTCGGGGCTCATGACGGACCGTTCCAAGAAATTTCTTCCAGCGGTGGGTTGGGAATCGGTCGGACACGTCCGGCGGCCGTGACAGGTTCACTGGCTCCTGTGTGAAGGCGTCAATCTTTGCCCCGGACACCAGTGTTGCAGGGGCCGCGTACCACCACGTTTCGAGTGGCGGTGACGGGGCGAACATGTTCCAGCTACGGTCTTCGATTCGGTCCGGTGTCCCAGCAGGCGCGGCGACGAAACCCATTGCAATCGCGTTGACGACGATAATCGTGACAATGCTGAATGTCGCAACCGAGTTCGTTACAGTCGGCAATCGTGCTGAGTCGCGCTGTATTGACAGCTGTGACCAACTGGGGACCGTCAATGCGGTCCAAGTGGGCAGCGCTTCGCCGAGGGCGTCCCAAAATGGGGATGGAAAAAACAGCAGCAGGCCGAGTATCGAAACCAGCGGGAACACGCCGAGGCGAAGGGAGAGCGCCATGCCCAGATGTGCGGCGATGAATACCGCGACCAACCCTGTCCGATACCAGCCGGTCAAAATAATCAACAGTGGGGAGGCAAAGAGCATCGCAAGCCAGACCCAGTCAGCGACCAGTAGGACCGGCTGCCAGCCGGCGATGACGTCGCCAGCAGCGACGGTAAGATGGTCGAGTTGGAACACGTACTGCACTGCTGTCCCCTGATGCCAGTACGAATCGCGGAGCTTCAGCATCCCATTTGTCACGTACACAGCCAGTACCTGCAGGAGGACGCCCGCGGTCCCGACAGTAGCGACCTGCTCGGAACGGGACTCCAGTGACCCAATCGCCCAGTTACTCCCCATCGGTACCAGCAGGCTCCAGTACAGGAGCCGTCGAAAAAGCGTATCGCCGGCGTTGAGTATTACGGGATTTCGGAGATGAATCGATACCAGCAGTACGAACGCAACCCCCGCACTGAGGCAAGGGCGATAGCCTACTACCAGTGCTAGTCCTGCAAGAGCTGTCAGCCCAAAGATGACCAGTGGGGCCCATACTGTGCCCGAGACAGTCAGCAGCGACACTCCGCCCACAGAGGGATACAGCCCATGCAACGTCGAGCGCGGAAGAGCTCCGGCGTCGGTGTAAAACGCCACGAGGTCCCTGCATCGCAGACCGATGTCGGTGAGCAGACAGACCCCAAGCGACATTCTGAACGCTGTGAGGGCACGGCGGTCGATAGCGATACGACAGACCAACCACTGGGGAATGGCAAAATCAGGGCGCATGTATACATTCTGGAGGGGACAGACAGCACACGAGACAGCTGGCTCGTGTCTGCCGAGTGACTGGTTCAGAAAATACTTCTACGTTAAATTAAAGTAACGAAACTAGGCAACCGGGTTGGAGTATCGAGGACACTCGTCACGGCAAACCGAGCGACGCTGTATTATTGTCGTGTGTGATGGCGGTACCGTAGCTCAGGAACTGGCTGCGTCGTCGACCCGCTCGGAGACATACATGACCAGCGCGAGCAACATGCCGAGCCCGACCCCTACCGTGATGAGTCCATACAGGGCCACGCCGAACGGCGTCGGCGGCAGTGCGATGACGCCGAACAGTTCCGGTTCGAGGTCCTCCGGACGGATGCTACCCAGAACGAACCCCATCACGCCGGCGAGCGCGACGATGGAGACATACAGGCGAACGACGAGTTTCCGCCCGGATCGGCCCTCAAGTTGGTCGCTCATGGAGGTACGAAGGCTCCGAGACGATTAGCCTTTTTCACTTCCATCCCGTAGGTGATGTATGTCACAGAAGGAGCTGCTGTTTCTCGTCCTGTCGGGAATCGCTCTCATGATGTTCGTGACGGCCATCGTACTCGTCTCCGGCGCGAGCTAACGCTCCGGAAGGCCGTCGCTTCGATAGTCCCTGACTGCTTTGAATCAGAGGGTAGCGCCAGAAAGTCGTTTTTCGGAATTAGGACGGAACTGCGTCGCGCCTATGAGTCAGACTGGTTTTCCTTCCCGCCGTCGGCGAGCAGTGACGGGTCCGTCTCCGGCTCGTCAGCTTCGAGCTGTTCGTCGAACCACTGGAACTCGCGGTCCAGCATCCCGTTGCGTTCGAGGTTCCACGGATCGCCGTCCTCGACCTTTGGCCCTTCGAGCCAGGACTGGACGATGTTCCAGACGAAAAACAGCTGGCCGATGAGCAGGAGGACCGCGCCAGCGGTCGCCAGCTGGTGGAATGTCTGGACCTGCGTCAGCGGCGCGACAGCGCCATCAAACTGGTAGGTGGCGTACCGGCGCGGCATGCCGAGGTAGCCCAGCGCGAGCATCGCGAAGAACGTGATGTTGGTCCCGACCATCGAGAGCCAGAAGTGAGCCTTCCCGAGGGTGCGCTGGTACATCCGACCAGTGAACACTGGGAACCAGTAGTAGATTCCAGCGAAGGCTGCGAAACCGATAGCCCCCATCACGATGTAGTGGAAGTGACCGACGACGTAGTAGGTGTCGTGCAGGATCATATCGACGGGGATCGACGCGAGGAACACACCGGTCACGCCGCCGATGATGAAGTTCGAGACAAAGCCGATACAGAACAGCATCGGCGTCGTCAGGCGAAGGCGACCGTTCCACATCGTGGTGATCCAGTTGAACGTCTTGACTGCGCTCGGAATCGCAATCGCCAGTGAGACAGCCATGAACGACGCCCGGAGCCGTGGATCCATGCCCGTCGAGAACATGTGGTGGGCCCAGACACCGAACGAGAGAACGCCGATTGCGAGCGTGGAGTAGACGACGAACTTGAAGCCGAACAGCTTCCGACCGGAGAACTTCGGCAGGATGAGACTGACGAGTCCCATCGGCGGCAGAACGAGGATGTACACCTCTGGGTGGCCGAAGAACCAGAACAGGTGTTGCCACAGCAGCGGGCCACCGCCCTCGA
>JBDGPY010000109.1:0-8758 GCA_042219425.1 Haloarcula sp. | reverse complement strand
GAGGCGACCAACGCTGACGGCGTGATGGTTCAGTTCGGCGGCCAGACCTCTGTCGACATCGGCCACCCGCTCGAACAGGAACTCGACCGCCGCGGCCTCGACTGTGAGATCATGGGGACCTCCGTCGACGCGATGGACCTCGCTGAGGACCGCGACCGGTTCAACAAGCTGATGGACGAACTCGGCATCTCCCAGGCCGAGGGCGGCTCGGCGACCTCCAAGGAGGAGGCCCTGGAGCTGGCCCACGACATCGGCTACCCGGTCCTCGTGCGCCCGAGCTACGTGCTCGGCGGCCGCGCGATGGACGTGGTGTACAACGACGAGGACCTCGAAACGTACATCGAGGAGGCCGTCCGTGTGAGCCCGGACAAACCGATTCTCGTCGACGAGTTCCTCGCCGACGCTGTCGAGCTTGACGTGGACGCCGTGGCCGACGAGGACGATGTGCTCATCGGCGGCGTGATGGAACACGTTGAAACAGCCGGCATTCACTCGGGTGATTCCGCCTGTATGATTCCACCCCGGTCCCAGGAGATCAAGGACGTGATGCCGCGCATCCGCGAGGTTGTCGAGGACATCGCCGACGCACTCGATACGGTCGGCCTGCTGAACGTCCAGCTCGCCGTACGCGACGGCGAGGTGTTCGTCCTCGAAGCGAACCCGCGCTCGTCCCGTACCGTCCCGTTCATCTCCAAGACTGCCGGCGTGCCAATCGCCAAAATTGCCGCGAAGGTGATGTCCGGGGCGTCGCTGGCCGACCTGGACATCCAGGAACAGATTCCCGAGCAGGTCTCAGTCAAGGAGGTCGTTCTGCCCTTCGACCGCCTGCCAGACTCGGACCCACGTCTCGGTCCGGAGATGAAATCAACCGGCGAGGTCATGGGGACCGCCGGCTCCTTCGGCAAAGCCTACGAGAAGGCCCAGATGTCCGTCGGCAAGCCGATTCCGCTTGAGGGAACGGCAATCGTCGACCTCCCGATTCTCGGGTTCGAGGAACACTTCGACGTACAGGACTTTGACGACTACGCGGACACCGACGCCATCATTTCAGCCATCCAGAGCGGCGAGGTTGACCTCGTCGCCTCCCGTGACCGCGACGTGCTGGAAGCCTGCGTCGAGGAGACGGTAACGTACTTCTCGACCCGCGAGAGCGCTGAGGCGGCGCTCGAAGCAATCAACTCCGCCGATCAGCCACTCGCCGTCCAGGCCATCGACGAACGGCCCAAGACCCAGCGCGAGTGGGGCGCTGAGTAACACACCGATATCGCTCTTTTCGGACATCAGCTGTCTGCGAGATTGGTAGTTCGATATACCATTCGAGCTGACAAGTGACAGAGTGCTTATATATGGACGAAAGTCACATACAGCTATGGCCGATACCGTTCATCTCTTACACGTCGAGGACGATCCTGATTTCGCGGCGGTGACAGCAGACTTTCTCATACGGATTGTTGGAGCGATTTACCGGTATGTTCCGACCCCAGTCGGATCTATCCGGAAATAATCTACAACAATCCGTATCAGTCGTATTGACAACCGCTTCGACGTGACGACGGCCACCAACGCAGACGATGGACTCGCCCGCCTCCGAGACACCTCTGTTGACTGTATTGTTTCCGATTTCGAGATGCCGGGGATGAACGGTATCGAGTTTCTTGAATCCGTCCGTGCTATCGATGCGGATCTTCCGTTCATTCTCTTTACTGGCAAAGGATCAGAAGAAGTTGCGAGTGAGGCAATTTCAGCCGGTGTGACAGACTATCTCCAGAAACAATCGGGAACTGATCAGTACACGATACTCGCCAATCGTATCACCAACGCTACTTCTTGCAATTCCCTCGGCAGTAGCGAGCGGTTGGATACGTCGCGTCGTCGATGGTGACGGTGCCGCGGCCGACGTGCTCGAACCCACGCGCCTCGTAGAACCGCTTCGCCCTCTCATTTTCACGCAGTACGTCGACCCAGACTCGGCTGGCGTCGATAGCTTCGAGCCCCTGTTCCAAGAGCGCCGTTCCGATCCCCTCGTTCCAGTGACCTGGACGAACGTACAGCGACTTGAGGTACGCCTCGGACGGGTCTATTCGGTCCGGAGCGAACGTCCCGCCGAGCAACTGCAAGAACCCCACTGCGAGGTCGGCCCGTTCCGCGAGCAGGTCCAGCGCCGGTGTCCCCTCGCTTGTCGTCGCCAACCACTCGGCGGCCCCCTCTTCGTATTCGGGTTCCGCTGGCCGTTCGTATATTGTCTCGTCTTCGACGACGCCCTCGTAGACCGCGCGAGTCGATTTCGCGGCGATGTCACTGATTGCTGGGGCGTCGCTCGGCGTCGCCGGGCGAACGTTCATACTAGTGACAGGTGTTTGACCACAGTAAAACCTTCTGCCAGATCTCGACCGTTCACGTATACATTACCAATCATGTTCTCTATCCGACAATTTTAATATCGGGTGTTTGTAACGAACAGATGGGTGTTGCTACCCATGGAATTCGAAACCTCCGACGACAACGAGGAAGAGTCTGTTGAACCTGTCGCCGCTGGCCTGAGTACCGGTTATTACACCGGCTGTGGCAGCCCAGAAGAGTAAGCGATAGCATCCGTTGGGGGTGAGGAATGGCGGTCTGAAACCGAGATGTATTCCGGTTCGAAAGCATGAGCTGGGGTGGTCAATCGGACCGACATATCTTCTCCCCCGATGTTCTTCGACGCTTCTCCGCTGGCAGTCGGTGACGAGACAGCAGCCGTCGGTGGCAGGGAACACGTTTCAGGACAATGACAATGGACCTCGATACGCTACGACAACTTCGACAGCAACGCTACGATCCAACCAGTGAGAGCCTTTCCGAGACGGCACTCGACCGGTTCGAGAAGAAATCGTTCCGCGACTCTGACATCGCAGAGCGGTTCCACGAAGCGACCAAGGCAGCAGAGCGCCGCCCGAGAGCGACCGAATCTGCGCAACGATTCGTCACGGACCCCTCGCTCTTGTACGCACAGGCACGACTCTCGTCTGCACATTCCGGCGCAGACCGAATCGAACTCCCCCCGCCCTCGTCGCTCAGCGAGTCGTTGACAGCGGCACTCGCGAACCGACGGAGTCGACGGGCGTTCACCGGCGAACCGCTACCGACGGGCCGTCTGTCGACACTACTCGCCCACAGCCTCGGTGTCACGGACCATCGCGAACTCGACTCGGGCGTCGAGCGTCCGTTTCGCGCCTACGCGTCCGGTGGCGGTCTCTATCCGGTCGAATGTTATGTCCTCCTCTCACAGCCAAACGACGCCCTTGATGCGGGCCTGTATCACTACGACCCGAGAGACCATGTCCTCTACGAGCAACGTACTGCCGACGCCGACTTTCACGACGACGTCGAAGCGGTGTTCGAACCCGGTTCGGGTATCTTCGACGTTCAAGAAACCGGCGCGGTACTGCTGTTGACCGGCGTCTTCGAACGCTCGAAGGCGAAGTACGGCGTCGTCGGACACCAGTTCGTCTTGCAGGAATCAGGTCACATGGCACAGAACCTCCAGCTCGTCGCTACCGCGATGGACCTCGCGTCGTTCCCGAACGCGAGCTACGACGACCACCGCGCCGACGAGTTCCTGGAGGTCAACGGTGTCGACGAGTCGACGATATACACGATTCCACTGGGTTTCCCGGAAGGTGAAGCCGATGTGTGACGACCCGGCTGCCGAACTCGTGAACCGCTGTCCGTATCCAGTTCTCAATCCCGCGTTCGTCCCCGTCGAAGTAGACGAGAACACGGTTCAGCTCCGGGCTGGCCCGTGGAGCGGCCCGATGAAGACCATCCGCGACCGGGACGGTGACGGCGAAGTAGCCGAACTGTTCGCCGCCCTCGACGGTCGGACACACGCCTCGGAGGTGCTCGCGACGGTTCCGGAGTCGGACCAGCCTGCGGTGGCGTCGCTGCTACTGGAACTCGCAGACGAGCGGATCGTTTACGACCGGGAGCAACACGGGACCGACATTTGGCCTCACCTCGCGATCACACCCGATACCGACCAACCTGTGGCCATCTCGGAGCGTTCAGTCCTCCTCGTGAGCGTCGGTGACCTCGGTGCACAGGTGGCGAACGACCTGCTGTCGATGGGCGTTACGGACCTCCGTGTCGCCAGACGTGACGCGACGGAGACCTGGGACCGGGTTCCAGACGACGAGGTTCGCGTCGCAAACGACATCGACGACGCCGTCGACGCGGTCGACTTCGTAGCCGCCGTCGCCGACCGGCCGAGCCGTGCGCTCATGCGAACGGTGAACGAGCGGGCGCTGGCGACGGACACGCCGTGGCTCGCCGGACAGGTTCTCGGCTGCGACGGCGTCGTCGGACCGACAGTCTTCCCTGGCGAGACCGCCTGTTACGCTTGCTTCGAGGACCGGCTCCGCTCGAACGCGCCGAATCCAACCGCCTGCGAGCGGTACCTCGATGCCTCCCCGTCCGACGGGCACGACAGCCACCCGTCGCTGAAGCGAATCGTCGCCGGCTACGTCGGCCGAGAGCTATCACACCTTCTCGGATACGGGTCGGGGTACACCGCGGGTCGCGTACTGACTATCGACGGACACTCGCTTTCGTTCGCTGCGAACGACGTTCTCAAAGTCCCGCGGTGTGACTGCTGTGGGCCCGACCACGGGGCCGACCACCAGCGCTTCCTGACCATGGATGACTTCGCCGCCGCGGCGGCACACGAGACAGGAGGCGAGTGATGCGACTCGTCGAACACGAGGCGAGTGCGGTTCTCGACCACCGACTTCGCCGGCTGTTCGGATCGAAGACCGGCCTGATAAACGATATCCGCCACATACCCCCGGACCGCGGTCACCCCGACGTTGTGGTCGCGACACCCACGCTCGCGTCCGTCGGCCGACTGTACGGCGACGGGACCGACCTCGACCTCGGCGTCGCGGGCAAGGGACGGTCGGTCCGCTCCGCGTACCTCAGAGCGCTGGGAGAGGGTGTCGAACGGTACTGTCTGTGCTGGCCGGACCGAGAGAAAATCGTTCGGACGACTTACGCCGAACTGGCTGACACCGACGGAGTGACCGTTCCCGAGTGGCGCACTCTCGACGTCTATGGAGACCGTAGCGGCGACGGGACGCTCGCGCCGTTCGACCAGGCGTCGACGGTGCCCTGGACGCGAGGAACCGACCTCCTGAGCGGGGAGGACGTCACACTGCCAGCGGAACTTGTCTGGTTTCGAACAGGCGTCCTGTCTGACGAACCCGTACACTTTCCTGGGTCGAGTAACGGTGTGGCAACCGGACAGTCGTCGACGACTGCGCTCGTCCGCGCATTGCTCGAACTGATAGAGCGTGACGCGTTCATGCGCGTCTGGTGTCGTCAACAGTCCCCTCCGTCGGTCGATATCGAGCAGTTTCCCGCCGTCGACACGTTTGTCAGCGAAGTGTTCACCGACGCGGGACCTGACGTCGAGGTTCTCGCACTGGAAACCCCCCTCGACATCCCTGTCGTCGCGACGGTAGCCACTGACTTCCCCGACGGCTCGTCGTTCCTCGTGAGTGCGAGCGCAGCGCTCGACCCGACTGATGCAATGCTCGATTCCCTCCTCGAAATCGGGCAGGGCGTCGGGCACCTCTACGAACTCGGACTCGAATATGACGCCGAGGACATCGACGTGTCCACGGTCGTTGACGACCTCGAACGGAACGTCGCGTACTACGCGGCTCCGGCGAACTTCGACGAGGTCGCGTTCCTGCTGGAGGGGGAGAAAGCCGTTCCCGACCCGTTCTCAGACGCGTCCACACCCGAGAGTGACCGGGCAACACTGGCTCGACTCTACGAGCAGTTCGCCGCCTTCGACGCCACGCCGATTGCCGTCGACGTGACGACGCCGGATATCCGAGAGGTCGGACTGTGTGTCACTCGGGTCGTCGCTCCGTCGCTCGTTCCACTCTCACCGCCTGCATGCCTCCCTCGGACACACCCGGCGTTCGACGGCGAGCGGGTCACGGACAAACCCCACCCGTTCCCGTAGCCGCTATGCCCCGGCAGTAACGAACCGGACCTGCGCGGCGTTGTAGCCGACATGCGCTGCCACAGGTGCGAGGAATCCACCCCACAGAAAGAGCACACAGTAGACGACGCCGTCCCACGTTTTGAACGCGATTTCTTTCCGGCCAAGGTAGTAATGGTTCAGTCCGAACAGAACCGCTGAGACGGTTACGTAGGGGACGACGCCGTACTCAAGCAGGGACGCTCCTAACAAACCCCTGTAGAGGAACTCCTCAGCAACGGGCAAGAACAGTGCAGGGAGGACGCTCACGACCGACATCCCCGGTGGAGACAGGGACGCGTCCGCCCACCACGCCCAGACGCGGTTATCGAAATGGTACAGTGTGACCCCTACCGGGAACGCGATGGCAACCGCGGGGCGAAACTGGACTGGGACGCGCACCGACGAGACGAGGGCGACCGCGGCCGCAACGGGGACAAGGAACGCCGCGTAGAACCAGAACATGTCGCGCTTTCGGTATTGATATCCGAATCCTTTCACAGCGACGAACAACGTCACCTGATTGTACCCGACGTTAAGGACGGGAACGGCGGCAACGAACCCGACCCAGAGCAGTGTCTCGAACATCCCCGTTCACACGAACCCACGTACGAACGACGCCCCTCGACCAGTTCGGCGGACCACCAGAGAGCGACTCCCCCCGCTATTCATATCTACTAGCTGTCATTCCCAGCATATTAGCATTCCGCTTCTTAGAAAGCAGCCTGCGGTAGACCGATCCCATCCGTCGTTCAGAGGCAACAGCAGTGAATTCTCACGCGGAAGCGTTCATGACGAATGAGCACCATGTTCGGCTCGCGATTCGAGATACTCCCCGCTCGGGTGTTCGGAACCCCCTTGCTACGCTCTTCCTACTCCCCAGCCATCCCAAGCACATCATCGAAGAAGCCGAGCGAATCGTGCGGCCCGGGGTTAGCTTCGGGATGGTACTGCCGCGTGATGATGTTCAGGTCGTCGTTTTCCAGTCCTTCGGGCGTGTCGTCGTTGACGTTGACCTGGGTCACGTCGAGTTTGTCGCCGGGGTCGGCGACGGTGTAGCCGTGGTTCTGGGTCGTCATCACGACCTGGTTCGAGCGCAGGTCGCGGACCGGCTGGTTGACGCCGCGGTGACCGAACTCCATCTTTTCGGTTTCGCCGCCGAGCGCACTGGCGACGACCTGCTGGCCGAGACAGATACCTGCGAGCGGCACGTCGCCGACGTAGGTTTCGACGAGTTCGCCGGCCTGCTCGAAGTTCTCGGGGTCACCGGGGCCGTTCGAGATGAACAGAAGGTCTGGGTCGACGGCCGCCACGTCGTCCTCACTGGCGTCGTATGGGAACACGTGGACCGTCGCGTCACGCTCGACCAGCGAATCGATGATAGAGCCCTTCGCACCGCAGTCGACCAGCGCGACGGTCGCGCCGTCGCCGTCCTCGTTGTAGACCTCCTCGCCGTCGACAGAGACCTGCGCACCGATTTCGGTGTGATCGGACATGTGCTTGCACTCGTGGAGTTCGTCGAGCGCGTCCTGTTCGGTCACGTCGGGACCAGCGGCGATCCCACACTTCATTGCGCCCTCGTCGCGAATTTCGGTGACGATGTCGCGCGTGTCGAGGTGGTCGACGGCGGGAACCCCCTCGCTTTCGAGCCACTCGGCCACGTCGTCGGTCATTTCGCGGGCCACCGCGGCGCGCGGGTGGACGCGGTCGGACTCAAAGCGCTCCTCGCGGACGCCGTAGTTCCCGATGAGCGGGTAGGAGAACGTCAGGACTTGCTCCTCATAGGAGGGGTCGGTGAGGCTCTCCTCGTACCCGGTGTATGCTGTCGTAAATACCAGTTCGCCGCGTGCCGTACCGGGAGCGCGAGCGCGTGCCTCGATGACGCGATCACCCTCCAGCGCCACATATGCGTCAGCCATTACGAGATGCGTATACTATAGTCGGCCATAAGGGTTGCTTTCGAAGACGAGTTTCGAATTTCGCAATCCTCAAGTCGGGATCGTGAGTAGTATCGCACCTCAATGGACGACCTCGACAGAGAGATACTCTCGATTCTCCGGCGAGACTCCCGAACTCCCTATACTGAGATCGCAGACCGGGTTGGCACCTCTGAAGGCACAGTGCGGAACCGCGTCGAACAACTGGTCGAGGACGGCGTGATCGAACGGTTTACGGTCGCCACGCGGACCGGCAACGTCAAGGCGATGATCGAGGTCGCCGTCGACGTTCAGGTCGACACGAGCGCCGTGAGCGACCGCTTCGCCGAGTGGCAGGAAGTCGATTTCGTCTGGCAGGTCTCCGGCGAGGAAGACATCGTCGTCGTCGTCGACGCCGCAGACACCGACGCGGTAAATGGTCTCATCACACAAGCTCGGGAGTTAGAGGAGGTCGTGGGGACGAAGACGAGACTCATTCTGGACGAACGAGTTGGATGAGTGGCGACGTCGCGGAGCGACCTCGGAATACGAGCGGCAACGTCGCGAGCGCGACCCACCATCGGTAGCCCGGAGCTTGCCAAGTGAGGATAATTCTGGACGACCGAGTCGGAAGGGACCCCCAATGAGCCTTGCAAACGGTCAGGTCGACGCTCGCGATCCCGCTGCCGTGACCGACGCGTGTGGCGTGAGACGGACGATGTTTTCACCTCAGTATCTTGCTTGCTGGTTTCAGCGCATGTGACATCCTCCGCGCCGTGAACGGCTGTCTTTTACCCATAACTCAACGCTACTG
>JBDGPY010000115.1:0-8910 GCA_042219425.1 Haloarcula sp. | reverse complement strand
GGAGTCTGCTGAGTATCTCGCGCATGGTTGTGTCAGTCGTTCGCCGACGTGAGTTCGCCGTCCATCGTCCCGACGGACAAGTCGTCAGTCTCACGAACTCGCTGTGGGGCACGGACGTGACTTGGTTCCCAGATCCGGCCTGTCGCACCAATACAGGCGGTCGGCTTTGGGTCGTCACGCATGTATGACGGGTGTGCCATCCCGTCGATCCGTGCAAGCGAGTGGTCGCAACGCGGCGGGTACACCGGCTGTGAAATCACCTGCGATTGCGATGTGTTCCGTCCGTCGGTGTCCCAGCTGACCCTGGCTGTCGGGCGCGATGATACCGTTGTCCCATGTGCCGCGACTGCGTCAGGGTCGGTGGTCATGACCGTCTCTGTGGCGTCGAACTCATGCTAAGTCGACAGAGATTATACTTAACATTTCCGAATGATAATACACATTTATTGAGGTCAAGGGGCCAGATACGGACGTCTCCGGGGTTTTGGTAGTCCACGCCGGTCGGTGCTGGATCTCTCTGTCCAGTCGAAGAACTGCGACGGGCTGTGGCCCGGCCTGTACCGGTGGGTTTTACGATAGGGCGGACCACCCCCCGGACGTATGACCGACGAGTACCGGACCGAACAGGACAGTCTCGGTGAGATGCAGGTGCCAGCAGACGCGTACTGGGGGGCCCAGACACAGCGCGCCGTCGAGAACTTCCCGATCAGCGATGTGACCTTCGGGCGGCGGTTCGTTCGTGCGCTCGGCATTGTCAAGAAAGCGGCCGCGCAGGCGAACCGCGATCTCGAAATGATACCTGAGGATAAGGCGGACTGCATCGAGGAGGCCGCCGACGAGGTCATTGCCGGTGAGCACGACGACCAGTTCCCGGTCGACGTGTTCCAGACCGGCTCGGGCACGTCCTCCAACATGAACGCAAACGAGGTCATTGCCAACCGTGCCACGGAGCTGTACGGCGGCGACATCGGGTCCCGCGAGATTCACCCGAATGACCACGTCAACTTCGGCCAGTCCAGCAACGACGTGATTCCGACAGCGATGCATGTGGCATCTCTTGAGGCCGTCGAGAAGGACGTATTGCCCGGCCTGAAGACGCTACGTGACGAACTCGAAGCGAAGGAAGACGAGTTCGATACCGTCGTCAAGACCGGTCGGACCCATCTGCAGGACGCAACCCCGATTACGCTGGGACAGGAGTTCTCGGGCTACCGCACACAGATCGAGAAGGGTATCTCCCGTGTTCAGGACACACGTAGCCGACTCGCTGAACTCGCACTCGGCGGCACGGCCGTCGGGACCGGACTCAACACCCATCCCGAGTTCCCGGAGAAAGCCGCGACGTACATCAGTGATGAAACCGGCCTTGAGTTCCGCGAGGCCGACAACCACTTTGAGGCGCAGGCCGCCCACGACGCGATGTCGGAGGCACACGGCGCGCTCCGCACGGTCGCTGGCTCTCTGAACAAGATCGCAAACGATCTCCGGCTACTCGCCTCCGGCCCGCGCAACGGCTTTGGCGAGATCGACCAGCCGGAGAACCAGCCGGGCTCGTCTATCATGCCCGGGAAGATCAACCCCGTCGTCGCCGAGGCGGTCAATCAGGTTCACAAGCAGGTCGTCGGCAACGACGCCGCTGTCTCGGCCGGCGCTGCGGAGGGACAGGTCGATCTGAACCTCTACAAGCCCGTGCTGGCCTCGAACTTCCTGCAGTCGGCCCGGCTCATTGCCAACGCCAGCGAGGTGTTCGGCGAGAAGTTCGTCGCGAAACTCGAAGCCGACGCCGAGTACTGCGCCGAGCGCGTCGAGCAGAGCATGGCGCTGGCGACGGCGCTCAACCCCGCTATTGGCTACGACAAGGCGAGTAAGGTCGCAAAGAAGGCTCTCGACGAAGACAAGACGATCCGAGAGGTCGTCCTCGAAGAGGGGTATCTCGACGAAGACGAGGTCGACGATGTGCTGGACCCCGAGAAGATGACGAAGCGCGGCATCCTGGGCGACGAGTAGCGAGGGGCGTGAACGATGCGAGGGGCGTGAACGATGCGAGGGGCGTGAACGATGCGAGGGGCGTGAACGAAGTGAGCGGCCCTCGGTAGTGCGAGCGGGGAGGAACGACCCGCGAGCAGGGAGCGGCCCTCGGTAGCAGCGTCGTGAATACGATTTCGTTATTCAGCGAAATGGCTGAAATACCTGCGAAGTAGGTATACGCAC
Source organism: Haloarcula sp. (assembly GCA_042219425.1). Classification (GTDB taxonomy): domain Archaea; phylum Halobacteriota; class Halobacteria; order Halobacteriales; family Haloarculaceae; genus Haloarcula. The sequence continues at coordinate 6,699 of JBDGPY010000115.1, read as the reverse complement.
TGAAGGGGAGACAAGAAGCGTACGCTGTCCCATGGACCTCGCCTGTCGAGACACTCGGAGTGGTTCACCACACCCCGATTATTTTGCCATACAGAATCATGCATGATTATGGCCAGTGAACTGTCGGACTCAATTCATGTCCTGCACGTCGATGACGTACTGGACCTCGCGGAGTTAGCCGCTGAATTTATCGAAAGACATGACGAGCAGTTCAACGTCGAAACGGCGACTAGCGCCAGCGATGGCATCGACCGGCTCGCCCAAAACGAGTACGACTGTGTTGTGTCGGACTTCGCCATGCCTGGCCAGGACGGCATCGAGTTTCTCAAAGCTGTTCGCGAGCGCTACCCCGACCTCCCGTTCATCCTCTACACCGGCAAGGGCTCCGAAGAGGTCGCCAGTGAAGCCATCTCGTCAGGGGTGACTGATTATCTCCAAAAAGAAGCCGGGACCAGTCAGTACAGGGTGTTGGCCAACCGAATCAGGAACGCCGTCAGTCAGGTTCGCACCCGGAGGGAACTCGACCGAAGTCAGGATCTACTTGAGCACACTGCACAGCTCGCTGATATCGGTGGCTGGGAGATCGATGTCGAGACGGGTGAGCAGCGCTGGACCGAGGAGACGTACGCGATTCATGATATCGACCCTGACTCGGATTTCGAGCCAACGATGGATGTTGGACTGGAGTTCTATCACCCTGATGACCAGGACGAGATTGAGCGGCTTATTGAGCGCTGTATCGAAAAGGGCGAGCCGTTTGACGTCGAACTCAGACTGGTCACGGCCGACGACCGTCTCCGGTGGGTGCGAGCCACCGGCGAGCCGATCCACCACGACGGAGACATTGTCACCGTCCGCGGGGCGATCCAGGATATCACTGATCGGAAGGAACGCGAGCAGGAGCTCGAAGCCATCGGAAACCGCATGGAGTTTGCGCTGAAATCCACGGATAGCTTCGTGTGGGACTGGAACGTCGATGAAGACCAGGCGACGTTCTACCCCGCCGAAGAGGACTTGTACGGCGCGACAGTTGAAACGTTGGACGACTTTGTCGAGTTAATTCATCCCGAGGACCGACAAGAGGTACAGGAATCAATTGAGCGGGCGCTCGAAACCGGAGAGCCGAAAGACGAAGAGATTCGGATCGTTCGCAACGGCGAAGTCCGGTGGTTGGACGCACCCGGCCAGCCCATTCAAGACCCCGATGGCACAACGCGAATGATCGGAATAGTGCGTGACATTACCGAGCAGAAACGACGGAAGAAAGAAATCGAACGGCAAAACGAACGCTTGGACGAGTTCGCTGGCGTCGTCAGCCATGACCTACGTAATCTGTTGACAGTGGCTGAGAGTCGGCTTGAACTCGCGACTGAAGATGCTAACAACGAACATCTCACTGCCGTCGCCCGGACCCTTACCCGAATGGGGACTCTCGTCGAGGATACGCTTTCACTCGCCCGGGCCGGGAAAATCGTTGGAGAGACCGAGGAAGTCGAGTTGGCTACACTCATAGAAACCTGCTGGCGGAACGTCGAGACTGAGGCGGCCCAGTTCGTCATCGAGACTGATGCCAGTATTCAGGCTGATGAAACCCGGCTCCAACAGTTACTGGAGAACGTGCTGAGAAACGCTGTCGAGCACGGTGGGCCTGAGGTCACGGTTACAGTCGGGGTTCTTCCCGAAGGCTTCTACATCGAAGACAATGGGCCGGGAATCTCCGTGGATGACCGAGACGACGCGCTCGAACCCGGCTACACTACAAGAGAAGAAGGAACTGGATTCGGACTGAGCATTATTCGAGACATCGCTCAAGCTCATGGCTGGGAAATCGAGGTGACCGAGAGTTCCGAAGGTGGGGCCCGGTTCGAGTTTATCGGCGTGGACAGCGTGTGAACCCCTCTTCTGTAGTTGCCAGTCTCTGTCGGATTGTGCCACATCGGCACCCAGTGCTGACCGTACTGGTTATATCCTGTCGTGTCAAATAGTAATATTATGGGCGCGACAGTGTTCCTCGACAGTCCGATGGACGGCAATTCCAGAATCACGTGCGCGACGGCCAAGATCATGGGAAACATCGTCTGGGCCATACCGGAGGGAGACGAGCGAGAGCGCGTTATCCCGCTCTCCAACGTTACGGGTCTCTCCGGTGATGTCGTCGAACAGGAGGTTGACGAGGTTGAGTACCCCGGCGGCCGCGTCACGGAACTTGTCACCCACCTCTCCTGACAGCACCGGGGTACGGTTCTCGCTGGCGCGATGCCTTCGCGGTCAATGACGAGCAGAGACATCTGTAGTTCGATCAGCTCGGAGCCGGTCCGTTCGCGCGCCACAACTGTTGAGATCGCTCTCGACCGTCTCACTGGCGGGATGCCTGCCACTCGTAACTGCGGTTGTGGCCGTCACATCGGCCAGTATCGCCGTTTGACCCAGCATATAGCTCTCTCGCTCGCGCCCTATCCATAATCTTTTTTGATTAAGGATACGATGGGTCCAATACCGATGCGCTACTCCGAGACACTCCAGCTGTTCGACCAGGCCTGTGATTTCCCCGCCGAACACGACAGGGTTGTCCAGCAGCTCGGCGACGTCGAATTGGTTGCACAGAACGGTGATACCGTCAAGGTCGGCGAGGTGTTGGCCCGGACCAGCGAATCGAGATACGAGTCCTCGGAGGGCCTGTACACCTCGCTCGTGGGGAACCTCGACGACAACTTCATCGGCAGGAAGTACTACGACGACCGGGCCGGGAGCACGTCCGGGATCAACGAGGTGCGAACCGAGATCGACATGCTGTAACCGTCCTGAGCCCGTCTCTCGGCGACCGGAGCCAGCTCAGTTTCCCGGTGTGGATTCGTTGAGCCACGCTGGCCGCTCCACCGTTGTCTCGCCGACTCGCTCATACCAGAACCTGTAGCTGACGAAGCGGTCCTCAGTGTGGTACTGAACGTCGAACCGACGGACGAGACCATCGGGTTCGACCAGCAGCTCGATGTGGAACCCCTCCAGCCGTTCTGTCGTCGGAATCTCGCCACCTGATCCCTGAGTCCGGTAGAAGGTAGTCCGGTAGGCGTACTTGTCCCGATCAAAGCGGACCTCGCCGCGCTGTCGCTCAACGGAGCCGTTGTCCCGGCGCTCGTACCAGTTGGTGCCGTCGGCGTAGGTCGACTGCCCGTACCGAGTGATGAACCCGTCTGCCGTCGTCGAGCCGCGCAGTGGTCACACCAGGGGGTGGGTCCGACGTGACCATGGTTGATTCTTCTGTCGGGACCGGGGTGGGAGCGTCGCCGTCGGTGCCGCCGAAGGCGCTACAGCCGGCTGTCGACAGCAGGACGACGACAACGAGCGTTGACAGCCAGCGCATATCTACAGGTCAAGGTAGACGGGCAAAAGCACGGGGGGAGGCACGGGAAGGGTGCGTTTTTTGGCCCCCGGTCCCGGACACCTCGACAATGACCGAGTACGACTACGAGGAGCTGGGGCTTGTTGCCGGCCTCGAAATCCACCAGCAACTCGACACCGACACGAAGCTGTTCTGTGACTGTCCGACGCGGATCCGCGAACCGGAAGAGAGCCAGCGGTCGTTCACCCGCTATCTCCACCCAACGAAAAGTGAACTCGGGGAGATAGACGAGGCGGCGCTGGAAGAGAGCATGGTCGACCGGGAGTTCGAGTACCTGGCCTACGACACAACCTGCCTCGTTGAGGAGGACGACGAGCCGCCACACCGCGTCGACAACGAAGCGATGGAGACGACGCTGGAGATCGCGCAACTGCTCGATATGTCGGTCGTCGACCAGGTGAACGTCATGCGGAAGATCGTTGTCGACGGCTCGAACACCACCGGGTTCCAGCGCTCCATGCTGGTCGCCAACGACGGGGCCATCGAGACAGGTGACGGTCCAGTCGGTATCGAGGATATGCTGCTGGAGGAGGAGTCCTGCCAGCGCGTCGTGGAGACCGACGACGGTGTCCGTTTCTCGCTTGATCGGCTCGGCATCCCGCTTGTCGAGATCGGCACCAAGCCCGACATTAGCTCACCCGAACAGGCCCGCGAGGCCGCCGAACGCATCGGCATGTTGCTGCGCTCGACCGGGAAGGTCAAACGCGGGCTCGGGACGATCCGACAGGACGTGAACGTCTCCATCGAGGAGGGTGCGCGAATCGAACTGAAGGGTGTCCAGAGCCTCGACGACATCGACGACCTCGTCCGCAACGAGGTCCGCCGGCAGGTCGAACTGCTGGACATCGCTGACAACCTCGCCGAGCGCGACGCCTCGGTTGGCGAGCCACAGGACGTGACTGCGGTGTTCGAGGACACGGACTCTGGCGTTATCAAGGGCGCACTCTCCTCGGGCGGTGAGGTTCAGGGACTCCTGCTGTCTGGCTTCGATGGCCTTGTCGGCCGCGAGATTCAGCCCGATAGACGGCTCGGGACGGAGCTATCAGACCATGCCAAGCGCCACGGCGCAGGCGGAATATTCCACACCGACGAACTCCCGGCCTACGGCGTCACCGAGGCGGAGGTCGAGGCGCTCCGGGATGCGGTGGGTGCTGGCCCCGAGGATGCCGTCGCCATCGTCGCCGACGACCCCGAGACCGCTAAACTGGCTATCGATGCCGTCGCCGAGCGGGCCGAGACAGCACTCGACGGTGTCCCAGAAGAAACCCGTGACGCGAACGAGGACGCCACCTCACGGTATCTCCGCCCGCTTCCCGGCGCGGCGCGGATGTACCCCGAAACGGACGTGCCACCCGTCGAACCCGACGTGACCGAGGTCGAGACGCCGGAACTGCTCACCGAGAAGGTCGACCGCTACGCGCGCGAGTTCGACCTCGGCTCCGGCCTCGCCGACCAGGTTGCGTTCGGCCAGCGGTGGCCGCTGTTCGAGTCGTTGGTTGCGGGCGAGGGCGTCGACCCGACGCTGGCCGCCGGGACGCTGGAGTCGACGCTGACTGAACTCCGCCGCGATGACGTGCCCGTTGAGAACCTCACTGATGAGCACCTCCGGGCAGCAATCCTGCTGGTCGACGGCGGTGACGTGCCGCGAGAGGGGATAGAGGACCTGCTGACAGCCCTCGCACAGAACCCGTCGCTGACAGCCGAGGAGGCCGTCGAACAGGAAGGACTTGGCGGCGTTGACGAGTCGGAGGTTCGGGACGCCGTCGCCGAGGTAGTTGAGCGCCACGAAGACCAGGTTGCCGAGGAGGGGATGGGTGCATTCTCGGCGCTGATGGGCGAGTGCATGGGTGCGCTCCGGGGCAAAGCCGACGGCGACACCGTTAGTGACGTGTTGCGGGCGGAGATACAGAAACGGGCCTGAACCGTCCTACTATAACGTTTCCAGGTCAATCGGATCTTGAGAAACGATCCTGTGTCCGTCAGGGATGTCCTTTTCTACCGTCTGTTCGAGAAGGGTTACGAGCGACGACGCGTTCGGTCCCAGATCGACTGTGTCATCTGACTGGTTGTAGTGGACAACTCCCTTGTCGACCAGCTGAGGCAGATGGTTGTGATACAGCGCCGTATACACGTCGACTCGCTTCTCGACAATCTCCTCGGCCGGAACGCCGTACTCCATTTCTGTGACGGTGTCTGCCAGCACAGCCAGTGAGACCGGTGTCGTATACAGTGATAGACCGTAGAGAAGGAACCGGCGGTACCGGGACGAGAGGAGCGACAGCTGCGTGTCTGTCTCAACCGGTTCGGGGCACTCCAGGTTTTCGGGAAAGGTACTCCTCAACATGGGAAGTGCTCTGGTCGGGCTGAGAACCGGACGTTGCCGGCGTCGATAGCCTCGGTATTCGTTTCGGTCGGTGGTCTATCCCGCATACTCGCACACAGTAGCCCGGTCACGATGTCGTCGGTAACCGAAAAAGCCCGCTGCACCTGAAGTAGGTGCAGTCTGGCCGCGAGACAAGCAGGTTGTGATAGCGTGTCTCGACCCGTCATTGGCTCCCCTGTGATGTCGGCATCTGGTTCGGTCCGGAACTTTCGGCAGCGCCCGGCAGAGCGGTGAGTTTGGCGACCCGGTCTGACACGCAGAGGCTCTGTCCGTCGCGTGTACACGGTGTGACGTGTTGAATCGTATTATTGTCGAATTCGGAAAGCGCCATCGTTGGGAGCGCAATGACCGAAAACGATTCGTCGGTAGCCAGGTTCGTCACGTCGTGTTGCCATCTGAACCCGTCTAACGATGCGTCGGTTTCACGTTCCCAGTGTTTGAACGCGGCGATACGGTCCAGTAGTCGCTGTCCCTCCTCCGTCTTGCGTGCGGTTTCTGGCGCGATTCGGTCCCCCCAGACGTATATCGATAGATCAGAGAGACGGTCCTGATCAGCCAGTGCCTGCAACTGGTCGACAGTGTGGTTCTGTTCCTGAGAGGCCCCGGCTGGGCAAAGCGAGCGGACGTATAGTTCGACGCGTGGTCGATAGGTATTGTGAGACATTTTTGATTAAGACTGTGACACCCGAACCTGAGTTCACTTGTCGGTATCCTAAACATACTCTCTAGGTGCCTAGAATGAACCGGAGCTTTAGGGAAAAACTGGGTTACAGTTCATGGCCGCAGAATTACTGATACATTTTATGAATATCTGGCCCGAACCAGCTCCTCCTGAGCGGGTATATTTCAGTAATACGGCCCACGCTCATCTGTAGAAGTCAGTACTTAGGATCTGCTCGAACCAGTTGTCGGTGTT
>JBDGPY010000038.1:0-9044 GCA_042219425.1 Haloarcula sp. | reverse complement strand
CGGCCCTCACCCTCGGGGTCAAGCCCCGAGGCACTCGGCCTGTTCCGCCTGTAGATTGATGAGTGATACTTTTTTCCCTCAGTCTGAGGGAAACATATAATTACTCCGTATGACACATCTTACAGTATGACCGCTACTGTCGTGACCAAGGTTAACCGTCCCTGCGTACCGACGGGTGGGGCGAAACTGACCGCTGAGATCGAAGTCGAACCCGGACGGTTGGAGGAACAACCGACGCGACAGATCGCCCTCTGTATCGATGCGAGCGGGTCGATGGCTGGCGAGGAGATCGAGCAGGCACGCGCGGGGGCCGAGTGGGTGTTCGGATTACTCGACGAGGACGATTACGTCTCTATCGTCGCGTTCGACAACGAGGTCACGACGGCTCTTGCACCCACTCGATGGGGCGATATAACCCGCGAGTCGGCCGTTGACGCGGTGGCAGATATCTCCGCCGGCGGTGGGACAGATATGTACAGCGGCTTGCTAGAGGCGAAGGCCTCGTTGCGGGACCTGCCGACTGCCGACAAGACGGCCCGACGGGTCCTTCTGCTGTCTGATGGGAAGGACAACTCCCACGACCCGGAGGCGTTCGGCCAGCTGGCGCGGGAAATCGACAGCGAGGGGATTCGAATCAAGGCGGCCGGCATCGGGAGCGACTACCGCAAGGAGACGATTCGGACGCTCGGGACCGTCGCGCGCGGGGAATGGACGCACCTTGACGCCGCTGGCGATATCGAGTCTTTCTTCGGTGATGCGGTCGAGGAGGCCGGAACCGTCGTCGCACCGGACGCCCGACTCGAACTAGACGTGGCTGACGGCGTCGAAGTGAGCGACGTGTACCGTGCGCTTCCACAGACCCAGTCCGTGGACCCGGACTGGAACGATAACACAGCCGTCGTTCCGCTCCCCGACCTGCTGGAACGGGAGACGCAGCGCGTCGTCCTGAAGATACACGCACCGGCTCACGACGCCGAGCGGTCGGTGTCACTGGCCGATGTCACGCTGTCCGCTGGCGGTGAGACGACTCGCGAGAAGGTGACAGTCGAATACACGGACACGGAGGAACAACTGGCAAAGCACAACGAGCAGGTGGACGTGGACCACCGCCAGACCGTCATCAAGACAGAACTCGGCCGCGGCAACGTTGCCGAGGCACAGACCCAACTGGAGCGGATGACGCGGATCCACGGCGAGGACACCGAAGCCGTCCAGACCGCCGAGCGCGAGACGCGAATCGTGATGGAAGGCGGTCGCGAGGAGCAAAACAGGGCAACGAAGATCATCACTGACGAGGGCATCCAGAAGTGACCGCCGCGGTCCGTCACGAGAGTGTTGTAACCACCCTCGTCGAAGTACTCAGCTGAGCCATGACCTGGGAACCGGAGACTGGTGACGTCATCGCCGGTCGATACAAGCTAGAGGCGTTCCTGGGTAAGGGCGGGTTCGCGAAAGCATATCGCGCCCGCGACACCGAGACCGGCGAGGCTGTCGTCCTGAAACACCCAAACTACACCGAGTCCCAGAACGACCCGGCCATCATCGAGGAGTATTTCGGGAAGGAGGCGGAGTCGCTCGGACGCATCCGCCGTGCGGGCGGCCACGAGAACGTGATGGACTACTACGACAGCGTCACCGAGCGTGACGTTCCGTTTCTGGTCGTCCAACTGATTGTCGACGGGATCGAACTCGACGAGGTTATCGACCAGCACGGCCCCATCGCTGACAGCAAACAGGTCCGTCAGATCGGTATCGACCTCTGTGACGCGATGGGCTTTCTCCACGAGAACGAGATCGTCTACCGTGATCTGAAACCTGAGAACGTGATGCTCACGCCGGATATCACGCCCACGCTCATTGATTTCAACACGGCGACGGGCTTCGACGCCTCGGGAGATCCATCGACCGGGAACACTGGGACCACGATTCTGGGACCGTTCAAACCCCGCGAGGTCGCGGAAGCGAATCGGATAGACGTGCGGCAGGGGCCGTGGTCGGACGTATACTCCATCGGGAAGATTCTCCTGTTCCTGCTCAAAGGAAGCGTCCCGAAGAAAGACGGCGTGGACCCTCGGCAGTTTGGGGCTGACTGCGAGGACTACCTCGCTGACATCGTCGAGCGGGCGACACAGTCCGACTACCGCGACCGGTACCGGAACGCGACCGTGTTGAAAGAGGTCCTCCAGCGGAAAGACCCTACACCACCCGCAATAGCGGCAGTGACCTACATCCAGGCGGACCAGCAGTTCACCGTCGAGCCCGGCGACACCATCGGTCGGGAGGGCGCGAGCGGGCCGTCCGCGTCAATCACCATTGATGACCCACAGGGCGAGTACATCTCCTCGGTGCAGGTGCAGTTCGACATTGAGGACGGCGACTGGTATCTGCACGACCGCAGCCTCAACGGCACGTTCGTCCAGAAAGGTGCCGGTTGGCAGCGGGTCCTCTCTGCGCCTGGACGCGAGCGACTGCGGACGGAGGGGGAGGACCCGACAGACAGGCACGGGAACGCGCCGCCTGAGTCAGTGCGTCTCAGGGACGGCGACCTGGTGTCGCTCGTGCACCCGACCTACGGAGTCACGTTTGAATTCCATCCGGAGGAGTCATGAAATACAGCACTAACTACGACATCGGCGACCGGAAGCGCGGACAGGGTATCAACGAGGACAGCGTCTCACTGACGGTGTTCGAAGAGGGCCATCGGGACGGCTTCCGTGGACAGGACAGACTGCCGAACCCCGGTGAGGCCGCGGATAGCGACATTACCGACGCTGAAGACGACAGCAGTGAGGCCGCAACGGAAACGGATACAGACGAGGAGAATGTGACTGTAGACGGAACAGACGCCGCCGAAACCGTCGATGGCGGCCGGCCGATGAACCGCTCGGCCGCCGTGTTCGTAGTCGCTGACGGCGCTGGCGGGCACGACGCTGGCGACGTGGCATCGTACATCGCGACGACGGCCGTAGCAGAGCATCTGGCTCCCGTCGCAGTCCGGACGGCCCGGAGCTACCCGGGCGGCTTCGATGTGGACGGCGCTCGCGAGGCCCTCCCGGACCCGCTCGGCGAGAGCGAGATACAGGCTGCCGTCACGGACGCGATTACGGCGGCTCACCGCGAGATTATCCGCTACGCTGACGAAACCGGGACGCAGTCCTACACGACCATCGTCGCGGGTATCTACGTCGATGGGAAGCTCCACTACGGCTGGGTCGGTGACAGCCGCGCCTACGTCGTCAATGAGGCCCGGGAGACGATTTCTCCGCTGACCCGAGACCACGCCGTCGTTCAGGAGTTGGTGGACAGCGGCGAAATCGACGCTGTCGAGTCTCACGTCCATCCGAACGGAAACGAAATCACGCGCGCCCTCGGCGGATCAGGCTATGAAGACCCCGAGCAGGCGACCGTCGAGGTGGACACGCGAACAGTCAGGCTGTACGCGGAGGACACCGTCGTGGCGACGAGTGACGGACTCATCGATGCCCAGACCGACGCACCGCAACTCTACGAGGAGTACGTTGAATCGGACCAGTCGGACACAGTCGCCGAGCGGATTCGTGAGCAGGTTGTCACCGACGACGATATCCGGGAGATACTTATTGGTTCCCCGTCACTTGACGCCGCCAGCCGGGACCTCGTGGCATTGGCGAACGAACGTGGTGGGAAAGACAACGTTTCGATCCTCCTGTTCTCGGACAGTGCACTCCCGAAAACGCCGGAAAGCGGGGGGATGCCGGTCAGAGATATCGACCCGGATGTCGATATTTCGGAACGTGATACGGTGATTATGACAGACGAATAGAGAGAAAGTTTTGGGGGACAAGTATTTTATTTCCTTGGAATAATATCCCAAACGAAAGCTATGCCCGAACCCGACCGAACTGTTCGCTGCCCTATCTGCGACGAGGCCTTCGATCCGGCCGTCGCTGGCGGGTGGTGTACGAACCCGGACTGCGGCGAGTGGCGGCATGACGGCGATGTCAACAGGTCCGAGACACCCATTGGGGATACTGATACCTCGGTCCCGAACGACGCCGCACTGCTGGAAGAGAGCACCGAGGAGCCGAGCGCTCCTGCTACGTCTCAGACAGGCGAACTCGACAGCGACACTGCCGGAGTCGAGACGACCGAGAGCGAACCGGCGGACGTGGACAACGTACCGGCGGATGTGGACACTGATCGGACCGATCACAAGAGGGAGACTACAGCGTCAGCCGACGATAGCGAGGAACCGGCGGACGAGACGGAGACGATACTCTGTCCGGACTGCGAGCGAGAGCTTGACGCCGAGGCAAACTTCTGCGTCGAGTGCGGCGCGGACGTTCGAGAGGTCTCGCCCTCGGAGCCGGCCGCTCTCGACGCGTGTCCGGAATGCGGTGTCGAGATCGACGACGATGACAGCTTCTGTGCCAACTGCGGGACGGATCTCGATGCCCACCGTAGCGACACCACCCCCTCGACGGATTCGGCCGCAGAGCCATCGAGCACTGACGAGTCGTCCGACGACGATACGACGACAGAGACCGCCGTCGAGGCGCTGGCGTCCCAGTCGGATGACGGCACTGCCATTCCCGATGGGCTCGTGCTGTCCGTACAGGGCCGTGACATCGATATCGAGGATGGGGACCGGATTGGCCGCGAAATCCGTGCGGCGCTGATTGATGCCGGGCGACCGGAGAACGAGGCCGTCCGGATTCACCGAGAACACGTCCGATTCGACCGTAAGCCCGACGGCTATTACCTGGTCGACCTTGGCGACAACCCAACACAGCTCAACGGCGCGCCGCTGAAGAAGGGCGACCGCGAGCCCGTCCAGCCGGGTGACGAACTCGAACTCTCGGGCGTGGCCACGATTACGATTCGAGGCCGCTAACCACACACAATTAAGCGAACGGTCGGGAAATGATCAACCGATGGAGCGTGGTCCTCTCGGCACGGAACTTAGTGAATCTGTGTCACTGCTGCGATCCGAGATATGGCTGTTTCTTGGGCTAGGTCTGGCGTGGATCGCATACGGTGGCTGGGCTATCGCCACTGGAAGCATTCTGCGCAGTGATACCCTTGGACTCGACGACCTCGTTCTGACAACGATAGACGGTGTTGGCCTGTCCGCGATGGGAGTGGTCGCTGGCGTGCTCTGGCTCGTCGTCCCGGGACTGATTGCTGTCTTGCTCGTCAACCGACGCCTCCGGAACAGCTACGGTAACCTCGCTAACGCGTATCGGCTGGACCACCCCAGTCTGTTACTGGTCGTTCCTGGCGTCGCTCTCCTCACCTGTCTCCTGTTCAGCGTGACCGTCGGCAGGCAAGCCCCGGTAACGGCTCTGGCGCTGGTCGCGTCGGCCCATCTAGTCGTCCGGACAGTCGCGTACGGCCACCGCGTGTACACGCTCTCCGTCCCTGCGATACTCTCATTGCTGGTCTTCCTGGCGGCTGGAGCGCTCGGTGTCGGCTGGCTAGTTCAGGTGACTGCTCTTGATGTCGGTCCAGCCGAGCTAGCGCTGTGGACTGAGCGGGCCGGTGTCGGTCGCGTGGTGGAGTCCGTCCTTGTACTGGCAGGCATCCAACCGGCACAGGTGCTGACACTGAGCGTCGCTGTGCCTGGCGTCCTGGCGGTCGCGTATCTTATTCCACAACTCGTCGCTGGCGCTGTCGTCAGACTGCGCGCGCCGCTTTCGGACCCACAGCGGCGGCCCGATCAGCGCTTCCCGATCATGCCGCCGGTCACGTCACCACGCGACGACTCCGAAGCGTCGGACGTGCCGGCTGTGGACGGCACTGAATCGGCGACGCCGGCGGAGGCCAGTGAGTCTCCCGACGGACACAGTCACTCGGCTGACGCAGATACGACGAAGCAGACGCCTGAACACACCGGAACGCGGGTGTACGACCCGGACGATACGCCACCCTCCACACCGTCTGCTCACGAACCGAACTCGGATCAGAGCCCGGACCTGGGAGAACCAAAACCGACGTCGGAGTCAACCGACACGGAGTCGGATACCGACGAGTGGATCGACGATACGGCTGTGTTTACGCCGGGTGGGCGATCAGACCCGTCACAGTGTACGGATTGTGGGGCGTCCATCGGCTCTGCTGCAACGACCTGCCCGTCCTGTGGCACACCCGTCGACGAGTGAGGTCGCTACTCGTTGGAGACCGGAATATCGCCTAGCTCAACAGTGTAGTGCGAGGATTCGGGTGACCCGGTCCCCGGGTTCCAAAGAACAGTGACGGAGACGGTCGCGGGCCGCTCACCAGGGGGGAGCAGCCACGATTTCGTTACTGTTCCCGTTTCCCCCGGAGACAGGTGTCCAGTCGCTGCGGACCCTTCGACAGTCGTCCCACTCTGGGTCGTGACGCTATCGAGACGCGCCGTCGCGGTCCGGTTTCCGGTGTTCGTGACGTTCACTGTGAGCGTAAACCGCCAGCCGTCGTCCGCCGTAACGACGGTTGTTCGCTCTATTTTCACCGTCAGGTCCGACCCATCGAGAATCGTGTCGCCGACACTGGCACCCGATGGTTCCGCTGTCGGCGTCCCGGCGGCCGTCTCACCGCCGGCGTCGCCAGACAACTGATGGCCCAGCATACTTCCGAAGGTGGCGACTTCGATGAGGATTGGCAGGCCGATACCGACGATGATGAGTAGTCGTAGCAGCGTTTTCTGCTCCGGACCGTCGACATCTTCGAACATGATGAGATAGTGGTGAAGTGGTGTTAGACGGGGATCGGCGGGCTACCGGGCGCGAACAGTCCGTCGGCGACCATACTTGCGAGTGGCGGGCCGTACGCGATGACGATGAGGAGCAGGGCGATGGCTGTCCAGAGCTTGTAGTTGTCGAGGATGCGCGGGCTGTGGTCCGGGCCGGACAGCGGCTCGGGGATGGTGCTGTTGACAGACAGCGTCCCACCACGACGTGCGAGGAGGGTATCAGCCATGACGATGAGGAACATCGCCGCACCGATGAACAGCAGGAAGCCACCGATGGCGATCTGGATACGCATTTCGCCGACTGTTCCGGCGACACCCTCGAATGCGAATTCGCCGTAGGTGGGTTCGGCGGTCCGCCGTGGGATGCCAGCAAGGCCTGCCCGGTGCATTGCGTTCGACATCAGTGCCATGCCGACGAACCAGACATATGGCTGGAGCACGGCTAGGACACGCTGTCTGAGTTTCTTGCCGGTGATCTGTGGGACCAGCCAGTAGCTGATGGCCATCGCCGTCAGCGCGAACGCGGTCCCGACGGTGAGGTGGAAGTGGCCGGGAACCCAGATGGTGTTGTGGATGAGGTAGTTGATGTTCATTCCGGCGTTGATCATCCCGGAGAACCCGCCAGCGGCGAACATCAGACCGGCAAGCGTACAGCCAGCGAACGCCGGCTTGTCCCAGGGCAAGTCCCGGAGCCAGGAGAGGTAGCCGGTTGCGCCCCGCTGTCGGGCACCGTGTTCCAGCGACGCGACCACGGTGAACGCGGTCAACAGCGAGGGCAACAGCAAGAACATCGTGTTCGTCATCGCGATGAACTTGTAGCCCGAGGGGATGCCGGGATCAGTGTACTGGTGGTGGAAGCCGACCGGCGTCGACAGCAGGAGGAAGGCCACGAAGACGACGCGGGCCAGCGGGTCGCTGAACAGTCGCCCGCCGGCCAGTTTCGGCAGGATGGTGTACCAGACGAGGTACGCTGGCATAAGCCAGAAGTACACGACTGGGTGGCCGAAGTACCAGAACAGCGTCCGCGTAAGCAGCGGGTCGACGCTCTGGATGAGTCCGAGCGACCACGGGATGAGGAAGGCGACAACCTCGACGGCGACACCGATAGTGGAGATGTACCACATCAGCATCGTCGTCAGGACCATGAACGTCTGTAATGGGATGCGCTCGTCGGGGTTGTCGGAGCGCCACGCCCACAGGGACTTGAAATACGCCAGGCCGGCGATCCACGAGCCGACGATAATGAGCGCGGCTCCGAGGTAGAACGCCGGGTGTGCTTTCATTGGGGCGTAGAAGGTGAACAGCACATCGGCTTCGAGGTCGTGGCCGAGAACCGACGGCGAGCCGACGATACCGCCGATGATAGCCACGGCCGCCAGCACTGTTCCCGTGAGCATTAGCCAGAACGCCGACCAGGCGATACGCTGTGGGAGTTCCCGTTCGAGACTGTTGGTGACGGCCCACGCGAACAGCCCTGCGATGAAGAACGTGGTAAACACGAGCGCTAGCAGGACACCGTGGCCTGTTAGAATCGTATAGTAGTCAGCTGAACTGATGAAACCCCGGAACACGCCGGTGCGATGTAGCGCCTGGACGACGCCGAACAGCGCGCCGATCCCGAGAGCGAGGAAGGCGACAATAAACTCGCTACGGACGAGCTTCGACGTTTTCGGATAGGAGTCGACGAACACCATCAGTTATTCCCCTCCTGGGACTGTGCATCACTCGTGGACTGGTCGATGTTCTGTTGCTGCATGTCGTACTCTTCTGGTGGGACGACGACGATGGAGCCGCCCATCGTGTGATGGGCCGCGCCGCAGTATTCGTGACAGACGAGGCCGTACGTGCCGGGGTCGTCAAACCGGGCCGAGACTTCAGAGACCTGGCCCGGGATGACCATCGTGTTGATGTTCGTTTCGACCACGGAGAAGCCGTGTGTCACGTCTGCGCTGGTTACTTTGAATGTTATCTTCGCATCTGCGGGCACGCGGATCGGGTCGTCTCCGCTGCCGGGCACGAACTGGAACTGTCGGGCGACGACGTAGACGACGTAGTGGTCGTCGCTCTCCTTGACGACACCGGGGTCGTCGAACTGGGTTCCAGTGTTACCGTTCTGGACCGCTTCCGCACTGATCTGTTCGCCTGCGTCGCCGACCATCGCGACGCCGACGCCGACCGACCCGTAGGCGATAGTCGCGATGAAGCCAACGATGAGCAGGAGTGCTGCGCCGAGCCAGACTTTCTCGAATCGATGGACCTGCATGGTATCACCCGATCACCGTGACGCGGCCGAGGAACTCGACGAAGTACATGAACACCCACAGCAGGGCGA
>JBDGPY010000021.1:0-9938 GCA_042219425.1 Haloarcula sp. | reverse complement strand
TCACTTCATCGATCCCAAATTCCCGTGCACGGGTTCTGTCATTCGCAGCGCCACGGTGCACTCTACGACGTGGTATCTGTATCTATGCGGACAATCTCGATGCCATCGTACGATATAATGCGAGTCTCGTCTTCGGTCAGTCCCTCGACGTGTCTGGTGACGTAGCCGCGGTCGTCACGGCTCTCAGAAATCCGTTTATCGACTACTTCCGTCCGGAGGCGTACGGTGTCCCCGGGTCGGAGCGGTGCATGCCATCGGAGATTGTCGACGCCGAGGCCGCCAAGCGTGGCAACGTCAGTTATATTCTCGACGGTCAACCGCATACATATCGCGGCTGTTTGCCACCCTGATGCGACAAGTCCACCGAACATCGAATCGGCCGCAGCCTCTTCGTCGAGATGGAACGGTTGCGGGTCATACTTCTCGGCGAAGTCGATTATCTCCGCTTTCGTTATCTCGAACTCACCGAATTCGCGTTGATCTCCAACAGTGATGTCCTCGTAGAACTTCATGGTCTGACACAGCGGGGAAAACGAATAATGCTGTTGGAATTAGCAATACCTGTGAGTCCATCGGCAGCGGGCGTTTCCACTGGGGAGTATTAAAGTCGACCCGAGTCCAGATGTCACACTCTCGTCAATCTGGGTCGAGCAGTTTTGACTCGGCAGTCCTGAGATGTTCGAGGAGCGTCGTCTTCGAGAGATCCATCTGCGCAGCGAGTTCCCGGGTCGAGATACCGCGCGGCCACTCGTAATACCCTTCCGAGCGTGCCTGTTCGAACACCCGCCGCTGTGCCGGCGTCAGTGAGTCTACGCGTAGTTTGTGTTCGGGTCGCTCCGGGCCGCT
This sequence comes from Haloarcula sp., assembly GCA_042219425.1. Lineage (GTDB taxonomy): Archaea > Halobacteriota > Halobacteria > Halobacteriales > Haloarculaceae > Haloarcula. The sequence goes on along the minus strand of JBDGPY010000021.1, from coordinate 9,092 downwards.
ATCGGCCGCTGTAATCGATTTGATGGATACGTCCGCGTCGGCGTCGCACCGGACGTCGTCGAGCGCAGACTGTATCTCGCTGCGCTCGCGCGTGAAGCTGACCCGCCACCGTTCTCGGCCGTCTTCGATTCGTACCGGGGCACTGTGGACGAATCCATGTTCGAGGAGCGTTGGACAGATCAGGTCTGCGGGGTCATACTCGAGCAAGAACTCCCGGACGACTGCCCCCGGTGCGTCGCGCTGGTGGCCAAATCCTTCCTGCAGTTCGAGCAGTGTACCCGAGTGCGGAGAGTCCCGGACTGCCTCAAGGCACGCCTCGACCTCAGCTGTGGTTTCCCCGTAGGCCGTGAACAGTCCATTCACGGTCTCAGGTGTCGACCGGGGGGCCTCATAGATCGCGTACGCGAGGATGCCACCGTCAGTCTGGTCGGTCGCACCGATAGCCCAGCAGTCCGGGTGCCACAGATCGAGGGTTAGCCTCGCACCGACACTCTCGGTTTGGCTCATGATTAGTGTGTGATAGTTTTCAGCTGGCAGAATAAAAATAGTGTGGTATTCACTGGCGTGTGTGTCCGACCCCGACCGTCGCAGTACGGGACTCGACACGGTCCATCAGCGCTGACGCCGACACCACCAGTGCCAGGTACAGTATCGCCGCCAGAATGAATAGATCGGTGTACTGGTATGTCTCGCTCGCGAGTGTGCTCGTCCGGCCGAACAGTTCCTGGACGGTAATGAAACTCGCCAGTGAGGAGTACTTGATGAGATAGGCGAGCTCGTTCGTCCAGCTCGGAAGCGCGAGCCGCAGGCCCTGCGGGACGACGACATATCTGATCCCCTGAAGCTTGGAGAGCCCGATGGCACGCGCAGCAGTCAATTGTCCGTCATCAACGGATTCCAAGGCCGCACGCAGATACTCGGACTGGTAGGCGGCGCTGTTGAGTGTGAAGCTGATGACCGCAACCCAGAACGCCTGGGCCGGGACGAAACTGACACCCACGCCGGGTACACCGCGGAGAATCTGCGTCAGCGACGTGGCGAAATAGAGTACGAACAGCTGGGCGAGCAGCGGCGTCCCGCGAACGAGTTCCGTGTACGACAGCGCCAGCCAGCGCGACCACTGACCTCCGTAGACGCGAACGACGCTGAGTGGCAGCGCGAGCATAAACCCGAAGCAGACGCTGAACACCGTCAGGAGGACTGTCGTCCAGATACCCTGTGACAGCATCGGCAGATACGATATCGCGTCAACGACGAACGTGAACGCGCCGGCGAGCCACGCCACGGGCCGGCCGAGGACACCGAGTGACGCCGCAAGTGCGGCAGTCCAGTCCGCTGCGACAGCGAACGGTGCCGACGGGACGAACGGGTGGCCGCGCTCGATACCGACCATCTTGGACAGCACAAAGTCATTCATCCAGCGGGCAACAAGCCAGAGCCAGAATAGCGACAGCCCAATCGTGAGCGGGCGAACTCCGACTGCAGCGTTGACTTGCCGGCGGAGACGCGTGATCAGGGATGTCGCCGACTTGGTAGCACTCATCCTGTCTCCTCGTGTGCGTGGAGCTGGTTGAGGAACTGGTCAGTGCGGGCGGCCTGCGGGTTCTCGAACAACTGTTTTGGCGGGCCGTGTTCTGCAACCGTTCCGTCGTCGAGGAAGATAATGTCCGAGGCGGCAGACCGGGCGAACCCCATCTCGTGGCTGACAACGAGCATCGTGATGCCTTCGTCGGCGAGATTGCGCATCACGTCGACGACCTCACCGACGAGTTCGGGATCAAGCGCGCTGGTCGGCTCGTCGAACAGCAGAAGTTCCGGGTCCATTGCGAGCGCCCGGGCGATACCGACCCGTTGCTTCTGCCCACCGGAGAGCTCCGCGGGGTAAGAGTCGGCCTGGTCTAATAGCCCTACTTGTTCAAGATGCTCGCGCCCCTTCTGCTCTGCCTCTGCACTGTCCATCCCCCGAACCTTGCGTGGGCCCAGTGTAACGTTTTCAAGCGCGGTCAGATGCGCGAACAGATTGAAGTCCTGAAACACCATACCGACCTGCTTGCGAAGTTCGTTCACATCGGTGTCAGCGTCGGTGACACAGTCACCGTTGAGGTAGATGTCACCGCTATCAATCTCCGTAAGTCGGTTGACACAGCGGAGCATAGTTGATTTGCCGCTGCCGCTGGGGCCGATAAGCACGGTCACATCGCCGCGGTCCATCTTTAGTCCGACGCCTTCGAGGACCTCTTCGTTCCCGTAAGACTTGTACAGATTATCGATCTCAAGTAGTGGTTGCTGTTGCGTCATGCAGTTCCCTCCGGAATTGCAAAGCTGTCGTTAATCAGGTCGAGTACGCGGTTCGTACCGAACGTCATGATGAAGTAAATGAGGCTGACAACGAGGAAAATTTCCAGGGCAGCAGTCGATCGACCGCCTTCATAGAGGTTCTGTCCGACAGTAAGCAGCTCGCCGAGACCGATGACGATGGCGATACTGGTGTCTTTCAGGACGATAGTAAACTCATTTTGGAAGCCAGGAACGCTCCTGCGCAGCGCCTGCGGGACGACAACATGACGGATTGCCTCCAGACGTCCCATCCCGATAGCGCGGGCGGCCTCCAGCTGGCCATCGTCCACACTCTGGAGTGATCCCCGGAATATCTGTGACTGGTAGGCGGCGCTCCGGAGGCCCAGCGCGAACATCGCCGTAACGAACGCACTGTCGGAGAGAGAGATAACGAAGAAAAACACCATGATAATAACTAGAACGGGCGTCCCGCGGAGGATGACACCAGCCCGCTCAACCGCTCGCTTCAGCCAGCCGCTGCCGTACACCTCGACCGCGCCGGCCGGAAAGCCGACAACGAAACCGAGGAGAATACTGGTGAGGGTAAGCGCGACTGTGACTAGCAGGCCGCTGAACAGGAGCCCGACGTTCTCGGAGACGTAGAGCCAGTCAGCTGACTGTAGTAGCGTTTGTATCATCGGTCGTTACTTCTGGCCGAACCACTTCTGAGCCAGTTCTTTATACGTGTCGTTCTCCCTGACGGTACTCAGTCCGCTGTTCAGACCACTCACGAGGTCGTCGCTCCCGGACTGGACGCCAAAGCCGAATCGTTCGCCAGTCTCGTAGACGAACGCCGACTCGATGGGACGCTCGGAGACAAAGGAGTTCGCGACTGGGACATCAATGACGACAGCATCGATGTTCTTGTTCAGCAGGTCCTCGACTGCAAGGACGTAGTTGCCGTACGCGTTATAGTTCGACTCGGATAGCGCCCCTGGCTCGACGAGTTCGTCTTGAATTGTGCTCTCGCCGGTGGTCCCCTTCTGTGCCCCGACGGCCGTCCCTGAAAGGTCCGAAAGCGCCGACGGCGAGAACGACCCGTCTTCACGGACCACGATGGCCTGGTTTGAACTGTAGTACGGATCCGAGAAGTCGATGGCCTCCTTGCGCTCCGCGTTGATAGTCATGCCGGCGGCGACGACATCGATGTTCCCGTTGTTCAACGCCGGAATGAGCGACTTGAATTCTAGCTCTTCCCACCCGCTCAGCTCATACTCGCTCTCTGCGATAACAGCCTCCAGCAAGTCAACGTCAAAGCCGACGAGTTCGCCGTCCTGCTTCATCTCAAACGGCGGGAACCCCGGAGCTGTCCCGGCGGTGAGAGTCTGGGTGTCGCTACTGCCTGACTGGCAGCCAGCGACCGACAGGGTTGCGACAGTTCCACCGATTGCTTGCAGGTAGTTCCGCCTATCCATGTCTACGCGTACTTCTCGTGGCATAGTCTCACGGACACATCTATCATATTTTAAAATTTCGGTCCAAAGTGGCGCGTCGTTCTCAGGCGGACGCCACGGCGTCGGAAACCTCGGTAAACACCGAGTCGAGGATGCCCAGACAGAGTTCGAGTTCGCGCTCAGTCACGTCGAGCGGTGGGAGGAGGCGGAGCGACTTCTGACCGCACCCGAGAGTGAGGAGGCCGTGCTGGAGCGCTGTCTCCATCACCTCTTCGCGTCGGTCCTTCGTATCGAACTCCAGCGCGGTCATGAGGCCAAGCCCGCGCACGTCCACGATCAGGTCGCGGCCATCCGAGAGTTCCTGAAGACGATCGAGGAAGTACGAACCCTTCTCGGTGGCGTTATCCATCAAATTGTGGTCCTCGATGGCTGCAAGCGTGAGCGCGCCACGCATTGATCCGAGGATGTCGCCAGCACCCCACGTCGAGGAGAGACGCGAGGTCTCGGACGGGAAGACATCGGATCGGGAGACGGTCGCGCCAACCCGGAGCGCCTTCGCGCTGGTGATGACGTCCGGGGTGATGTCGTAGTGGTCGACAGCCCACATCTCGCCGGTCCGACCGACGCCGGACTGGATCTCGTCAGCGATGATCGGGATGTCGTGGGCCTTACACACGTCGTCGACCGCTGAAAGGAACTCGGGGCTGGGGACGCGGTAGCCACCCTCGCCCTGTATTGGTTCGAGAATGAGGAACGCGACTTCCTCAGGGGGGATGTGTCCGGTGTCCGGGTCAAGCTTTTCCCGAAGTCGATCAACGCCTGCTTCGGAAAACTCCACGTCATGGATACCACTGACTTCGGGGAACTTCCGCCGGTACACAGACTTTGAGCGGTTCAACGAGAGCGCGCCAAGCGTCCGGCCGTGGAACGCACCATCGAAGGTAATGCCGTACTTCGGCGTCTCACAGTTGTCATAACATATCTTCATCGCGTTTTCAACGGCCTCCGCGCCAGAATTCGAAAGGAAGACCGTATCAAAGTCGTACTGGCCAGAAATTTCGGTCAGTTTGTCCATCAGGTGCGCAGGACCGGGAATGGAGGTCTCCTCGGGGGTGCCGCCAGTGCTAACATAGAAGTCCTGACCGGCAATCTTCAGCGGGTCGCCTATGTCGAACTCGTCGGCCCGATCCAGAATTTTGGGGTTATTGTACCCGAGCGGCGAGGCGGCGACGTGGCTAGTGAAGTCCATGAGGACGTTGCCGTCGGCGTCAGTACAGAACGGACCAATGGCGTCCTCCGTGATATCCCAGACAAACTCATACACGTAGGTACTCGGCGCTGCGGTCTCGTGATGGTACTCAACCCACTCGCTACTTCGCGGGCCCGGAAGGGAGTCGACACGCGGTTCTACGGTATCGCGGTCCATGGTAACAATGTGGAATTCCCGTGTAATAAATCACCGTGTTTCGATTCCGAACAGCATGAACGTACAACCGGCCGTACGCGGCTAGAAGCCTACAGGATCTGCTTGCCAAATGCGCTCGCGGCGAGCGAAGCGGCTTTCTCGCCAGTGTCATTGCACGTATCGAGGACAGGATTGACTTCAACGATGTCGACTGAGCGCAGCACGGATTCATCGCGATCACGGTCCGAAACTCGTTCCATCGCTGTATGCGCCTCCCGGTACGTGACGCCGCCAGGGACCGGTGTGCCGACACCCGGTGCGTCGTCCGGATCGAGCCAGTCGAGATCGAGGCTCACGTGTATGTCGTTGACCCCGTCAGTCGCGATGTCGAGCGCCTCTTCGACAACCGGGTCGATGCCGCGGCTGTCAATATCGGACATCGTGAAGACAGTCATCTCGCTCTCTTTGAGAATGGCCTGCTCGTCATGATCGAGGCTTCGCGCGCCGACAATGACGGTGTTCTCCTCGGAGACGTTCGGGGCGGTAGCCCACGGCATCTCAGCGAAGTCGCCGTACCCGTGAGCGGCCGCCAGCGGCATCCCGTGGACGTTTCCACTCGGCGAACTGGTCGGCGTGTTGTAGTCGCCGTGGGCGTCGAACCAGACGACACCGAGTTCCGTCTCACGCGCCGCGCCGCGCATGGTCCCCATCGCGATGGAGTGGTCTCCCCCCAACACAAGCGGGACAGTCCCGTCGGCAATAGCCGTTTCAACGCTGTCAGCGAGTGTTTCAGTCATTTCTGCGACACCGTCAAGGTACTTCGCATCAGCGTCGGTGGACGCGTCCGCCCGGGATCGGAGCGTTGGTACGGACAGGTCACCCGCGTCGGCGTGTTCGACGCCAGCCCTGTCGAGTTTATCATCGAGGCCGGCATAGCGGATAGCAGCGGGACCCATGTCAACCCCGTAGCGATCGGCACCGAGGTCGAACGGCACACCGAGCACTGTCACGGGAGCGTCGTTACGACTTCGGTCTGGCGAGTGGGAAGACTGAAGCGACATGACTGTTACGGCCAGAGTCCGCGAGCGTTCAAAGCGTCACCGATACGCGAGAGGGCGACGATATACGCAGCGGTTCGCCAGGTGACATCGCGCGCTTCTACCTCTGTCCGGAGATCAGACCATGCATCGAGCATCTCGGATTCGAGTTCCTCGTTGACCTCCTCAAGCGACCAGGACCGGCGGTTGATGTGCTGGAGCCACTCGAAATAGCTGGCGGTGACGCCACCGGCGTTGGCGAGGATATCCGGGATGACGGGGATACCCCGCTCCTCGAACACCCTGTCAGCCACTGTCGTTGTCGGGCCGTTCGCCCCTTCGACGACAATATCTGCCTGCACATCCCATGCGTTTGACTCGGTCAAGACGTTGCCGACCGCTGCGGGAATCAGCACGTCGACATCGAGTTCGAGCAGTTCCTCGTTAGACACTGTCTGCGGTGCGTCGTAGTCCCCGAGTTGCCCGCGTTCGTCGCCAGCCGCGGCCACAGCCGACACGTCGAGGCCGGACTCGTCGTAGATACCGCCGTCGACGTTGCTGACCGCAACGACGTCAGCACCCCACGAGTCCAGCAGGCGCGCGGCGTTCGCGCCGACCGCGCCGAACCCCTGGACTGCGACAGTCGCGTCATCCACGTCGTGCTCGTAGTATTCGAGAGATTCGCGGGCGACAATGGCAACGCTCCGCCCGGGCGCTTCCTCCCGACCGTGGGTACCGCCGACGACCGTCGGCTTCCCAGTGACGATGCCTGGGACCGTCTCTCCTTCTTGCATCGAGTAGGCGTCCATGAACCATGCAACGGTCTGTGCGTCCGTCCCCATGTCCGGCGCGGGGATGTCCTTGGTTGGACCGACAACTTCGCGGAGTTCTTCGGCGAACCGGCGTGTCAGTTGTTCTTTCTCCTGTGTGCTGAGTGTATCCGGATCGACGACGATTCCTCCTTTCGCGCCGCCAAACGGAAGGTCCATCACGGCGCATTTCCAGGTCATCAGCATCGCGAGAGCGGTACATTCCTCGGCGGAGACACTCGGATGGTACCGCATTCCGCCCTTGTACGGGCCCCTAATCTCGAAATGCTGGACGCGATAGCCGCTGAACACGTCAACCGTTCCGTCGTCTCGCCGGATGGGGACAGATACCTCAACGGTCTTGGAGGGATGTCGAAGCTGTTCGAGCATCCCCTCGGACATATCTAGGTGATCGGCTGCTCGTTCGAGCTGGTGAAGGGCCATCTCAACTGGCGATTCCGGTTCGTCCACCGCTGGCTTGGTCGTCTGTGGTTGCTGACTCATTGTTGATGTTCATAGTCCGCTGTCACGGCACGTCCGGGACACATCCATCAGCAAGTGCGACTGACGGTGCGGGCACGGACGCTTCGGACGGATATTCGCCGAATCCTACCGCTCGGATGCAGACAGCGTATCTCCATAGATTGTGCTATCATTAATAAACATTCGGGATAAGTGACGGGCGAACACTCACACCGTGCTCCGATATTGTCCAATCGCATGTCGCATCAGTTTGGCGGATCGACAGCGCCTGTTCGGGGGAATGTGTCCAGATTTTTCGCTATATTCCGGATTTGTGGTTTGATATTCTCAAACCGACCACTGATATGGCTGGCCCGAGGTCGGCACTACATGTACGGTAACCCTTGCTGATATAGAACACCACCTGATTGTGGCCCGCATATAGTTTGATAATATCAAAACAACCGACGCCGCGGCTCGAACATGCGGCCCTCACATACGTATAACGGGGAATTCGCGGCTGAAAGCCAATTTCGGACTGGCACTGTACCCTGACTCTCGCGGTTCAGATCAGTGACCGATCACGTTGTCGGTCAATAATAACGTGGGTACGACTGTTATCAGCTATGCACTAAACGCGTCGACACCGGTTTGTACTGGTGGTGATGATGTGATCCAGAATGAGCGCTGATTTGAGTTATACAAAGCCCATCAGTCGTGGGGACAACAATACAGTGGTCCATGACAGGAGCGCAGACGAGCGAGGATCACGCGGTCCGGTCGAAGGGCATCGTTTCGAGATTGACTTCGATGAGGTTCGCAGCTTCCATCACAAGTTCCGGAATCTCGTGTTCGAACCGTTCACCTTTCAGTCGACTGGTCGGGGCCGTCACGCTGACCGCGCCGACGACGCTTCCGTCGTTGTCGACGATAGGCGCGCCGACGGCGCGGAGGCCCCTGATCTCTTCCTCGTCGTTGACCGCGTAGCCGCGCTCGCGAACCGTCTTCAGTTCGTCCCGGAGTTGCTCTCGATCAGTAATCGTGTTTTGTGTCTGACGTTCGAGGCCCTCGCGCGCGATAATCCTGTCAACACGCTCTCCCGGGAGGCGCGAGAGAATCGCCTTCCCGGACGCGCTGTCGTGGAGGTGCTGGGGAGACTCACGGAGCTTCAGGTGGTAGTCTTTTCCAACGGCGTGTTGACCCCGATTTTCGTAGATAGCCACCTCACGGCCGTTGTTCTCGGTGACGAGGTGGACGTACTCGCCGGACTTATCTGCCAGCTTGTCTACCTCTTCCTGCCCGGCAGCATAGAGGTCCGTCTCGTTGCGGACGTGTTCGCCCATCGTGATGAACCGAAAGCCAAGCCGATAGGTCTCGTCCTCTTTCGTGAGAAAGCCGCAGTCGGTGAGTGTACTGAGATACGTGTGGATGGTACCCGGTGAAAGATCGACTTCGTCGGTGAGTTCCTGCAGCGTGGCACTGTTGGCTTCCTGGACGGCTTCGACCAGCTCACAGGCCTTCAGCACGGATTTGATCCGTCGTTTCGTATCCCGTTCGTCTGTGTGATCGTTCATTACACCGCATAACTACCGTCAGCAACTAAAAGACCCGGATGTGACGTATAGCCATATTAGGTGTTACTACAACT
>JBDGPY010000037.1:0-10204 GCA_042219425.1 Haloarcula sp. | reverse complement strand
TGTTTCTGTCGGGGTTGGTGTCGGTGTGACAGTTGGTGTTTCTGTCGGGGTTGGTATCGGTGTGTCAGTTGGTGCTGGTGTCGGTGTTGGCGTCGACGAACTGTTTTCGACGGCGAGTTCCATGCCGTTGTACGATTCGGGCGAGACCGTTTCGCCGTCGCTGTCCGAAATCTTCGTCGCCGATTCCACGAAGGCGAGCTGGGTCGACGAACTTGCGTTTTCCGAGAGCCTGACCGTGATTTCAGCCAGGACCGGGTCTTCCGTCTCCGTGGAACGGAGTTGGTTGAACGCGACCCAGCCGGTGTCGTTGTTCACTGTCGCGACCGGATCGTCGAAGTCACTGCTACCCGAGACGGTGGTGACTACCACGACGGACGGGTCGAACGTGAGGTTCGCCTGGTAGCCTCGCACCTCCGTTGCGTTAGCCCAGACCTTGACGGTGACTGTGTCGCCGGGCGCGGCGGAGATTGTTCCGTCCTGGGCTCCGGAAACGCTGTCGCCGAGCGAAATCGCGCTGGCAGATCCGGCTCCGAGCGTGGCGGCTGCCATCGGGAGTGTGCCGACCGCGACCACCACGGCGACGACCGTTCGACTATCTGTCATTGACTGCCACCCGTGAAGTTCTGGACGGAGACAGCGTCACCGATGTCAACGTCACCGTCGCCGTCGATATCCGCTGCGTCCTGGTCGATCTCGACGTCCTCGCCCGCGACCGACCGCTGTATCTGGTTCACGTCATCGGTGTCGACGTCACCGTCGCTGTCGGCGTCGCCGGCCATGGTGTCGCTGGAGACGTAACTGACGGTCAGCTCTGGCGGCGTAGCGCTTCTAACGCCCTGAATGTCCCAGCCGTCTGATCCTAGCGGGCGGAATACCCAGCCGGTGTTTTGCGCGCCGTCGACCCACGCCTGTACGCTCGCCGTTACGTCCACTACCGTCTCGCCCGTGTCGACCGAGCCGGTCTGTGTGACGGGGTTGGACACGGCCTGTGAGCCGTCGGCCTGGATACCACCGTTCAGCGACGCCCACGTCGAGTTGAGGGTCCAGTCAGTGCGCAGTCGATGGACGGCCGCCCCGTCCCCTTCGTCGGACGTTTCGAGCCGTATCGTGGCTGCCTCAACGTCCGAGCCCGGTGGTATCTGTCCGTCGCTACTCCCGACGATGTCGTCGAAGCGAAGCAGTACCTGCGTGCTACTGCCTGACCCGTCTGGGCTGTCTCCGTCGATTGATAGTACCTCGACGGTGCCGTAGCTCGTCTCCGGGTCGGCGGCGCGGATCATCGTGTCGGCTGCCCCGCTGTAGCCGTTCTTGCCTTGCTGAAACGTGACAGAGGGTGTGTCCGGTGAACCGGGTGTCTGTGAGGGGTCCGACGACGTCGCGCCGAAGCGAGCGTCGAAATCGAGGTCGAAACTGAACTCCGAGTCGTCGTCGGTCTTCGTCTCGCCCGTGCTCGGCGAGAACGTTCGTACCTGTATCCGGTCTGGACCATCCTCGCCAGCGCCCGGGCGGAACTCGACTCGGCGCATGAGGCCGTTCCCGCCGTTGGCCCGGGACTGGTAATTCGCGAGCAGTTCGTACACAGACGATCCCGTGTCGTTCGTCGACACCTGGTGCGTTTCGCCATCGCCCTCATGCCAGTGGCCACAGAGGACCATGAAGACCTGGTCATTCGGCGAGATCAGGTCCTGCCAGAGGGTCTGGCCCGTGTTACCTATGTCGTTGGCTTCCTGTACGTTCCGCGTCCGGCGTTTCGGGGTGTCACGGAGGTATGAGTGCGTGGTGACTATCGTCGGCCGGTCCGGGTACTGGTCGAGGACGCTCTGGGCCCACCCCAGTGGTGTCGACGGGTCGTCAACTGAGCCCGGCGGCTCCCACTCCAGGGCGAGATGGAGGAAGTCGTAGCCGCCGGCGGAGAACAGCTGGTAGGAGTTGAGGTCGTCCCGGTTCTCGTCTCCGTTGGTCGGGCCGGTGCCGCCGAACCAGTCCCGTCCGTCGTAGCGCGAGGGGCCGAAGTACTCCTTGTACTTCGCGCTCGAGGACTGGCGGTCCCACAGCGTCGCGTAGTCGTGATTGCCCGCCACGGTTGCGTAGGGAACCACCCCGTCGAGGGTGGCCATCGCCTCGTCCATGTACTGCCATTCAGCGTCGCTGTCGCCGTGTTCGACCACGTCGCCCTCATGACTGGCGAACACGATGTTCTCGGCGTCCGCGTTGTCGGCGATCCACTGGGTCTGGTCTTTTCCGTATGTCGACCTGTCCTCGGCGTACTTCTGGGTGTCCGGAAGCGCGACGACTGTCCAGTAGTCAGACTGCTGGCCGGCATTGCCGATCGCTCCCAGGGACGCAATGCTGACGCCGGCGCTGATACACTTGAGCACCCCTCGCCTCGTCGTGGCTATCGGGCGGCCGGACCGCTCGGTGCTATCGTTCATAGTCGCGCCCGGAACCTGCGTAGTGAGCCGGGTCGCGGCTCGCCTGTACCCCGTTGTCCCGTCCTGTCATGTGGCGTCTCCACGTCCGCCATCGACTGACGGTCTCAGCCTGTGACAAATCCATAGCTAGTCTCTATAACAGGCGCTGATTCGCAGGACAGCGAATTAGTTATGGCTCCGTTAGCGCGAGTATGCACTGTCTTTTCGTCCGTGTCGGAATATCCGGGTGCTGTCAGGCTGTCGGTTTCGCAAACGGGGCGGTGTGCCCGTGGCAGTCGCTCGCGCTTATGTTGTTCCTCAGGAACACTTCTCGCGAGTCGACCGCTCAGTCCATCGACTCGACCACGCGAGGCGAGTCCAGCGACGCGACCGTCTCCGCAATGGTGGTGTCGAGGCTGTGTTCGCCCCAGTTGCGTTTCCGAGGGATGTGGGCGCGGTAGGTCGAAACGCCGTTGTACAGCTCTCGGAACACGGCACGCTCCTGCTCGATGACCGAATCCAGCGCATCGACCATCGACCCGTCGCCGACGAGGGAGTCGTAGGCGTGGAAGTACTCCCTGAGCCGGCCGTCCCACTCGAAGTTACAGATGGCGCTCGATGCCGACATCGCCGTTTCGGTCGATATCTCCTCGACCGTGACCGTGTTCGTGTTCGGTGCCGCCTGGATGAACACCACGTTGTCGACAGTGGCCTCCTCGATGTGCTCGGCGCGCGGATACAGCGTGGAGATGTCAGTGAAATCCCGACTGCTGTCGTCGAGATACGTGTCGTTCAGGAAGCTGATCGCCGTCTCCGGAAGCGAGTCGGTTCTGTCGACTCGCGCGTCGATGAACTCGTGGAGTTCCGCCCGAAGCCGCTCCACGCTGGTGTCGTGTTGACGTTCGATCTCCGGAAAGGATTCGATGTTGTACGGCTGGAGGTTCACACCAAGAGGGTATCCCACGGCCGTGCCGTCAGCACCGACCCAGAGCCGGTCGTCGGACAGGAAGTCCGCGCCCTCACGCAGGAGCGACAGGAGGGTGTTGGTCTTCCCGGCCCCGCGCCACGCGGGAAACAGCGTCGTCTGGCCGTCGAATCGCACGCCGGAGGCATGTATCAGCGCCTGCTTTCGCGCGACCCGCCGTTGCCGGATACGGAACTCCAGCGGATAGATGGAGTAGAACGGCTCGAACCCGGGTGTCACTCTGATGTGTCGCCAGCCCGGTTCGACCGCCATGAAGCTCGACCTGTTCCGGACGACGAACTCATCGCCCGTCCAGCCGTAGTGGTCGTCCGGGTCGCCGAGAACGATATCCGGGTCCACGTCCTCGGTCGTCTCTTCGATGACGAGGTCGGAATCGTTCGCCGGAGCCCCCGTCTCGAACCGGTCGTACATCTTGCGGTACTGTCTACTCGTGCGCCCCCCGTCCCCGAGAACTGTCATCGACAGATCGCCGAAAAAGTCGTACGAGTGCTGACTCATGGCCCCCTCAGTAGCTGGCGGCCCACTTCTGGACCGTGGCGTGTAGTCGTATCACTCATCACTCAAACTCGTACGTGAGTCCCGTATATCGTTATGTAGGCCACAATATCACAAAGGTCCCCACTCATCGCACGGGTCGGCTCGTGAGCAGTCTGGACACGCGTTCCGCCGAACAGCGGCTGAGTACGGTGAAATAACGCCATTTTACAGCTACCACTCCCGGTAAGCTGTAATTATATCCGGTTACCCGCTCAAAAGAACTGGAACAGGTCGTCGCGCTGGGCCTCGTGGAGGTGGTGACGGACGGCCTCGTTCAGCGGCTCGATAGCGCCGCGCTTCGCGGTGATCGGCGCGATGGTTTCCTGCCACTGCTGCCACGGCGGGTGGAACCCGAGTCGATCACAGAGTTCGTTCAGGCGCTCGTCCCTGTCGTCGACCTTATCCATCTTGTTGACGGCGACAACCGGCTCAACGCCGACCTCCCGGAGGAAGTGAAACATCTCCACGTCGTGTGGAATCTCGTCGGGACCGGAGTGGCGGTCGATGATGTCGATGACAGACTTGCCGTCAACGACGAGGATGCCGACGAGAACGTTCTCGGCGTTGGCCTCGACGTACTGGACCACGTCGGTCTTTATTTCTTCCCGGACTTCCTCGGGGACACCTTTCATATAGCCGAAGCCGGGGAGGTCACTGATGACGAAGTCAGCGCTGGCCCAGTCGAAGTGGTTGGGCGAGCGGGTCACGCCAGGACGCTGGCCCGTATCGAACGTGTGGCCCGTTATTTCGCGCATCAACGTCGACTTGCCGACGTTGGACCGACCGACGAGCACCACCTCGGCGTCCCGGTCCGGCCGTGATTCGAACATACCCGCCGTAGACCGCCAGCCCGGAAAAGCGCGTCTGTTTCGTCGAGATCGAACTACCCAAACCTATCAGCAACTCCTCAAACCGCCAGTCCACTGATCAGCCGTCTTTATATCGCCGGGGGTCCCACCGGGAGCCGTGCGGCTGGTACAGGTCCTGATCCCGACCGGGAAACGCGACGCCGTCCTAGGTGTGTTAGCCGACGAGGGCATCGATTACGTCCTCACCGACGAGACAAGCGGTCGTGATTACACTGCTGTCGTCACGTTTCCAGTCCCAACGAACGCGCTTGAACCAGTTCTCGAAGAACTGCGGAACGTCGGCATCGACGATGGGGCCTATACGGTTGTCGTCGAAGCGAACACTGTCATCTCTAGCCAGTTCGACGAACTGGAGGAGACGTACGCTGAGGCGGAAGACGAGGACCGCATCGCCCGCGAGGAACTCACCTCGAAGGCCACGGAGCTTGCACCCTCGCTCACGAACTACGTTCTCCTGACCGTCATCAGCGCAGTTATCGCAACTGCGGGCCTGCTACTTGACTCGCCAGCGGTCGTTGTCGGGTCGATGGTCATCGCCCCGCTCATCGGCCCGGCGATGACCGCCAACGTCGGCACCGTCGTCGACGACCACGACATGTTCGTCCGCGGCATCAAACTCCAGGCTATCGGGCTGGCGCTGGCGGTGGCGAGCGCAACTACCTTTGCACTGCTCGTCCGGTACGCCAACGTCGTTCCGCCGCTGGCCGACGTGACGACAGTCGGCCAGATACGCGAGCGGGTTGCGCCTGATTTCCTCTCGCTAGTCGTTGCTCTCGGCGCTGGTGCGGCTGGCGTGGTCAGTCTCACGAGCGGCGTCTCGACGGCGCTGGTCGGCGTCATGATTGCCGTTGCCCTCATCCCGCCAGCGGCGACAGTCGGTATCGGCATCGCGTGGGGCCAACCGCTCGTCAGTCTCGGCTCCGCTGTCCTTCTGCTCGTGAACGTGCTCTCGATCAACCTTGCGGTCCTCGCTGGCCTCTGGTACCAGGGGTACCGCCCCGAACATTGGTTCCGTGAAAGCGATGCCCGCTCTGCGACTGTCAAGCGAATCGGCGTTCTCGTGCTATCAATACTCGTCCTCTCGGCATTTCTCGGCGGCGTGACGTTCGACTCCTACCAGCAGGCGACGACGGCGTCGGATATCCGCGAGAGCATCGAGGCAAACGTTGACCCGCCGGCCCGTGTGCTGTCGGTCGAGGTTGAGTATACAAACACTGCAATCTTTCAGCGTCCCCGTAGCGTCGTCGTGACCGTCGGCCTGCCGCCAGGCGCTTCGCGGCCGACGCTCGCGGACCGACTTGACGTGGAGGCCGACGCGGCAGCCGGTCGGGACGTTGCGACGGAGATCCACTACGTGACCATCGAACGAAGCAGCTGATACCGTCGGATTTCGGCACTCCAAGTACCGAATATCTGCACGCAGTTACAGCCGACAGTACAAGGCGGGCTGTCCTCCGCCGCTCCAGTAGGTCCCAGCCACGTACTATGTGACCGCTGCCAAGCAACAACCGCCTGCACGACGCTCAAAACCGAATTTGACCGTTCGATGATATAAACACCGCTTGGCGTGTTGTGGAGGATATGGTTTCACGACTACTTGCAATCGCTGGCGTACTGGCTCTCCTCGTCGCCGGTGGTGTTGGGTTCGCACTCGCGGACACTGGTACCACTGCGGCGTCGACAAACTCGACTGTGAGCGTCAACGCTGATGCGACCGTCGAGCGCGCACCGGACCGCGCAACCGTCACCGTGGCCGCAGTCGGCCGCGGCGACACGGCCGAAGCGGCGCGTAACAACCTCAGCGGTGACGCCGACGCAATCACGTCAGCGCTCGAAGACGAGGGCGCGAACGTGACCTCTTCGCGGTTCCAGATCCGCCCCGAATACGAGGAGCGCAGAGACGGCCGCGAACAGGTCGGCTACGTGGCGATACACACCGTCGAAGCTGAGACGAATGACGTTGAAGCCGCCGGGACCCTCATCGACACCGCGGTCGACGCGGGCGCGGACCGTGTCGGGGGCGTGCGCTACTCGCTGAGCGAGGACACCCGTCAGAACGCCCGTGAGGAAGCACTGACGACCGCGATGGACAACGCCCGGACGGACGCCGAGGTCGTTGCCTCCGCAGAGGGTCGAGCCGTCGGCGATGCGCTGACAGTCAAGACTAGTGATAGGGGTCGGCCTGTGGTGTACGCCGAAGCGTCAGTCACTGCCGACTCCGGTGGACGGACGAACGTCGAACCCGGCCTAGTCACCGTTGACGCCGACGTCAGTGTCACGTACGAATTAGAATAAGCCACTCTTACTCACCACTCCGTTCCCCGTTCGGCATCCTCAAAACGTCGCCCGGTAGTGACCACATTCCTCGCGGATCGCTTCACTCCTCGCTCGGGTTCTCCGAGACGCCTCCCGGTAGTCGGCGTCTCGCTATTCCTCGTCGAACGGAAGTTCGATTTCATAGCCGACCGCGTCGATAGCGGCCTGCAAAACGCCGTCGACGTTGTCGTCTTCGGTGACGCTCATGTGATGGTCGGCTTCCACGTCGGTCGAGAGATCGCTCTTGTTCGCGATGGTCAAGACGGGCACGTCGAATCGCGCCTCGATATCGTTGCGCAGCTCCAGCTGATCGGCGAGCGGATAGCCACAGTTGCCGCTGGGATCGACGAAGACCAGCACGGCGTCGGCGAGGTGTTCGAGCGCACTTACGGCCTGTGACTCGATCTCGTTGCGGTCCTCCGGCGGCCGGTCGAGCAGGCCAGGCGTGTCGACGAGCTGATAGCGGATCCGCTGGTCCTCGACGTGGCCGACACGGATCTGTGTCGTCGTGAAGGGATACGACGCGATTTCGTTGTCAGCGCGGGTCACGCGGTTGACGAACGACGACTTGCCGACGTTGGGGTAGCCGGCGACGACAATCGCTGGCTCGTCCGGTCGGATGTCAGGGATGTCTTTGAGGGCGTTGTGTGCGGTGGACACGGCCGCGAGGTCGTCTTCGACCTCCTCGACCACGTCGGCGATACGGGCAAAAGCCTGCTTGCGGAGCTTCTTCGCGGTGTCGATGTCGCCACGAGCAACGCGGCTCTCGTACTCCTGGCGGATATCGACGACTTTGTCGGCTGCCCACGAAATCTCCGAAAGATGCTGTTTCAGTGCGTCGATACCGGGATCGTCGTCAGCGGGATAGGACTCGCCGACGACGGCGTCGGCCAGTTCGACGTAGAAGGGGTCGAGATCGTCAATCGTCGGCCACGCTGTCACCACGTTCTCCATGTTGTCGGAGGCGATGTTCGACGCCGTCATCAGCATCGACTGCTGGGCTTCGTTCCCGTCCTTGGCCCCGCCGGCGCGCGACGCCCGCGAGAAGGCTTTATCCACGAGCTCCTCGGACGTGGGCGTCGTCGGCAGACCCTCGAAGGGATGGCTCATAGCTTCCGTTAACGGCCGGCGGGTAAAAGCGCGTTCAATCGTTCGTCCCTGCCCCAAACTGTTGCGAGATACGTTTTTGCCTGTCCCGGTCCCAGACTCGGTATGGCACACATCGATGCCGGCGAGGTTCTGCCCAACGAGCACGTTCAGGAGATGGCCGCTGCGGGACGGGTCACCCAGATGCATCGCGGGCACCAGTACGCCGACGAGGGCGATACGTTCGAAATCGACGGCACAGAGTTCAAGATAACGGACGTGACGAACCGAACGCTCGGCGGGAAGGATCGGAGAATCTCGACGCGTACAAGGAACGCATGAAACGGGTCCACGGAAGCTTCGAGTGGGACGACGACAGCGAAGTCGTCCGGCACCGATTCGAGCCGGTCGACGAGTAGCGTCTCGCTTCGTCTGTGGCAGGTCGGCAGGACGCGTACGTGAGGTCACGACCACTTCCTTCTGCCTCGGTTCGCTCCGCACGACCACTTGTTCAACTATCGCCGCTCGGCTAGCTCCGCACGCAGATCGTCGACATCCATCTCCTTCATCGAGAGGAGCACGAGCAGGTGATACACGATGTCGGCAGACTCGTGGGCCAGTTCCTCGGTGTCGTCGTCTTTGGCCGCCAGGATCAGTTCTGTCATCTCCTCACCGAGTTTCTCAAGGACGGCATTTTCGCCTTTCTCGTGGGTGAACAGTGACGCGGTGTAGGAGCCTTCTGGACGGTTCACCTTGCGGTCCTCGATGACGGCGAACAGTTCATCGATAACGTCGCCGGTGTCGTCGGTCATACCCGCCGTTCGGTGAGCGGGGCCTTCAGGCCGTCGCTACGACTTGACGGAGTCGAAGAAGGCCAGATCGTGGATCCGAGGATCGTCCGTCAGTTCGGGATGGAACGATGTCCCGACGACCGGGCCATCGCGGACCGCCACCGGGCGGTCGTCCCACGTCGCCAGCACCTCGACGCCCTCGCCGACGTAGTCGATGCCAGGCGCACGGATGAACACCGCTGGGAACGAGTCGTCGAGTCCGTTCACGTCCAGTTGTGCTTCGAAACTGTCTTTCTGTCGTCCGAAGGCGTTCCGTTCGATAGTGGCGTCAATAACGTTCAGCGTGTCGACGCGGTCGTCCTGTGCATCGGTCGCGCTGACGATGAGCCCGGCACACGTCGCCAGCACCGGCTTGCCGTCGTCGACGTGCGCCGTAATCTCCTCGGCGATTCCTTCCCGGTGGAGGAGCCGCGATATCGTGGTTGACTCCCCGCCGGGGAGCAACAGCATATCGCAGTCCGGGACTAGCCCCGACTCACGTATCTCGACGACCTCGGCTGTCCGGTCGTGGGCCGACGCAGCCCGCTTGATTGCGTCTGCATGCTCAGAGACGTCGCCCTGAACTGCGAGGACACCCGCCCGTAGAGTCATACTAGCCCGTTAGTGGGCCTGTGCGAAAAGCCTCTCGTCTCGGGCACGTGTGCGTCAGATGACGCGGCAAGCTGAGTCCGACTGTGGAGCGACCACTGACAGTGACTCGGTCTCTGTCCTGACGTCGCTCACATTGCTGTAGTTCTGACGAACCAAACGGTTAGGTGAAGTGCGGGCAAGAGGTGCGATATGGGAAAGCGACGCCAGGACCCGGTCGAAGTGAACGCAGAGCGGTCGGCGGATCTCTACGAGATCTCGAACTGGGAGCCGCGATCTATCTTAGACCGGTTCGCTCACTGGCTCTACTACATGGGATTGCGAACGCTACGGTACCTGGTCGTCATCGCGGCTATCGCTATTCTTCTCCTGCAGATCCTTTTTGGAAGCCTCGGCGCGGTTGGGGATCAGCCGCTGTTTGCCGGAATAGCGATTCTCTCCGCGGTGCCGGCACTCGGTCTCGCCGTCTACATCTGGTACGCTGACGTAACCACGCAGGAACCGTTGACATTGCTCGTGGGAACGTTCCTGCTCGGCGTGCTGTTTGCCGGTTTCGCGGGC
>JBDGPY010000020.1:0-10307 GCA_042219425.1 Haloarcula sp. | reverse complement strand
CTTCGATTCGCTTGACTCGGGAAACCGCGCCGTTCACGGCGCGGAGGATGTCATTAGTCCTGTCTGTCGTTGTCGAGGCAACAGGGTGTTTCTGTGGAAAATGACGACGCTTCTGAACCTAGGGCCACAGTGCTGGACTCCGTGTTCGTCTCCCGTCCGCGGCTACTGGCATTGCACGACATCCGTCTGGTCTAGCTGGCAGACTTACGGCTGACAGTGCGAACCGGTGGCTCCCTGTCCGGACCAAACTTCGGTGGACTCGAAAAGTGTTCTCTCTTGAGACGTCTGCTGTACTGGAAGCGACTGCGCCAGGTAGCGACCGTTACCCGCAGATGTTGGCGACCACGTACACGTTACCGGTGTCGGTGATTTCGACGCCGATTCCGACGAGGTTCGCGTTCCTGAGGGTGAGTCGCTCCCGGTAATCCGGCCATGCCATCCAGTCGTCGACGATGGTTCTGGCAATCTCCTTATCGTTTGCGTTGAACTGCTCCTTGCCATCCTCTTCGTAGGTCTGGCCAGCAACTGTCTTCTCGACTGCCTCGAACCTGTTGTTGTCTGGCTTCTCAAAGTAATCGCCCTGTGACGAGTCGAACGTACAGCGGTCGTAAAGGCCGCTGTTCTGGTAGCGGTCCTTACTGGAAACTCCGTCTATCTTGTGAACCGTTTTCCCAGCAACCGCCATCTGTTCGCTGTGGCCCTGTGCCATCTCGGTGAGGCTGTCTTCCGTCTTAAACCCCGTCTCGAATGGCGGGACACCGGCTGCCTCCCGCTCCTCGTTGAGGAACTTCCGGACGTAACTCGAGACGTTCTGCTCGTTGAACTCCCGCGCGGGAATGGACTGTTGTTCAGTGCCCGTCTCAGTCGGTGTTGCTGTGCCGTCCTCCTCCGGCGTGTCGTTCCCCTCAGCCGTCGTTGTTGTCGCGTCGCTCGCGGTTGCAGTTTCACCGTCGGCAGTCTCTTGTTCGGTCGACCCTGTCTCCGACGGCGTCTCCGCCGACTCGCCCGCAAACTGGCTCCCGATGAGGACTCCAGTCCCGAGAATCACGAGCAGGACGACAGCGGCGATTGCGAGTAATCCCTTCTTAACCATGCCTGTTACTATTAAGATACAAAGGTATGTAAGTTTGATCCTCCAACATAACAATTGAATTTTATTTCGGCTGGTGTCGCTACGTCTCGTCGCCGGTGACGATAACCCATATATGCCACGGGCGGCCACTCTCGGTATGGTCGAGAACGTTATCTGGCCGGTGGCACTCGACGCCGGTTGCTCGCGAAGCGACGGGCGTCGCGTCTCCATGGATCTGGCTGTCGAGGACCCGACTGTCGACGAGATCGCGAAGGCAGTCCAGCAGGTCGGCTACGACGCGGTCATCGAGCGTGACAAAACCTACCCTCGGGAGTACAGTGCCCGGGGTCGAGTCGTTGTCAAGGACGCCGACGACGCGACGAAGAGTGACCTGCTCGGGGCCGTCGCGGCCTACATGCAGGCACTCCGCGAATGAGACGCATCGGCACCGTCTCGCGGGTTGCACAGGGGCTCGCCGTCGTCCGTGCTCCCGATGATGAGTACGCGGATGTCGGGACCACCGTGGTCGACGAGAACCTCCAGACGGTCGGCTCTGTCGTCGATGTGTTCGGTCCGGTCAACCGCCCTTACGTTGCCGTGTCACCGGATGCCGACGTTCATCTTCCGGGGCTCGTGGGACAGATACTGTACGCGCGGTAGGGAACCGCGCTCCGTAACCCTCAAATCGGTCCCTGTCGGACGTGCGTGCATGGAGAGACGGTGGCGGATTCTCGGTGGCTGTGGACTCATCGCTGGTATCTTCCTGTTCGTCCAGCTCGGCGCGCTTGCGCTCGTTCAACCCTTCGAAACGGCCGGGTACCAGGCTGTCGAGGACCCCTCTGATCCCACGAACAGCCTCATGTACGTCGGTGCAATTCTGGTTGCCACCGCTGTCATGTTGCTCGCGTTCCGCTACGATGTCGACCAGCTCATCCGAGGCCTCATCGTCTTCTCGGCGGCCTGGCTTTCCCTGTACGTTTTCCAGGTGCTCGTCCCGCCGATGCTCACGTATGCCGGTCTTAACGTCGTCGCAGTAGCGCTGGCGCTGGGGCTCGGAGCGACGTTGTTGGTCTACCCGGAGTGGTACGTTATCGACGCGTCTGGGGCCGTGATGGGCGCAGCCGCTGCCGGACTGTTTGGCATCAGCTTCGGCGTCCTGCCGGCACTCGTCCTGCTCACCGTCCTCGCGGTGTACGACGCAGTCAGCGTCTACGGGACCGAGCACATGCTCACGCTTGCCTCAGGCGTAATGGACCTCAAAGTGCCTGTGGTCCTCGTGATTCCACTGACGCTGTCGTATTCGTATCTTGACGCGGCGATGCCTGACTCAGTTGAGGCAGACGATGGCAAAGAGCCGGAGACAGAAGCTGCTGTCGCTGATGGGAGCCAGCCGGCAGACGAAAGCGCCGAGGGCTCTGGATCGGACGCTGCTGACGACGGCCACGGCGATCCTCTCGACCGGGACGCGCTGTTTATCGGCCTCGGTGACGCAATCATCCCGTCGATACTTGTCGCCAGCGCCGCGTTCTTCGCGCCGTCTGGAGTCCAGACTGCTCTCGGGGTCCCGCTTCCGGCACTGACTGCGATGGTCGGGACGTACGCTGGACTGGCGATACTGCTCTGGATGGTTCTGAAGGGGCGAGCGCACGCGGGGCTCCCGCTACTCAACGGCGGGACCATCGCCGGCTACGTCGTTGGTGCACTCGCCGCCGGTATCGGGCTGGTTGAGGCGCTCGGGCTCGGACCGTACCTCTAGCGGCCAGTCAGCGCCTCGCTTGCAGGCGCGAACTCTATCTCTGTTCCACGGCCGTCGGCTTTCGCTTGTTCGTACAGCATATGGCCCACGGCCACCGTCTCAATCGCCGTACCGCCGGAGTCAAAGATCGTGACTTCTTCCGGTGACTGCCGGCCGGGGGCGTTACCGGCGACGATGTCGCCTAACTCTGCGTGGACGTGATCCTCGTCGATGACGCCCGCTTCAAGCGCGGTAAGAAATGACCCGGCGTCCTGCATGACCCGCTCGCGCAAGTCGGGAACGTACGTGGCTCGTTCAACGGTCGTCGCGTCCAGTTCGTTTTTCTCGGGATGGTACTGGCCCATCGCGGTCACGTGGGTCCCCGCGTCGAGGAGTTCGCCGTCGAACACCGGTTCACTCGCGTTTGTCGCTGTGATGACGACATCAGCCCCCTCGACAGCTGCGGCCGGGGACGCGACGGCTGCGACCGTCGCATCGAGCGTATCGTTCATCTCCGCGGCAAACGACTCGCGGTGGTCGGCCGTCGGTGAGTACACTTCGACCCGTTCGAACGAGCGGACGGTCGCCGTCGCCCGCACCTGTCCGCGCGCCTGTGGGCCGCTCCCGATGACTGCGAGGTCGTTCGCATCTCGACGGGCGAGCGCGTCGACGCCGACAGCGCCGGTGGCCCCTGTCTTGTGGGGGTTCATGCTCGCCCCGTCGAGGACGGCGAGCGGGTCGCCACTATCGGCGTCGAATATCGGGAGCGAGAAGTGTGCGTCACGACCGCCGAAGCCGGCAGCGTAGGTGTAGCCGCCCATCGCTCCGGTTTCGGGGAGGATAGCGAGGTACCCGGTCAACATTCCCGAGGGGTTGTCGGAGAACAGCGTGGTCCTGGGGCTTGCCGGCGCACCCTCGCCACGCTGGCGGTACCCCTCCCGCACCGCGTCGACGTACTCGGCGGGGACGGCGAGATCTGCAACCTCGTCGCTCTCCAGGAACAGCGCTGTCGCGTCGGTGGACATGTCTCGCCTTTCGACCGACCGGGTCTTAACAGCGGTGGCAGTGCGGTCGCTTGCCGGTGAAAATAGCTCCGCAGGGAAGACGGGATCGGACGGACCCTAGTCGGCGGTCTGGAGTGACTCGGTCTGTGTCGTCGTTTCCGGTGGGGTTGGATCGACAGGCGCGCGAACGAACAGCGCGTGGCCGATGAGGCCGACGGCCACAACCGAGGCCATCGGAATCGCGGTCGTCAGTTCGACGCCGGCAGTGAGGAGCGAGCCGGTGATACCTGCCATTGCGAGCGGGATGAGTCCGAGGACAACGTCGTAGTAACCCGTCATAAGTATGAATAATAATATGATGTATGTGTATATAAAGCTTTCCCCAGGTGCCTGGATAATACATTGGATGGCCCCTGCAAATTCACTGTAAATTTATTAGATAATAATCTCATAAGTTATGAATTGGATATCGGCACAAAGTATATATACTAATATTCCCGTGGCATGTTCACAATTTTCGGCAGAATTATCGCTGCGGTGGATCCGGTGATATAACTCAAAAAATGATATATTGAACACTATACGCTCTACTGTGGCTGCTGTGAGTGAAGATATGGGTGTGTGTAGACACGACGCTTGAACGGGAATAGAACGCCTATTTCGTAAATTTACAAATATTGAGAATTGGGGGTGGGTTTGCTGGTGTGGTAATGCAACTCATTTTCTACAATGATAACTGGGGCCATGAGCTTATTAGGTGTGCTCCGATACACTTATATGGAGATAGAAGACCGGCATAGCCGACTTCCAACCGAGACAATGAGCACGAACGCCACGGACAACACGACAGACGCTACGACGGACGACCAAGAACGACGATACGCCGAACTCAACATCGGCGACGAGGAATTTGTCATCTACGATCGAGAGAACCATCAGGCGTGGATTCAGTCGACACGCTCGCTCGAAGTAGACCAGATGCAGTAACCGGTTGCCCGTGGTGCGGGACTGAGCCGCTGCGATTACGCGCTCTTTTGCTGTCCCCACTCGCTGCCCTACCTGTTCAGCGATACCGCTACGACTGCACGCCAGAGCACCAGCAGCGTTCCCCCAACTAGTACCGAAACCAGTGCGAACGTGAGGGCGGCGTCCCCGGGAAACAGACTGGTCGCACGGATGCCCTGTGCGATACCTACCGCGAGGACCCAGCCGACGATGGCCCGTCCCAGTGACGTCTGGAGCGTCTTGGTCGCAGCGGCGGTGTACAGGCCGCCGACCGTCGCGACGACAAGCCAGCCGATATAAAACGGCGTCAGCGTTCCGGCGAACTGCCCGGGGTTCAGCAACGGGTTAATATTGTGGCTGAACTCACCGGCGGCGACGAACAGGGCGATTGCCAACAGGTCGCCGACGGCCACTAACACAGTCTGGGCGGACAGTTCGACACGACCGTTCCCGACCGTCGAAACGCTCATACACTAGTGTCTGCCTCGGGATACTTCGCTTTCTCGGATTCGACGCCCGGTCGGCAGCGGTGTCCGCCCCCTTTGAGTCGGTCGACCAGGCCAATATCTCCGCTCGAATGACAGCCTCGGCGACTGGTTCCATGCGCTTCCTGATACAATATCACCATTGATTAGATGCTTTGGCCCGTTTGGCCACACATGAAGTTCACACTGCTCGGCTGGCCCGAGGACGGACATCGGCTCCGACTCAACCACGAGCAGTTCGCGTACGCGGGTAAGTTTGTGATGACTTCGACGGGGAAAGCCGTCATCGGCGACGACGGCGTCGTGGCCGCGGCGGCCTTCGACGCCGACAGGACGGACCCGGACACGCTCTGTGTCCGTTATATTACGGTTCGACAGGACAGGCAGGGTGATCGGCTCGGAGCCAGATTGCTGCGGTTCGTCCGGGACCGCGCCACGGAACGAGGCTACGAACGCGTCTCTATTGGCGTTAACAACCCCTTTTCATACCAGGCCGCCTACCGGGCAGGGTTCTGTTTCAGCGGCGAGGAGTCAGGGATGGCCGAACTCGACCTTGTCTGGCCCGGTGACCGCAGTGCCAAGCGCTACCAGGCCGGGCTTGACCTGTTTCGCAAGCGGGACCTTTCCCCTGAGGAGGAGTCGTTCCTCGCGGCGAAGGCCGACGCCGACCCGCCGACAGTCCTCGATACCTGGGCCGAACAGGCGACTGCCCGAACCGAGTGATGGGTCGTCTCCGAGGGATTCAAACCGCTGTCGACCGAACATCTGCCAATGGGAAACGCTGATTTACGGTCGCTCGCAGCCCTTTCGGACGTGTCGTTCGACGACCTCGGCGGGAGCGTTGTTGCTGTGGATGCCCACAACTGGCTCTATCGATACCTCACAACGACGGTGAAGTTCACCAGCGAATCGAAGTACACCACCAGCGACGGCGAGGAAGTGGCGAACCTCATCGGTGTCGTCCAGGGACTTCCGAAGTTCTTCGAACACGACCTGACGCCGGTGTTCGTCTTCGACGGCGCGGTCACGGACCTCAAGGACGACGAAGTCGAGAAGCGCCGCGAGCAGCGCGAGAAGTACGAGTCAGAACTGGAAGACGCCCGGGCCACCGGCGATACGACACGCGTCGCGAAACTCGACTCCCGAACCCAGCGGCTGACTGACACAATCGTCGACACGACGCGGGACCTGCTGGGGCTGCTCGACGTCCCCATCGTCGACGCACCGGCCGAAGGCGAGGGTCAGGCGTCGGTGATGGCTCGCCGCGGCGATGTCGACTACGTGGGAACCGAAGACTACGATGCCCTGCTGTTCGGCGCGCCCCTGACACTCCGCCAGATTACATCGAAGGGCGACCCCGAACTGATGGACTTCGAGGCGACGCTTGACGAACATGACCTCACGTGGGAGCAACTGGTCGATGCCGCCATCCTGATGGGAACGGACTTCAACGAAGGTATCTCCGGCATCGGTCCCAAGACCGCGGTCAAAGACCTCCACGAACACGGCGACCTCTATGCCGTCCTTGACGCCCGTGACGAACACATCGACCACGCCGACCGCATCCGGGACCTGTTTCTCAACCCAGCGGTCACCGATGACTACGAAATCCCCGACAGCATCGAACCGGACCTCGATGCCGCTCGCGCGTTCGTCACCGACCAGTGGGAGGTCGATGCCGACGAAGTGGCACGCGGATTCGAACGTATTGACGAGTCGGTCGTCCAGACGGGGCTAGACCGCTGGGCGTGAGAAGACAATCGGCGTCGTGACCGAAGCTGTTGAAAGTTCCGCTGAGCCAGTTCCAATAGAAATACGGTCTGATCCGCGTCAGACGACCGATTCGACCGTTTCGATCTCTTCGAGTGTCCGGTTCCAGATTGCCTCGCCGGTCTCCGTATCGAAGAGGTGGATCGCGTTCTCGGGGAACTGGACCCTGATCTGCTGCCCGGAGTTGAGGCTCGTCATCCCATCGACCGTCGCGGTGAACTGCTCGTCCATCTCCTCGCTGAACTGCAGATGCGCTGTGTTCTCGTTTCCGCGCGGCTCGACGACGTTAACCATCACGTCGAACGCGTTCTCGTCCACGTCAGCCTCAACGATTTCGATATCCTCGGGCCGGATACCGAGCGTGATGTCTGTCGTATCGCCTGCCTCCGCGATTGTCTCGTCGCTGAGTTCGTACTCGAAACGCTCTTCGCTGAGTGTCGTCCCATCCCGGGTCATCGAGAAGAAGTTCATCGACGGCTCGCCGATGAACCCGGCGACAAAGAGATTGTTCGGCTTGTGATAGCACTCAAGCGGTGTCGCGCACTGCTGGAGGATGCCGTCGTTGAGAATCGCGATACGGTCCGACATCGTCATCGCCTCGGTCTGGTCGTGGGTGACATACACCGTTGAGACACCGAGGTCTTCCTGGAGCTGCTGGAGTTCTGTCCGCATCTCCGCTTTGAGCTTGGCGTCTAGATTCGCCAGCGGCTCGTCCATCAGGAACACTTCCGGGTCCCGGACGATAGCCCGCCCGAGTGCCACCCGCTGTTGCTGGCCGCCCGACAGTTCGCCGGGCTTGCGGTCGATGAGATCGAAGATACCCAGCATCTGGGTTGCCTCCTCGACACGCTCTTTGATCTCGGAATCGGGCAGATCCGTGGATTCTTCCAGCCCGAACGCCATGTTTTCCCGAACAGTCATATGGGGGTACAGGGCGTAGGACTGGAACACCATTGCCACGTTCCGCCGGGCCGGCGGCTGATCGTTGATTATCTGCCCGTCGAGTCTGATTTCGCCGCTGGTGATGTCTTCGAGCCCGGCAATCATCCGCAGCGTCGTCGATTTCCCACAGCCCGATGGGCCGACGACACAGAGGAATTCGCCGTCTTCGATGTCCACCGATACCTGATCAACGGCAATAATCTCGCCGTCGTCGTCTTGGAACGTCTTCGTTACGTCGTCCAGAGTGAGTTGTGCCATTGTGAATCTCTCCTATGTTTCGCCAGAGACGCCTTTCGCGAACTGTTCGCCGAACACGATGTAGACGAGCAGCGTCGGGAGTGCTGCGACGATAGCGCCTGCCATCGTGGTGTTGAACGACTGGACGACCCCGCCGGTGAGCGCTGCAAGGCGCTGGGTCGCCACCTGCGAGGCCGGCTCGTTGATGAGCACCAGCGCGAACAGCAGGTCGTTGTACACCTGCGTGAACTGGTAGATGAGCGTCACCGCGAACATCGGTAGCGACAGCGGCAGGATGATGTTGCGGTAGATGCTGAACGCACTCGCGCCGTCAAGGCGCGCGGCCTCGATCATCTCGTTGGAGATGCTCTGGTAGTACGACCGGAACAGCAGCGTACAGATCGGAATCCCGTATGCTGCGTGGGTGATCGACAGCTGCATCAGTTGGACGTAGCCGTTCCGGCTTGGATACTGCCAGTTGCCGTCAGTGATGAATCCAAAGACGGTGTTGACGAAGCCGTTGACCAGTCCCGGAAGGATCTGGTACCAGAACTGGGCAAGCGGTACGAGGACAGCCTGATACGGGATGAAGATACCAGCGATGATGAAGACGACAACGCCGACCTGTCCACGCCAGCTTATCGTCGTCAGCCCATAGGCAGTCAGACTGCCAAGCAGGGCCGACAGAATCGTCGACGGAATCGCCATCAGCAGCGAGCTCACTAGCCCCGGTCGGAGCGTGTTCCAGGCGGTCTTGAGCGCCCCCAGAGTGAATCCGTCACCGCCCGGAGGCGCGAACGGAAGCGTCCGGGCGAACGCGCTCTCCGTTTTGAACATCGTCATTACTGCGGTTTCTACCGGGAAGAGGTAGAAGACGATGCCGACCAGCAACACGGCGTACAGACCGATTCGGCTGTTCTCGGTGCTCCGGAGTTCCTCGACGAAATTACGATCTCTAATACTCATAGTTCACCTCGTCTGTACTCGCTATAGAGATACGGCCCGATGACCAGCAGCGCGAGGACAAACAGCACGATTGCGACGGCCGAGCCGTACGCCCACTGTAGGCTGTCGAACGCGACCCGGTACATCATCGTCGCGAGGATGTCCATGTTCGCGCCCGGCTGCGAGCCCCGCAACGCGTAGATGAAGTCGAACGCTTTCAGCGCGAACACCATCAGGACAACCGACGCCGACACTGCTGAGGCCCGGAGCTGCGGGATAATGACCCGCGCGTACAGGCGGACTGTCGACGCGCCGTCGACCCGCGCGGCCTCGTAGTGTGCGGTGGGAATCGCCCGGAGCCCTGCGAGGAAGACGACCATTGCGTAGCCGCTGAACTGCCAGATGAGCGCAAAGATAACCGCCGCAAGCGCGGTCGTATGCCAGGAGAGCCACTGAATTACCTCAGCGTTAACCGCCACCGGGCGGAGCAGACTGACCAGCGCGCCCTCTAGGTTGAACAACCGGAGAAGCTGATTAAACACGCCGTTCCGGGCGTTGTACACCCATGCCCACATCGTCGCCGTAACGACGAACGAGAGGCTCATAGGTAGCAGGTAGATAGTTCGGAACGTGTTCTCAAAACGTATCTGCTGGTCGATGAGGATGGCCACTAACAGCCCGAGTGCCAGACAGAGGACAGTGAACACGACCAGTAACACGACCGTGTTCTGGGTCGCCTGCCAGAACGCCCCGTCGTTTAGCATGCGGCTGTACATGCTCAAATCGAAGCTCGAATATGTCGCCCCACCCAGGCCGCTGTAATCCGTCAGCGACAGCAGAAAGTTCCAGGCGATGGCCCCGTAGACGAAAAAGCCCGCAATCAGAACTGGCGGCAGCCAGAACGGGGCGGATTCGATAAGCTCCCACTCGACCGGGAGCGAGTTACGGAGCGAGTCGCCCCTGGTCGTCGTTACCGTCGCCCCGCCGTCTGTCGCCAGTTGGTTGCTGTCCGATTCGTCTCTCGATACCGCCGACCGGAGCCGCCCTCCGGTGGCAAGGAGTCTGCTGAGTATCTCGCGCATGGTTGTGTCAGTCGTTCGCCGACGTGAGTT
>JBDGPY010000041.1:0-10339 GCA_042219425.1 Haloarcula sp. | reverse complement strand
CTCAGCAAATACCCGCGAAATTCGTTTGTAGGGCGATCAGATCCCAGAAACGTGCTGCATATCTTACTCGTCTGAACTGGGTTCGGAGACGCGGACGACTTTCACGTCGGCTCCGCGCCAGCGTTTGGGAACGATGACGTGGGCACTATTCCCCGATGGTTTTGCAGTCCCGTCGAGGACTTCCTCACCTTCGATTTCAAATCTATCCATCACCGGTGTATAGACTATGGCTAGACATAATGGTAGCGGTAGGCCTGTGGGCCGAGCGTCGAACGTGTTTGAGAACCGTGCGGCGCTGTATCCCCTCCCTACTGCGCTACTCGGTCGCTTCGCTCCCTGCGTTGTCGTCCGAAAATCGGAGATTTTCGGGATCACGAGAATCTTCGATTCTCGAACGACTCCGTGAGGAAGGGGACTTAGCGCCTAATTCCAGTTAAATTAAACCGGTGTCTCCCGATGCACGCGGTATGTCGATCGTTACGTTCGGCGAAACCGCTCTCAGGTTCTCACCTCGTGACGGACACCGGTTCGAGACCGCCCGCGAGGCGTCGATCCGCGTCGACGGGACGGCAAGCAACGTCGCGGTAACCGCGGGCCGACTCGGGGCTGACGCGAAATGGCTCTCAAAGGTCCCGGATACGCCGCTCGGGCGGCGGGTCGTCTCGGAGCTCCACGAGTTCGGGCTGGACACGGAGGTTGTCTGGGCCGATCCGGCAACTGGCAGGCAGGGGCTCACGTTCTACGAGGACGCCGACCCGCCGCGTAGCGAAAGGGTTCTCCAGGACCGTACCGACGTAGCGATGGCGACGCTGACCCCGGGCGAACTGCCGATGGGCGAGATACAGAGCGCGAACGTGGTGTTTTCTTCGGGCGCGACCGTCTCGCTCTCGGAGACTGCAGCAGACACGACGGGCGCGTTGCTCAGGGCAGCCGCGGGGACGCGAGCGCTCGACCTTGACTTCCACCCAGACCTGTGGGACGCTGAAACGGCCCGTGACACACTCGGGGATCTGCTCTCGGCCGTCGACGCGCTCTTTGTCGCGGAAGAGCAAGCGTCGGCCGTTTTCGGTAGCTCGGGGAGTCCGCGGGAACTCGTCCACACGCTCGCCACCGAGTACGATCTCAATCGCGTGTTTCTCACGCGGAGCGAGTCCGGAGCAGTGGCCTACCACGACGGCGTCATCCACGAGCAAGACGCCATCGAGACGGACACGAGTGACAGGGCCGGACAACACGAGGCATTCGTCGGCGCGGTGCTTCAACAGTTGGCTGACGGGGCCGCCACGGACGACGCGCTACGCCATGGTGTCTCGGCGGCAGCGCTTTCGCGGACGATGCCGGGACCGCTGACACCGTTAGAGCCGACAGAAGTGACGGAACTCGCCGAGTCACAGCAGTCTCGCAGACCGTAGGCGGCTCCGACCAGCAAGGACAGAACGAGCGCACCGACAGCAAGAGCCGGCCCATAGAGACGCCACGCAGGTGACGCTAACGGGACGTTTTTCCCCGCGAGGGTCGCATACCTGAGCAATGACTGTTCTCGAGTCCGTTCATGAGGCCCACGGGGCGACGTTCAGGGAGGTCGGCGGTCAGCGTGTCGTCGACAGCTACGGGCGACCCGAGCGGACCCATCGCGCGGTTCGGAACGTCGTCGGGGCGATGGAATACGGTTACGGCGTCATCGTCGTCACTGGCACGGATCGCGTCGACTACGTCGACAACGCCGTCTCGAACCGCGTTCCGGAGCAGGACGGGGCGGGCTGTTACGCGCTCCTTCTCGATCCCGATGGCCGCGTCGACACGGACATGTACGTGTACAACGCCGGCGAGCGTCTGCTGGTGTTCACGCCGCCACAGAAGGCGGCCGACCTCGCCGCGGAGTGGGAAGACAAGACGTTCATTCAGGATGTCGAGTTCGAGGTGGCGACCGACGACTTTGCCATCTTCGGCGTCCACGGCCCCAAAGCGACCGAGAAAATCGCAAGCGTCCTCCATCAGACGGGGACGCCACCAGCACCATTGACCTTCGAACGGGGCGAACTCGGCGACGCCGGTGTCTCAGTCATCCGGACCGACAATCTCGCTGGCGAGGAGAGCTACGATGTGGTCTGTGATGCCGACGACGCCGAGGCAGTTTTCGACACGCTGGTCAACCGGGGACTCAACGCTGTTCCCTTCGGGTACCAGACCTGGGAGACGTTGACGCTTGAAGCCGGGTCGCCGCTGTTCAACACTGAGATTGAAGGGGCACTCCCCAACAATCTCGGTCTTCGCAACGCACTGGATTTCGAGAAGGGCTGTTACGTCGGTCAGGAGGTCGTCTCCCGTATCGAGAACCGCGGCCACCCGACACAGCGGCTGGTCGGCCTCGCTGTCGAGGCCTGCCCAGAACCCGGCGCGGCAGTGTTCGCTGGCGACGAGCACGTCGGCGATGTGACCCGCGCCGGCCAGAGCCCGATGCGAGAAGCGCCTATCGCACTGGCGAACCTTAATTGGGAACGCCCGGAAGCGGCGCTGACGATCCGTGTCGACGGCGAACCGGTCGGTGCACAGCGGATCGGCCTGCCATTCATTGACGGATCGGCGGAGTCAGCACGGTTGCCACGCTACGAGTAGCGGTCGTTATTCTTCTTCGATAGCGGCTCGACCGCTGGTCGCGCTTCGGATGCGGTCCCGAAGATCGCTGCCCTCGGCAGTGGGGACGCGGACTTCGAAGACAACTTCGGCCTCGTAGTCGGCGTCGAACTCGACATCGGCGGATTCAAGCAGGCTCCGGACGCTGCCGGAGTCGTCGTAGGTGACGGTTACGGTGAATCGCTCGTGTGGGACCTCCTCGACGACGCCGGCGTCGTCGACACCGTCCTTGACCGAGCGGGAGTAGGCGCGAGCTAACCCACCGACACCGAGGTTCGTCCCGCCGTAGTAGCGCGTGACAACGGCGACGACGTTCTCGATGTCGCGTTGCTGGAGGACGTTCAACGCGGGGTCACCAGCGCTTCCGCTTGGCTCGCCGTCGTCGTTAGAATACTCCCGGAAGGGGTCGGCCCGGACGCGGTAGGCGGGGACGTTGTGGGTCGCATCGGCGTACTCCTCACTGACGGCGTCGATAAACGCTTCAGCGTCCGCAACGGTCGTTGCCGGCGCGACGTGGCCGATGAACTCCGAGCCGCGCACCTCGAAGCGTGCCTCTCCGCGGCCGGGAACGGTCCGATAGCTGTCCGTCACGGGTCGGGATACGCCTGGCGGCGGAATAGCGTTTGTCGTTCGCGTTCTCTCGACCCCACAGTCATGTACTGCCGTCCCCCCAGACTCGCTTGTCGAGGAGTGTGACCGTCATCCCGTCACGGAGTACTTCGCCAGCCTCGGCACGAATCCCGTGGGTCTCACCCGCGGGCGTCTCGACGATGAACGGTGCAGGCACTAGGCCAGTTCGATTGTTCGGACGAACGGCAGACGGCGGATTTCGTTGATGAGGTCGCCCGGGAGTTCCTCGTCAGTGATAACGTACAGTTTCGGTTCGTCGGTAAACTCGGGATCCTCGCTGAGAACCTGCCGGATGGAGATGCCACGGTTGGCAATAGCCGTCGTGACCGTCGAGACAATGCCGGACTCGTCAGCGGCGCGGACAGTGACGGTCACCGCGTGCAGGTCGAGCACCGGCGCGAGATCGAGCAGACTCGGTACGGAGGAGATGTTCCGGAAGATGCGCCGCAGGTCGTCATCCTCGAGAATCGCGTCAGTGGTGGCGTTGACGACGCGGCGGTCGACGCCGGCCTCGCGGGCGATACCCGTGTTCGGAATCTCGATACCGCCCGAAACTACGCGCCCGTCTTCATTGACAGAGAAGCCCCGCTCTAACAGCAGGCGGATGACATCCTGCTGTCCGGGAGAGTCCTCGAACTTCTGCATAATCTCGTCGAACATACGGAACGGTGGACGTGGGCCCACTAATTGATGCCGACAGCGACACAGGGATGCGAGCGGAGCGAACTACAGTTCGCCTTTCGTACTCGCCACGTCGGATCGGCGCTCGTCGACGCGGGTTGCGTCGTCAAGCGACCGGGCAAGCCCTTTGAACAGCGCCTCGATTTCGTGGTGCGCGTTCTCCCCGTCGACGCCACAGTGCAGCGTCAGCCCGGCGTTCATCGCCAGCGAGCGACAGAAGTGCTGGGCCATGTGGCTCGTCATCCCGCCGACCGAAGCCTGCGAGAAGTCGCCGTCAAAGTCGAAGTACGGCCGACCGGACACGTCGACGACGACGCTGGCGACGGCCTCGTCTAGCGGGACCTTTCGGTCAGCGAACCGCCGGATGCCGCGCTTGTCGTCAAGTGCCTCAGTGAACGCCTCACCGAGCGTGATAGCGACATCCTCGACGGTGTGGTGGTCGTCGATGTCCAGATCGCCGTCACACTGGACGGTGAGGTCGAACAGCCCGTGGGTCGAAAACGAGTCGAGCATATGGTCGAAGAAGCCGATACCGGTGTCGATAGTGCTGTCGCCGTCGCCGTCGACGTCGAGTGTGACCTCGATGTCCGTCTCGGCCGTGGTCCGGGTGACGGCCGCGGTCCGGTCAGTCATATCTATCACGTATCAGTCCGCATATTTGGGGATTTCGTCCAGTGGGAGTCCACAGCCATCAACCTGGATAGGGCCGCCTGCCGGCACAGTCCTGCAACCGTGACGACGATAGCACTCCCCCGGCAGTCACTCTGTTTCCGCGTCCAGCAACGCCAGCAACCGGTCGGTCAGCGCCGGGGCGTGTTCGACGAAACAGCAGTGGCGTCCGTCGACAGCTGTCTCGGTCCCGCGAGGTAGGTCTGCTGCCAGTGACCGCGCCGCGTCGGGCGAAACGACCGGGTCGTCGAGCCCGTAGTACACCTCGGCAGGCTGCGTTACCTCATACAGCGGCGGCGCATCGAACCCGGTCATCGCCGCGGCCTGTGCCGCGCGGGCCTCGCCAGTGGCGTCCTCCTCGGTACGCCAGTCCGCAATCTGGTCGATGAGGTCCGGGTCGTGTTCGCGGAAGGCCGGCGAGAGCGCGCCATCGAGCGACGACGGCGCGTCGAGTGCGAGAGCGTCCAGCGCCGCCCGGTCCACAGCGTCGCCCGACCCGGCCGTGCAGTACAGCGTCAGTGAGCGAGCGCGACTGTACTCGTGGGCGTACTGGAGCGCGACCATTCCACCGAGGCCGGCCCCGACGAGGTGAGCCCCCGCAACACCGTGGTCGGCCAGCACGGCTTCGAGGTCGGCCGCCAGCGTCGCCACGTCATACGGTCCGGCCGGCGCATCCGAGCGGCCGGTTCCGCGGAGGTCCCACACCACCGTCTCGTAGGGGCCGGCAATGGCATCGTAGTGCCAGCCCCAGAGCCATGCGCCGTACCCCACGTCGTTAACAAACACGACGGTGGGGCCGTCGCCGTCGGCTTCGTAGTAGAGAGACACATCGCGGTTGCGTGCGGTCGGCATCGTCCGTCGATTCTCGCGCCGGCTGTGTGGCTCTTTCGGTAGATAGCTCTTTGCCGCTGGCTGTCGAAAAGCCGTCAATCCCGTGTCCGGAGCAGCGACACTCATCAGCGTTGTCGTTCTCGTCGTGAGCCTCGGTGTTGCCGCGCAACTGGTCGCAGACTGGCTCCAGATACCCAGCGTCGCCTTCCTGCTGGTCGCCGGCGTTCTCGTCGGGCCGCAGGCGTTCGGTCTCGTCGACCCTGGAATATTTGGGCAGACGGGACTGCAGGCCATCATCGGCCTCAGCGTCGGCATCATCGTCTTCGAGGGAGCGTTCCACCTGACCGTCGAACGGGTGCGTGAGGCGTCCAGAGAGGCGCTGGGGCTGGTGACCGTCGGCGCGTTCGTCTCGCTAACCGGAACCGCAGTCGCGGTCAAGGCCGTGTTCGGGACGACGTGGCCAGTGGCCGTCCTCGTTGGGAGCCTGCTCATCGCCACCGGGCCGACGGTCATCACGCCGATCATGCAGGTTGTGCCGGTCCGAGAGCGGGTCGCCGCCGCACTGGAGACCGAGGGAATCATCAACGACGTTATCGCCGCCATCCTCGCAGTGGCGACCTTCGAGTTCGTCATCGCGAGCCAGTCGTCGCCGGTTGTCGTCGTCGAGGCGTTCGTCGCCCGTCTGGCTGTGGGCACCATCGTCGGCGTCGGCGTCGGCGGCGGCATCGCGCTCCTGCTCCAGCAGGTGAGCCTCTCGGCGAGCAACGCCCAGCAGAACGCGCGTGTTATGGTGCTCACCGCGGCATTGCTCGCGTACGCGCTGGGCAGCATGCAGCTCTCCGAGGCCGGCATCGCGGCGGCTGCTGTCGCCGGTATCGTTCTGGGGAACGCCGATATTCCACATGAAGAGGAAATTTCCGAGTTCAAAGGTGGTATCACGCTGTTCGTCCTCTCGTTTGTGTTCATCGTGCTGGCCGCGCAGTTGTCACTCAGCGATCTGCGTGCGCTCGGGTTCGGCGGCCTCGTCGTCGTCATCATTGTCGTCGCACTTGTTCGTCCGCTGGGCGTGTTCCTCTCGACGCTCGGCGGGCGGCTGACGGTACGCGAACGGGTGTTCGTCGGCGCGATGGGACCACGTGGAATCGTCCCGGCCAGCGTCGCAACGCTGTTTGCCATCGAACTGCGGCCGGACAACCCCGAGGCCGCAACGGTGCTCGTCGGGACTGTCTTTCTGGTCATCTTCGCGACCGTCATGTTTCAAGGCGGGCTGGCCCGTCACTGTGCACAAGCGCTGGACATCCTTCCCATGCAAACACTCATTGTCGGTGCCGGTCGCGTCGGCCGGGAACTTGCGACACGCTACGAATCCCGCGGCGAGGAGGTCGTCCTCGTCGACAAGGACGCGGACACGGTCGAACGGGTCCGGGCCAGCGGCCACCGCGTCGTCCACGGGGATGCAACGGACGTCAGTGTCCTCGAACAGGCCGGATCGGACCGCGCCGCCGTCGTCGTTGCTGCCACTGCCGACGACGATGTGAACCTGCTCGTCGCACAGCTGGCGACAACCCGGTTCGGCGTAGAGACAGTCGTCGCCAGGGCGAACCAGCCGGACAACGTCGAGGCCTTCGAGGATCTCGATGTCGAGACTATCTCCGCGGGCTTTGCCGTGGCCGACGCCATCGACGACGCGGTCGAGCGGCCTGCCCTCGCCCACTGGCTGGCCGACTCCGCCCGCACCGGCGACGTGCTCGAAGTTGAACTCACCAACGACTCGCTAGTCGACCAGACGATAGAGACAGCTGCGGAAAAGCTACCGGACGGTTGTCTGGTGGCGATGGTGAGTCGCAACGGCACAGACAAGGTCCCCGACAACGATTTCCGGCTCACCGAGGGCGACCACCTGACGCTCGTATGTGAGACAAACGAGGCGATGCAGGACGCGAGGGCACTGTGTCGGGGTGAGTAGTCCGGTCCGTCCGAGTGGCTATCGGATGCGGTCGAGCGGGATGATGGTCGACCGGTCAGCCGTGACCCACTCGGTCATCGATTTCTGGAGGTCCGAAGAGAAGATAGTAAGCTCGGACGGGTCCTCCGGGTCGTCGTACAGACAGTTTAGTTCGAACTCCGGCGATTCGTCCAGTTCAGTCTCCGGTGGAGGGTCAGTGCTAGCACTCATAGGTTAGACAGCCGAACGCGAACTGCACGTCTCACACAGTTGTACGGTGGAACGACCGGGCCGCTGGTACCACAGCTACGGCACGTCCGCTGTGAACGAACGTACTCAGTGTGGGGCCTGTCGTGCACCATCTCACGTTTTCTGAGCACATCTGATATGGATGGGCAGTTACTAAAAATACTTTTGGAAGTATATCCACATACACCTAATATAGATAAATGTGGTTAGATTCGCGCGGATCAGTCAAATCATTCACTCGGAAATCTTCACTGTAATCGAACAGCTGTTCGAAGAAGCGTGTCAAAGCCGAAGGAGCGAGACGACGAGAACAGTGGGGCGGCGCTCAGACGTTCGCGACGGTACGGAGGATTTCGGGTGCCGCATCCAGCGCGTCATCAAGGGCATCCGCGTCGGGACCGCCGCCCTGGGCGAAGTCCGGTGGGCCGCCGCCACCACCGCCGACGCGCCCGGCGAGTTCGCCGACGACCTCACCAGCGTCAACGTCAACGCTGTCCGGAACGGAGACGACGAACTGTGCACCGTCGAGCCCCGATCCGAGAACCGCAATGTCGCCCTGCTCGACGATAGCGTTGGCCTGGGCGCGGAGTTCATCCATGTCCGCGTCGATGCGCTGGACGACGGCGGTCGCGTCGCCCACATCAACTTCCTCAGTATCCCCGCCGCCGCTGGCCCGGGCCTCGGCGAGTTGTTCTTTGAGCTGCTCGATCTCCTTCCCGCGGGCCTTCCACTCGTCGAAGAACCGCTCGGCGGTGTCCGGAACCGCGTCGGGGGCGACGTCGAGAACCGTTGCGGCCTCATAGAGCGCGTCTTCGGTGCGCTGGGTGGCCTCGACGGCGGCGTTTCCGGCTGCAAACGTCAGGCGGATGACGCCGTCCTGCACCCGCTCGGTGTTCAGCAGTTTGATTGTCCCGATGTCACCGGTGTGGGCGACGTGCGTGCCACCGCAGGCCTGCACGTCGTCGGCAACCGTAATGAGTCGTATCTGCTCACCGGCCGGGATACCACCCTGGTAGAGGTCAAAGCCGTATCGGTCCTCAGCCTCGTTGCGGTCAGGCCACTCCTGGGTAACCGTAACGTTGTCCTGTACAATCTCGTTTGCGAGCTGCTCGATCTGTTTGACCTCCTCGCGGCTCACTGACTCGTAGTGCCGGATGTCGATCCGCGAGGAGTCGGTTCCCTTCTGCGCCCCGGCCTGTCTGACGTGTTCGCCAAGCACCTGGCGGGCACTGTGGATGACGATGTGGGTCGCCGTGTGGTGTTGCATCAGGCGTTTGCGTCGGGTGGCGTCGATCTGGCCGCGGACGAACTCGCCCTTGCCGGGGTCGTCGTCGCAGGTGTGGACGATGACGTCACCGTAGCGCTGGACATCGGTCACTTCCGCAGTCACGTCGTCGGTCGACAGCGACCCGTGGTCCGGCGGCTGGCCACCGCCTTCAGGATAGAACATCGTCTGGTCGAGGACGACGTCGTACGTGTCGTCATCGGCCTCGAACACCTCCAAGACGACCGCCTCGAACTCGGTCCGCTGCTGATCCTCGTAGTAGAGCTGGTCGGTTTCGGGCAGCTCTTCGAGCTGATCCGCATACGGCGTCTGTGACTCCGCAGTCGCGGTGTCGCCACCGCCGTGGCGCTGGGCAACGACCGAGTAGAAATCGTCGGGCACGTCGACAGCGACGCCCTTCTCGGCGGCGATCTCCTCAACCATGTCCGGCTGGATGCCGTGGGAGTCGTACAGTTCGACCAGTTCCGCGGTCGGAATCGGTTCGTCTTTTTCGGCGTACTCGTCGGCCAACTGGCGGACGCGCCGACCACCGCGGTCCAGCGTCTCCCGGTACTTCTCGACCTCCGTGCGGACGATATCACGGATAGTGTCGCGGTTCTCGTAGTCAAGACGCTCGGCCTGCATGTCAACGAGTTCGTCAAGCGGAGCATCGACGCCGATGCCGTCAACCAGCCGCTTCGTCCGGCGGAGAACCATCCGCGTCAGGTAGCCCGTTGCGACGTTCGAGGGGACGATGCCGTCACCGAGCATGTACGCAAGCGTCCGGCAGTGGTCAGCGATGGCGTAAATGTCCTCAAGCGGGGCAACCAGGTCGCGCAGTTCCTCGACGTCGACGCCGACCTCGGCGGCGATTGTGTCGCGCTCGGCCTCGATGTCCTCTGCCTCGTCGATGTCCATCCGGCCGGCGAGCTTCGCGGCCTCGTGGACGATAGCCTCCTCCTCGTCGGTGAGTTCGATCCCGGCGTTGTCCTTGAGGAAGGCGATCATGTCGGGGTAGACCGCCTCGTACACCGTCGGCGTCCCCTGGCTCATCCAGGTCCAGCGTTCGAGCCCGTAGCCGGTGTCGACGATGTACGTGTCCATCGGCGAGTACCGGTTGCCGTCTTTCATCTCGTACTCGCCGTCTGGGTCTTGCTCCATGGACATGAAGACAAGGGTGGCAAGTTCGGCCCCGCGGTAGATAACCTCGATAGCCGGACCGGCGTTGCCGCCGCCAACCCACGGGTCCTCAATGTAGACGATTTCGTTCAGGTTCGCGCCCATCTCCTCGAACAGTTCGTCACAGAGCTGGACCGTCTCGTCTTTCCAGTACACCTCGCCCTCGTAGGCGTACTGCTCCGGGTCTTCGATGTCCTCGCGCGCGTTGAACGCGTGGTGGGCCATCATCTCGAAGGCCATCGTGTGCCGGCCCGTCT
>JBDGPY010000099.1:0-10425 GCA_042219425.1 Haloarcula sp. | reverse complement strand
GCTGTCCCCGGTTCAAATCCGGGAGGCGGCATCCTTCTGCAATTAAACTGAACAGTGAAAACTCCGAGCTGATTTGAACGAGACCAGAAAGTCATAGCGGGAAGTTCTGAGCATAGTCGACAAGGGAGGAGTCTGTTTTGTACGCCGTCGGGTTTTGTCACACGCTCTGAGTCTGCTGTAGTCAGCCTCTGGCAAAACGGTCGACACTCTATCCCGGCAGTTCCGTGTCGACAGTGCGTGTCCAGGCAGTGCAGTGGAAAAAAGGACGGCCACGCCATCCGTGTGTATTGTTACCTCCCCTCAAGAAATAAGGTCGGTCACAGCAATAGATAGTCATATGATACTCGAACAGCCAGGATTCGAGTCCGCGGACAGCAAGCGGGTGTATCAATACGTCGAACGGAATGGGACGGCCGAGACAGACTCGGTGCGGGACGCGCTCGACATTCCCGAGGCGGAGTTTCGCTCGGTAGTCGAAGAGCTGACCGAGAAGGAGTACCTCGCGGAGCAGAACGGGACGCTGGCGCTGCATCTCGATATCGGCGCGGAGCAAGAGTACGAAGCAGACGATATCACGTACGTCGTTCGGCCGGCACGCGACAGGGATTTCGAACAGCTCGTCGGCGCTATTCAGGATATTACGGACAAGCGCACCTACGCAGTGGGGGAGGAACTCGCCGACGAACTCCGCTACGAGAACACCGTGACCCGCCACAACAGTGTCTGGTCGCGGGTATTTTTCATCGCCACAGTCGACGAGTACGCCGTCGGATGGTCACATCTCGACCTCCCACACTCGGACAAGCTCAGGGAGACGGCACAGCTCACAGTCGGTGTTCGCGACGAGTTCCGCGGCTACGGTATCGGCAAGCAACTCTTGAACCGGGCGCTGGAGTGGGCCGAGGCGAACGACTATCGGAAAGTGTACAACAGCGTCGCAGCGACCAACATGAACGCAGTCACATTCCTTGAAGCGCAGGGCTGGGAGCGCGAGGCCGTTCGCGAGGACCACTTTACAATCGGCGACAAGCAGGTCGATGAGGTGATGCTGGCGTACACGTTCTGAGAAGTGAGCCGGCGGATACAGTCACCGGACGGGAAGTTCGCCCGCGACGAAAGTCCACCACTTGACAAACTGCGTCTGCTCGTACAGTTCAAAGAGGCGAGCCGAGGCCACCGGTTCTGAGATGCTTGCGAGCATCAGCGGCGAACCAAGCGTCCGTTGCTCGATGATATCGAATGGTCAGGGGAGACTATACAGGTGATAAAAGGCGGAGAGAGCTGATTAGCAGCCAGTTAGCGAATACAGGTTAGTGCGTCTATTCGAAGGACCGGCAGAGAATCGTCGCAAGCAGGTGGCAGTGATAAACCGTACGCAACGGAGACACGCCGACGCTAGCGCTGACAGTTCCACAACAGAGACTATGACGGCCGAGCGCCGCACGCCAGCCTCGGTCGGATGTGCAACCGGGAGAAACGTACGTGATGGGATACCGTAGCGGAACTATTTTGCCAAGCGTAGAACTAGGGTCGATCCAGTGAACCCCCGAGTACCCGGTCTGTCAGTGCCCGGGCGAAGAGCGATACGAGACACACTATGGCAACCGATTCCGGCAACCAGATAGACCCTTCGGCCGACGAGGTATCGAACTACGACTATCAGAACGACAGCGTCGATCGGTCGGGCCTCGTCGACGACCTGCAAACACGCGTCGACGGCGAAGTCCGGTTTGACGAATACTCGCGGAATCTGTACGCAACCGACGCAAGCCTCTATGAGGTGCTACCTATCGGCGTCGTCTTCCCGCGGTCGACGGACGATGTCGCCGCCGTCATGTCCTATTGTGCCCAGCGTGAGATCCCGGTCCTGCCACGCGGTGGCGGCACGAGCCTCGCCGGCCAGACCGTCAACGAGGCCGTTGTGCTGGATTTCTCCCGGTACATGGACACCCTCGTCGAGGCCCGGCCGGACAAGCAGCGGGCGCGGGCCCAGCCGGGAATCACGCTTGGAGACCTGAACGGTGAACTCGCCAGTCACGGACTGAAGTTCGCACCAGATCCCGCGTGGGGCGAC
Organism: Haloarcula sp.; assembly: GCA_042219425.1. Taxonomy (GTDB): domain Archaea; phylum Halobacteriota; class Halobacteria; order Halobacteriales; family Haloarculaceae; genus Haloarcula. Next base: position 8,351 of record JBDGPY010000099.1, on the reverse strand, counting down.
AAGAGCGTCCTTGGCGGCGCAATCGGCAACAACTCCACGGGGGCACACTCCCTGCAATACGGCAAGACTGACGCCTACATCGAGGAGTGTGAGGTCGTCCTCGCCGACGGCACCGTCACCACCTTCGGCGAGGTCAGCCGCGAGGAACTGCGCGAGCGTGCGGACCCGGATGGGGACCTCGAAGCCCGAATCTACGCCGAAATCGACCGGTTACTCACAGAGGAGGGCGAAGAGATTACGAGCCACTATCCGGACCTGAAACGCAACGTCTCGGGGTACAATCTGGACTGGGTCCTCGAAGACGCACAGGACGGGACCGTCAATATCGCCTCGCTGCTGGCCGGGAGCGAGGGGACGCTCGCTATCGTCACCGAGGCCGAAGTGTCGCTGGAACCGATTCCCGAAACCAAGTCCATGGCCTTGCTCGCCTACGAGGGACTTATCGACGCGATGGAAGATGTCTCGGATATCCTCGAACACGACCCGGCGGCCGTCGAGGTACTCGACGACGTGCTCATCGACCTGGCCCGCGACACTGCCGAATTCGAGGACGTGGTCGGCATGTTGCCCGATGGGACCCGCGCGGTTCTCATCGTGGAGTTCTACGCTGACGACGAAAAGGCCGGTCGGGAGAAGGTCGCCGACCTGCTGGCGGATCGAACGGAGGGTGTCGACTCCGCCACAGATCCGACCGATGATCGGACAGTCGTCGACGCCCCAGTGCGGGCGTTCGACGCCATGGAGGCCCACGAAGAGGCAAAGCGCCAGAAGTTCTGGAAGATGCGTAAATCCGGCCTCCCGATACTGCTCTCGCGGACGTCCGACGAGAAACACGGCTCGTTCATCGAGGACACCGCTATCCCGCCGGAGAACCTCCCGGAGTACGTCGCCGACTTCCAGGAAATCCTCGACGACCACGACACCTTTGCGTCCTTCTACGCCCACGCCGGGCCCGGTGTGCTTCACATCCGACCGCTCATCAACACCAAGACGGTCGAGGGCGTCGAGACGATGGAGTCAATTGCTGACGCAGTGACTGACCTCGTGGTGAAATACGGCGGGAGCGTCTCCGGCGAGCACGGCGACGGCCGGGCGCGCACACAGTGGAACAAGAAGCTCTACGGTGTGGACCTCTGGGAGACGTTCCAGGAGCTGAAATCCGCGTTCGATCCCGATTGGTTACTCAACCCCGGACAAGTCGTTGGTGTCGACGTCGCCGATGTCGAGTCAGGCGCGAAACCGGACCGCGCACGCACCGTGGACATGACCGAGAACCTACGGTTTGATCCCGACTACGATTTCGACGACGGTTTCGACGCCACGCTGGAGTGGGACAACGACAACGGGATGAAGGGGATGGTCGAACTCTGTCACGGCTGTGGCGGCTGTCGCGGTCCCCAGGAGTCCACCGGCGGCGTGATGTGCCCAACCTACCGTGCTTCGGAGGAGGAGATAACCGCGACCCGGGGCCGAGCGAACATGCTCCGGCAGGCTATGAGCGGCGACCTGCCGGCGGACCCGACTGACGAGGAGTTCATGCACGAGGTGCTTGACCTCTGTATCGGCTGCAAGGGCTGTGCGAAGGATTGTCCGAGCGAGGTCGACATGGCGAAGCTCAAGGCCGAAGTGACCCACGCCTACCACCAGAAGCACGGCTCCAGTTTCCGGGACAAGCTCTTCGCCAACGTCGACGCGCTTGCGGAACTCGGTAGCGCGTTCGCGCCGCTGTCGAACCTTGCAACGAAGGTGCCGGGTGCTCGCACCGTCCTCGCGAAGACGGTCGGTATTGCCACGGACCGTACCCTGCCGAGCTTCCAGCGCACGACGCTACAGGACTGGTTCGACGCTCGTGGCCCGCAGGTCCCGGCGGCCGAGGCCGAGCGGCGGGCGCTGCTGTTCCCCGACACGGACACGAACTACAGCCACCCCGAGGTTGGGAAAGCCGCCGTTCGCGTGCTTGAAGCGGCTGGCGTCCACGTCCAGTTGGCTGACCGGACCGACAGCGGCCGGCCGGCTCACTCGAAGGGCTTTCTGGCTGAGTCGCGAGCGACTGCGAAGGACAACGTCGACGCGCTCGTCCCAGCGGTCGAAGATGGCTGGGACGTTGTCCTCGTCGAGCCCTCCGACGCCGTGATGTTCCAGTCGGACTACCTCGACCTGCTCTCGGGCGAGGACGCGGAGACACTTGCGGCCAACGCCTACGGCGTCTGTGAATACCTCGATACCTTCCGGCTGGACGAGCGGGCCGACTGGGACGCGCCCGTAGAGACGCTGACCTACCACGGCCACTGCCACCAGAAGGCGACAAAGAAAGACCACCACGCAGTCGGTGTCCTCCGGCGAGCCGGCTACGACGTCGACCCGCTGGACTCCGGTTGCTGTGGGATGGCTGGCTCCTTTGGCTACGAAGCCGAGCACTTCTCGATGAGCAAAGCTATCGGGTCGATCCTGTTCGACCAGATTTCGGGCAGTCGGGGCGAGACCGTCGTCGCTCCCGGCGCGTCCTGTCGCACCCAGCTAGAGGACTGGGACGAGAGAGACGGTGCGCCGCCCCATCCGGTTGAGAAACTTGACGCAGCGCTGACCTGAGACTTCCAGAGGAACGGGTAAGGTCGCCTTTCGGACACCGGCTACTTGCGCGGCGGTGAACCAATCGTCACAGAACTCATCTGAGCGGACGGCTCACTGCCGCACTGCCTGCGCGATACCGACTGTTTGCCCGACGAGGGTGACGCCGACAGCGGCAATCAGTGCTGTTTCGATCGGCGGGAACAGCGCCCCGGCGTAGATGATCGCGCCGATGGCACTCAGCGCCGCGGCAGCAGTATACACGCGCGACGCGGTCGAAACACGCTTACCAGTGTAGTAGAGCCCGATACCCGGGACGACCATCCACCCCAGTATCGTCGTCGTCAGGAACGGCTCCCGGACCTGAATGACGAGTAGGCCGACGATACCACCGACCGTGAGAATCAACCCGACGAGCAGGATATCACGCCAGACGCGAAGCACACCGGCGTCCATCTCAGCCCACGAACGTGCGGTGAACGCGACGATGAGGGCCGCGGTAACGGTATGAAAGACGAGAACCGCGCGGTCTGTGACCACATCGAGGTGGGCGAGGATCACGACCGTCCACGCGAGCGAGACGAGCACGACTGGGCCCTGGGCACGCAGGCGACGATACATACCCCCCACTGCAATACCCAGCGTCAAGAAACGTCGGTCGTGTGAGCGACCCTCACGCCCGTGGAAGTTCAACAACGAAGTGCGCCCCGCTCATATCGGGCAGCGATTCGTCAGTTCGGTCGGAGGGTCCCGCGATCCGAATCTCACCGCCGAAACTGTCGACCAGCGTCCGGACGAGATGTAATCCGCCACCGTGTGTCTCGTCTGCCCGCTCCTCAAATAGTGTTTCTCGCTTGTCATCTGGGATACCGGAGCCATCATCAAGGACGTGTGTCTCGACGGTGTCGTCGGCCACGGTGATCCACACCAGAACAGATGGACACGCCTGGTCGTTCTCGTTCCGTACGTCGGCGTCCAGCGAGCGTGAGGCAGCCGCAGACTGGACTGAGCCGTCCGTCATAGCCCCCTCAGCGGGCAGTTCAACGGCCGACAATCCATGGTCGACCGCGTTCTCTAGAAGATTCAACAATACCGAGCGGACAGCCTCGTTGGCACGCACTTCGGCACTGCTCGCTCCCCGTAACTCGATATCGACATCGTGTGTTCGCCGGATTCGGTCGGTGACAGTCTCGGCGGTGTCGGAGATATCGATGGCCTCGAACTCAGAGTCAGATGCCAGCGTCTCCACAATGGCTCCAGCGTTGTCGATTACGTGTTCGAGTTCCAACACTTGCTCCTGAATCGCCTGCGCGGCGTCCTGTTCCGTTTCGGTCTCCGCGTTGCGCTCTAGGATGGTCGCACGTCCGTTAATGACCATCAGGCCGTTCTTGACATCGTGACGGAGCATATCGTTGACAAAAGAGAGTGTGTTGGTGGTATCGGACGCGCGGCCAACGTCTTGGCGCGCTTTCGTCGCGTAGGTCCCGGCAACAAAGCCGGCGACAGTCCCCGTATCGGCTGCCAGGAGGAGGACGAACACCGGTTCCGCGATGACTCGGCCCTCGGACACGCGAACCAATACACTCAGGCCGATGACAGTACCGACGACTGCACCACCGATCAGGCTCCAGACGAACACAGTCCATATCTGCTTCCGCGAGAGCGAAGACGAAACCAGACGATAGCTCCCATACACCAGTGTCAGCGGGAGCAGTCCGACGAGAAGAAGGGCCAACTCCGGGCCGCTGGTCCAGCCGAGCCGCTGCGTCTCGATGACGAGATGCCAGACCGCGGCGACGCCTGCGAGAGCGAGCCCTGTGCTCGCAAGCAACCACGGGGCGAGCCGGACTCTCACGGCCTGACTCATGTTGTATAACAAGAGAGTAACCCTCTAAGGTATTTGGTTATCAGTTGAATAATTCCGGGTCGCGAGAACGACTCGTTGATAGTGTAGTCTTCCGTTTCAGTGGCTCACAGTAGGATGTAGCGGCAGTAGGGAGTGGCTGAGATGAAAGCGAACCACCGTGTAAGCAGCCGCTGTCTGTCGGTATCCGCCGCTGTCACGGTGATTTCCGTACCGACACTGTTATCCGTGGTGCTGGCTTCTGTTGGGTTGCAATGGCGAAAGGAACGGTTGATTTCTTCAACGACACTGGCGGTTACGGATTCATCGAGACTGAGGACGCAGACGACGACGTGTTCTTCCACATGGAAGACATCGGCGGCCCGGACCTCGAAGAGGGACAAGAGCTCGAATTTGACATCGAGCAGGCGGACAAGGGTCCGCGCGCAAACAACGTCACACGGCTCTAACAATGGCGGAAGGTACTGTCGACTTCTTCAACGACACGGGCGGGTACGGTTTCATTGAGACCGACGATGCGGACGAAGACGTCTTCTTCCACATGGAAGACGTCGGCGGCCCTGACCTCGAAGAGGGTCAGGAAGTCGAGTTCGACATCGAGCAAGCAGACAAAGGTCCACGCGCGACCAACCTCACGCGTCTCTAACAATGGCGGAAGGTACTGTCGACTTCTTCAACGACACGGGTGGATACGGGTTCATCGAGACCGACGATGCGGACGAAGACGTCTTCTTCCACATGGAAGACGTCGGCGGCCCTGACCTCGAAGAGGGTCAGGAAGTCGAGTTCGACATCGAGCAAGCGGACAAGGGTCCGCGAGCGACCAACCTCACGCGGCTGTAAGACGGCTTCTGTCTACAGTCCAGCAATATAATCACGGCTCAGCGACTGCTACATACATCGCAGACTACATTACTGGCATCGTTTACTGATACTGTCGGCTGTAAGCCAACAGTATGAGGCGTATTACTCGACCAGCGGTGACGCCGCGCGATACGCTATTTCCATCGGCAACCCAGTCGGGTCCCGCGGTGGGTCGGGTGGAAGGGTGCGCAGGTCTCTGCCACCCGGAGCGGCCGTGTACGCGAGAGCAACGGCGTCCAGTACGTCGTCGACAGCCACTGTCGCGCCGCTGGTTCCCTCCGCGGCCTTCTGGACCGTCGGCGCGGCGTCGCGGTCGTAGTGTGCCAGCGTCCGCATCCGCTCGGCGTAGCCCGCGGCGGTCCGTTTGGAGTGTTCGAGCGGTTCTCCGGCGAAGGCCCGGAAGCAGACCTCCGGGTGTGACTCACGAACGACAGCAGCGGCCTCGGGGAGTTCCTGGAGGAGTTCGTCGACCCTGGCGATACCGTCGCTGCGGGCGAACGCCTGCTCCGAGAGGTCCTGGTCGCTCTTGCGCCTGTGGACGCGGTTGGCCGTCGAGTAGCGTCGTTTCCGGGTCGCTTCTCTGACAGGTGGTGTACGAACCGCCGCGCTCCTGTCACCGAGAATCGACCGAGCAAGAGTGTCACACCGGCGAGTTGGATCTCCCGACTCCACGAGGCCGATGGGGATATCGACGAGAATCCGCTGTGCGTGGTCCTCGTACCGCGACCAGCACTCGCCAACACCGTCGTACACCTCGGCGTGGTCGAAACCATCACTGGTAAACGCGACAGCGACCCAGGAGCCATCGCTCCAGCAGACACCCACGGACAGCGGTTCGGCCATTACAGCTATTCAGTCGGACAGGCGCAAAAGTGTACCCCGAGGTGTCTGTCGATCAATTGGTCACGCCCTGCGCACTGTGCCCGAGGCGCAGATATTCGCCTCCCGACGGCCGGTCGACGACGAGGGCAGCGCGTTTGCCAGTCAGGAGTCCGGACCGACGAACACAGTCCGGAGCCGCGCGCCGCAGTCCGGGCAGCAAAGCGTTTTCCAGCGGTCGCTGTCGAGATCACCGAACGTTTCCCGACGAACCGCCTCGTCGGCAGTGACCGACCGGCCGCAGGTGTCACACTCCTCTGCCATGTGGGAGAGTTGGTGGGCCACAGGCAAAACCGACTCGCCCACAGACATTTTTCCAGTCCGGTCCTGTCCCCAGCCATGGACGGCGTTGTACTCGCAGCAGGAGCAGGGACGCGGATGCGACCGCTCACTGCGGACAAGCCGAAGGGACTGGTCGAAGTTGCCGGCGATCCGCTGCTGACCCACTGTTTCGACACGCTGCTGTCCGTCGGCGTCGACCGCCTGATCGTTGTTATCGGCTACCGTGGCGACGACATCGTGGCCCGTTATGGGGAGCAGTACCGGGACGTGCCGGTGGAGTACGTCTGGCAGGACGACCAACTGGGACTGGCCCACGCGCTCGAACAGGCCTGGCCTGCCGTCGAAGGAACGTTCGTCGTGCTGAACGGAGACAACGTCTGCCGGGCGAATCTGACTGACGCACTCGACCGCCACACCGAGACCGACGCCAGCGCGACGCTGCTCGTCGAAGACGTCTCATGGGACGAAGCCCGCACAACCGGTGTCGTTATAACGGACGACGAGGGGCGAGTGACCGGCCTGGTCGAGAAGCCGTCGGACCCTCCGTCGACGCTGGTCTCGCGGGGCTTCTTCGTGTTCGAACCGGCTATCGGCCATGCCTGCACGTTGATACGGCCCTCCGAGCGTGGCGAGTACGAACTTCCCGACGCAATCGATCTGTTGCTGACCGCCGGTCACCGCGTCGAAGCGGTCGAACTGGAGGGGTGGTGTCACAACGTCAACGAACCGGCCGACATCGACGTGGTCGAGGACCGACTCGGTTGACAGCAGGCGTCGCGCCAGCCTAACCTTCCATTCCGCTGAAGGAGAGGCCACCCTCGATGTAGCGCTGGGCGAACAGGTACGCCAGCATGATCGGCGAGGCGAAGGTCAGCGCGAACGCGGAGAAACGCGCCCACGGAATAGAATACTCATCAACCATCGCGTACAGGCCGACCGGCAGCGTGTAGTTCTCCGTCCCGAGTAGCGTCTGGGCGACGACGAACTCCGTCCAGCCGGTGAGGAAGACGAAGATGAACACCGTCGCTAGCCCCGCGGTTGACATGGGAAGGATGACCTCCGTGACGACGCGCCACGGCGGCGCGCCGTCGACGACAGCGGCTTCCTCGTAGGAGACCGGGATGCCGTCCATGTAGGTCTTCAGCAACCACGTGTTGAACGGTACCGCGGTCGCAGCGTAGTACACCGCCAGTGCCAGTTTGCTGTCGTTGATCCCGAACTGGACGTACAGCGCGTACATCCCGATAAGCAGTGCGACCCCCAGACCGCCCCCGACCTGCGTCATCAGGACATAAAGGAACAGAATCTTCCGCCGGAAGAGGAACTCGCGCCGAGAGAGCGCGTACGCCGCCGGAACGATGAGTGACATCGCGATGAGAACGGTGGGAATCGCCACCGTGAGGCTGTTCCAGAGGAAGCGCTTGAACTCCGACGGGCGGTCGACGCCGTAGTCGGCAGCATTGAGTATCTCGATGCTGGGCGTCTGGAACACGAACGCGAGATCAGTGAACGGAATCCCGACAGAGATCGAGTATGCCGGGACGATGAGATCACCGATAACCCAGATAAAGGGCCGGATCGTCGGCTCGGACGGGAACAGCGAGAAACTCTCCGAGGTGTACAGTGAACTCCCCGAACCGGAGAGGGCCGCCATCAGGATCCAGTAGATCGGGAACAGCAGTGCCAGCACTACCAGCGTCGCCACGATGGTCGAGAGGATGACCTTCAGGACCTCGGAGGCAGGCAGTTCGCCCCGCCGAACCGCTTGCATGGTGTAGGACCACTGCCGCACCGTCCGCACGGGCATCGTGACGAACGTCTTCACATCGTCGGTAAGCTTCCGTGCAATCGTATCGAGCAACATCAGTCGTTCACCCCGTCAGCGAGTTTGCCC